>CAVKCP010000062.1:0-15483 GCA_963654815.1 Lachnospiraceae bacterium | reverse complement strand
GAGTAAACTGACAAAAAATCAAAAATCAGTAGCTGATAAGGTTGAAGCAGGGAAAGCATACTCTTTGAAGGAAGCTTCGGAGTTGGTGAAGGAAATCACAACTACCAAATTTGACGCTTCGCTCGATATTGACGTACGCTTGGGCGTTGACCCGCGTAAGGCTAACCAGATGGTACGTGGCGTTGTGTCGCTGCCTAACGGAACTGGTAAAGTGACGCGTGTCCTCTGTCTCTGTACTCCCGATCAGGAGGCTGCCGCAAAGGAAGCCGGTGCAGATTATGTTGGTCTTGACGAGTATATCGAAAAGATCAAAGGTGGATGGACAGATGTTGATGTTATCATCACTATGCCGTCATGCATGGGTAAGATTGGACCTTTGGGCCGTGTACTCGGTCCGCGTGGCTTGATGCCTAACCCCAAGAGCGGCACTGTTACAATGGACGTTGCTAAGGCCGTAAAGGAAGTGAAGCAAGGTAAAATTGACTTTAAGGTTGACAAGGCTGGTATCATCCACACGTCAATCGGCAAGGTTAGCTTCGCTCCTGAGCAGATATTCCAGAACGCAAAGGAATTTATTGCTACTGTGATAAAGCTCAAGCCGGCTGCAGCTAAAGGTACATACATCAAGAGTATCTTTATTTCAAGCACTATGAGTAAGGGTATCAAGGTTGATCCTAAATCAGTTGAGTAACTCTAAAAGTTTTGTAAAATGAAGAAAGAAGTAAAAGATACTATTATTGCCGAACTCGGAGCGAAGCTGAAGGAATATCCTCACTTCTACCTCGTTGACCTCGCAGGTCTCAACGCCGAGGCTACAAGCAATTTGCGTCGCAAGTGCTTCAAGAGCGAAATCAAGATGATTGTCGTTAAGAACACTCTCCTGCACAAGGCTTTTGAGGCTTCCGATGTGGATTTCGAACCGATGTACGGCTCGTTGAAAGGTACTACCGCCGTTATGTTCTCGCAGGTGGCTAACGTGCCTGCCAAACTCCTTAAAGAATATGTTAAAGAGGGAGTTCCCGCTCTTAAGGCAGCTTACGCTGAGGAGTGCATCTACGGTGCAAATCAACTTGAAGAGCTCGTTGCTCTCAAGAGCAAGAACGAGGTTATCGCAGACATCGTGGCTTTGCTGCAGTCGCCTGCAAAGAATGTCGTTTCTGCTCTGCAATCAGGCGCAAACACTATTCATGGTGTGCTTAAGACTTTGGGCGAGCGTCCTGAGTAATACAACTCCAAGTCACAAAACATTAACATTAAAAACAATTAAAATTTAAAATACAAATGGCAGATATTAAAGCTATTGCTGAAGAGTTAGTAAATCTTACAGTGAAAGAAGTAAATGAGTTGGCAACAGTCCTGAAGGACGAGTATGGTATCGAGCCTGCTGCTGCAGCTGTAGCTGTAGCTGCTGGTCCTGCAGCTGGCGGTGCTGCTGCAGCTGAGGAGAAGACATCTTTCGATGTTGTCCTCGCTGAGGTTGGCGCAACAAAGCTCCAGGTTGTAAAGGCAGTTAAGGAAGCTTGCGGTCTTGGCTTGAAGGAAGCTAAGGAGCTTGTAGACGGTGCTCCTGCTACAATCAAGGAAGGTCTGTCTAAGGACGAGGCTGAGAACTTGAAGAAGGCTATCGAGGAGGCTGGTGCCAAGGTTGAACTCAAGTAATCTGAAAGTGATTGGCTCGGAGTTCAGCAGCAATGGTCTGCTTCTCCGCTTCAAAAACTTTTGAATTATCTAAAATACGGTTAGAATCTACCAGGTAGGTGGGTTCTAACCTTTTTGTGTCTTTTTATATTTTTCAGATAACATTCACCGTATAATATCTTCTGATGGCTTCAAAAATTGTTGATAACAGAGTAAATTTTGCCAGCGTCCATAATCCGATGCCATATCCGGATTTCCTCGATGTGCAGTTAAAGTCCTTTAGAGATTTCCTACAATTGGACACTCCGCCTGAGGAACGCAAGAATGACGGTTTGTATAAGGTGTTCTCAGAGAATTTCCCTATCACCGACACACGCAATAATTTCGTTCTTGAGTTCCTGGATTACTATATCGACCCGCCGCGTTATACCATAGACGAATGTCTAGAGCGCGGGCTCACTTATAGCGTACCCTTGAAGGCTAAGATGAAACTTTACTGTACCGATCCCGACCACGAGGATTTCGGAACATTCATACAGGATGTATTCCTTGGCACCATCCCTTATATGACAAGCAACGGAACATTTGTTATAAATGGTGCCGAGCGTGTCGTTGTGTCCCAGCTGCACCGCTCTCCCGGTGTGTTCTTCGGACAGGGAGTACATGCCAACGGAACTGTGTTGTATTCGGCACGCATCATCCCGTTCAAGGGATCGTGGATAGAATTTGCCACTGACATCAACAATGTGATGTATGCTTACATTGACCGTAAGAAGAAATTGCCCGTTACTACTCTTCTGCGTGCAATGGGATACGAAACCGACAAGGACATCCTGCAGATATTCGACCTTGCCGAAGAGGTGAAGGTTAACAAGAAAAACATGAAGGCAGCAATAGGACGCAAGCTTGCTGCACGCGTGCTCAAGAGCTGGAATGAGGATTTCGTTGACGAGGACACCGGCGAAGTTGTTTCCATTGAACGTAACGAAGTCATCATGGAACGTGAGACAGAACTTACGGAAGACAATATTGAGGATATCCTTGACAGCAGCACTTCGTCGATTCTCTTGCACAAAGATCAGGATGCTGCCAACAAGTACACCATCATATTCAATACTTTAGCCAAGGATTCAAGTAATTCTGAGAAAGAGGCCGTCACTTATATCTACCGTCAGCTTCGTAATGCCGATCCTGCCGATGATGCAAGTGCAAGGGAAGTGTTCCAGAATCTGTTCTTCTCTGATAAGCGTTATGACCTTGGCGAAGTGGGACGTTACCGCATCAACAAGAAACTTGGTCTTGATACCGATTCTGAAATCCGCGTATTGACCAAGGAAGACATCATAGAGATTATCAAGTATCTCATCCAGCTTGTAAACTCGAGCGCAACGGTAGATGATATTGACCACCTCTCCAACCGTCGTGTACGCACTGTCGGCGAGCAGCTCAGCAACCAGTTCTCCATTGGCCTGGCACGTATGAGCCGCACCATTCGTGAGCGCATGAATGTGCGCGACAACGAGGTGTTCCAGCCTACCGACCTGATCAACGCCAAGACAATATCGAGCGTCATCAGCTCGTTCTTCGGCACAAACCCGCTCTCGCAGTTTATGGACCAGACCAACCCGCTTGCCGAGGTTACTCACAAGCGTCGTCTTTCGGCCCTCGGCCCTGGCGGTCTTTCGCGTGAACGTGCCGGATTTGAGGTGCGTGACGTTCATTATACTCACTATGGACGTCTTTGCCCGATTGAAAGTCCTGAAGGACCTAACATCGGTCTTATATCTTCGCTTTGCGTCTATGCGACAATAAATGAACTCGGCTTTATCGAGACTCCTTACCGCAAGGTTACTGATTCTGTAGTTGACCTCGACAACAATCATGTTGTGTATCTCACTGCAGAAGAGGAGTCTGAACATATTATCGGACAGGGTAATGCTCCGCTTAATGTAGACGGAACGTTTATTCGCGACAATGTGAAGTGCCGTCAGGACGCTGAATTCCCAGTGGTTCCCCCTTCGGAAGTTGACCTTATGGACGTGTCGCCGCAGCAGATTGCTTCGGTGTCGGCCGGACTTATTCCTTTCTTGGAGCATGACGACGGTCACCGCGCGTTGATGGGATGTAACATGATGCGCCAGGCTGTTCCTTTGCTCCACAACGATGCACCTATCGTAGGTACAGGTCTTGAGAAGCAGGTGTGCGAAGACTCGCGCACGATGATTACCGCCGAGGGCGAGGGCGTAATAGAATATGTTGACGCCACGACAATACGCATATTGTATGACCGCACCGAAGACGAGGAATTCGTAAGCTTCGAGCCTGCACTCAAGGAATATCGTATTCCGAAGTTCCGCCGTACCAACCAGAACATGACCATCGACCTTCGTCCGATTTGCGTAAAGGGCCAGCGTGTGAAGGCCGGCGACATCCTTACAGAGGGATATGCAACCGAAAACGGTGAGCTCGCTCTTGGACGCAACCTCCTCGTGGCTTACATGCCTTGGAAGGGTTACAACTATGAGGATGCTATCGTGCTTTCAGAGCGCATGGTGCGTGACGATGTTCTCACTTCGGTGCATGTAGACGAATATTCGCTTGACGTTCGCGAAACAAAACGTGGCGTTGAGGAATTCACAAGCGACATTCCTAATGTCAGCGAAGAGGCAACCAAAGACCTCGACGACAACGGTATCATCCGTGTTGGTGCTCGTGTTGAGCCGGGTGATATTCTTATAGGTAAGATTTCGCCTAAGGGCGAGAGCGATCCTTCGCCTGAGGAGAAACTCCTCCGCGCTATTTTCGGCGACAAGGCAGGTGATGTGAAAGACTCGTCTTTGAAGGCCAACCCGTCGCTCAGCGGCGTCGTTATTGACAAGAAACTGTTCACCCGCGCCGTCAAGACACGCGAGTCGAAAAAGCAGGACAAGATAATCCTTGCAAAAATCGACGAGGAATACGAGGCAAAGAACGAGGATTTGAAGGATATTCTCGTTGACAAGCTTCTCACACTCACCGACGGAAAGACATCGCAGGGCGTTAAAGACTATTCCGGAGCTGAAATCATAACAAAGGGCAGCAAGTTTACTGCTCCTGCGTTGAAGAACCTTGTCTACGACGGAATACAGTCGAACGGATGGACTGGCGACGAACATACTGACGGGCTTATACAGAAGCTCATAATGAACTACATACGCAAGTACAAGCTCCTCGATGCCGAATTGAAGCGCAAGAAATTCGCGATAACCATAGGCGACGAACTTCCTTCGGGCATTCTGCAGATGGCTAAGGTCTACGTAGCTAAGAAACGTAAGATCGGAGTCGGCGACAAACTTGCCGGACGCCATGGTAACAAGGGTATCGTGTCGAAGATTGTGCGTATGGAGGACATGCCGTTCCTCGAGGACGGACGTCCCGTTGACCTGGTGCTCAACCCCCTCGGTGTGCCTTCGCGTATGAACCTTGGACAGATTTTCGAGGCTATTCTCGGTGCAGCAGGAAAGAAACTCGGCGTGAAGTTCGCCACACCTATCTTCGATGGTGCTAAGCTTGCCGACCTTTCAGAATGGACCGACAAGGCAGGTCTGCCTCACCTCTGCTCCACCCACCTCTATGATGGAGAGACAGGAGAGCGTTTCGACCAGCCGGCAACCGTGGGTATCACCTACTTCCTCAAGCTCGGCCACATGGTCGAGGACAAGATGCACGCCCGTTCAATCGGTCCGTACTCGCTCATCACACAGCAGCCGCTTGGTGGTAAGGCGCAGTTTGGAGGACAGCGTTTCGGAGAAATGGAGGTCTGGGCTATCGAGGCATTCGGTGCAAGCCATGTGCTGCAGGAAATCCTGACCGTGAAGTCGGACGACACCGTAGGACGCTCGAAGGCTTACGAAGCCATTGTCAAAGGCGACCCGATGCCTACACCGGGCATCCCCGAGTCGCTCAATGTGCTCCTGCACGAGCTTCGCGGTCTTGGTCTAAGCATCAAACTTGATTAATCCGAACACCCCTAAAAACAAAAAGATATGGCTTTCAAGAAAGATACAAAAGTAAAGAATAATTTCACGAAAATTACCATAGGTCTTGCCTCGCCCGAGGAGATTCTCGAGAATTCGTTCGGAGAAGTCACCAAGCCCGAAACAATCAACTACCGCACCTACAAACCCGAGCGCGACGGATTGTTCTGTGAGCGCATCTTCGGTCCTACACGCGATTATGAGTGCGCCTGCGGCAAATACAAGCGCATCCGCTACAAAGGTATCGTCTGCGACCGTTGCGGTGTTGAAGTAACCGAGAAGAAGGTGCGTCGTGAGCGTAGCGGCCACATCGAACTTGTTGTTCCTGTGGCTCATATATGGTACTTCCGCTCATTGCCCAATAAGATAGGCTATCTGTTGGGAATGCCGACGAAGAAGCTCGACCAGGTAATATATTACGAAAAATATGTTGTCATCCAGCCGGGCGCGCTCGAGGGCCGCACCGACGAGAATGGCGACGAACTTCTCGGATCGCACCGTATGGACCTGCTTTCCGAAGAGGAATATTTGGACATTCTCGACAACCGTCTCGATGCAACCAACGAACTGCTCGAAGATACCGACCCTAACAAGTTCATTGCCAAGATGGGTGCAGAGGCCGTGTACGACCTTCTCGCCACACTCGACCTCGATTCTTTGTCGTATGAACTGCGCGACCGTGCCAACAACGACTCGTCGCAGCAGCGCAAGACCGAGGCATTGAAGCGTCTTCAGGTTGTCGAGGCATTCCGTGGAAGCAAGGATGTCAACCATCCCGAGTGGATGATCATGAAGATTATCCCTGTAATTCCGCCGGAACTTCGCCCGCTCGTGCCGCTTGACGGCGGACGTTTCGCCACTTCCGACCTCAACGACCTCTACCGTCGTGTAATCATCCGCAACAACCGCTTGAAGCGTCTTGTTGAAATTAAGGCTCCGGAGGTAATCCTCCGCAACGAGAAGCGTATGCTTCAGGAAGCTGTTGACAGTCTCTTCGACAACTCGCGCAAGTCGAGCGCAGTGAAGAGCGACAGCAACCGTCCGTTGAAATCGCTCTCCGACTCGCTGAAAGGTAAGCAGGGACGTTTCCGTCAGAACCTTCTCGGTAAGCGTGTTGACTACTCTGCACGTTCGGTTATCGTTGTAGGCCCCGAACTGAAAATGGGCGAATGCGGTCTGCCGAAACTCATGGCAGCCGAGCTTTACAAGCCGTTCATCATCCGCAAGCTCATTGAGCGCGGTATCGTGAAGACCGTAAAGAGCGCAAAGAAAATCGTTGACCGCCGTGAACCGGTAATCTGGGACATTCTCGAGAACGTGATGAAGGGACATCCCGTCCTTCTTAACCGTGCCCCGACACTTCACCGACTTGGTATTCAGGCATTCCAGCCGAAGCTCATTGAGGGCAAGGCAATCCAGCTTCACCCTCTGGCATGTACCGCTTTCAATGCCGACTTCGACGGCGACCAGATGGCCGTGCACCTTCCTCTGAGCAACGAAGCCGTGCTTGAGGCGCAGATTCTCATGCTCCAGAGCCACAATATTCTCAACCCTGCCAACGGTGCGCCTATCACGGTGCCTTCGCAGGACATGGTGCTCGGATTGTACTACATCACCAAGATACGTCCGGGAGCCAAGGGCGAGGGCCTTACATTCTACGGTCCCGAAGAAGCTCTCGTGGCCAACAACGAGGGCAAGTGCGACCTGCACGCCCAAGTGAAAGTGATTGTTGACGACCTCGTTGACGGAAAGATTGAGAAGCGCATGGTTGAAACGTCTGTCGGACGTGTTATCGTAAACCAGATTATCCCGGTTGAGGTAGGCTTCTTCAACGACATCATTTCGAAGAAGACCCTGCGTGGACTTATCGCCGACGTAATCAAGGCTGTCGGAATGGCTCGTGCATGTGAGTTCCTCGACGGAATCAAGAACCTCGGTTATCGCATGGCCTATGTCGCAGGACTTTCGTTCAACCTCGACGACATCATCATCCCGCCAGAAAAGGAAAGCATTATCAACCGTGGTCAGGAAGAAGTGCGTCAGATTACCGACAACTACAATATGGGTTTCATCACCGACAACGAGCGTTACAACCAGGTTATCGACACATGGACCCATGTAAACAACGACCTCGCAAGCATCCTTATGAAGGAAATGACCGAGGCCGACCAGGGCTTCAACGCCGTATTCATGATGCTCGACTCCGGAGCCCGTGGTTCTAAAGACCAGATCAAGCAGCTTTCCGGTATGCGTGGACTTATGGCCAAGCCTATGAAGGCCGGTGCCGAAGGCCGACAGACAATCGAAAACCCGATTATCTCCAACTTCAAGGAGGGTATGTCGGTGCTCGAATACTTCATCGCATCGCACGGTGCCCGTAAGGGTCTTGCCGACACCGCCATGAAGACTGCCGACGCCGGTTACCTCACACGTCGTCTTGTCGATGTTTCGCACGACGTGATAATATCTGAGGAAGACTGCGGCACACTGCGCGGTCTTGTCTGCACAGCCCTCAAAAACGGCGACGAGGTTATATCATCACTCTACGAGCGCATCCTCGGCCGTGTGTCTGTACACGACGTAATCAACCCGTCAACCGGCGAACTCATAGTTGCTGCGGGCGACGAGATAACCGAACCCAAGGCAAAGGCCATTGAAGAGTCGCCCATCGAGAGCGTCGAAATACGCTCGGTGCTCACTTGCGAAAGCAAGAAGGGTGTCTGCATGAAGTGTTATGGCCGCAACCTTGCCACACAGCGCATGGTGCAGCTCGGCGAGGCTGTCGGCGTAATCGCAGCCCAGGCCATTGGTGAGCCGGGTACACAGCTTACCCTCCGTACGTTCCACGCCGGTGGTGTGGCAGGTAATGCCGCCGCCAACGCGTCTATCGTGGCAAAGAGCGACTGCAAACTGAAATTCGAGGAGCTCCGCGTCGTTCCGTTCGTAGAGAACAACGGCGAGAAGGACATCAACTGCCAGATGGTTGTCAGCCGTCTTGCCGAGGTGCAGTTCATCGACCCGCACACCGACATCGTGCTCTCCACGCTCAATGTTCCTTATGGATCTTCGTTGTATTTCAAGGACGGCGATACCGTGAAGAAGGGCGAACTCATTGCCAAGTGGGACCCGTTCAACGCCGTTATCGTCACCGAATATGCCGGAACGCTGCGTTTCAACGATGTCATCGACGGCGTAACATTCCGTTCGGAAACCGACGATGCCACCGGACTTACCGAGAAAATCATCACCGACTCCAAGGACAAGTCGAAAGTTCCTACCTGCGATGTGCTCGATGCCAACGGCGAGGTTATCGGAACCTACAACTTCCCGGTGGGCGGACACGTCGTTGCCGAAGACGGACAGACCGTGGCTACGGGTACGACACTCGTCAAGATACCGCGTGCCGTTGGTAGCGCAGGCGACATCACCGGTGGTCTGCCGCGTGTCACAGAGCTCTTCGAGGCCCGCAACCCGAGCAACCCCGCAGTGGTTTCCGAAATCGACGGCGAGGTGGCAATGGGCAAGGTGAAGCGAGGCAACCGCGAGATTATCGTCACCAGCAAGACCGGCGACCAGAAGAAATACCTCGTAAGCCTCTCCAAGCAAATCCTCGTGCAGGAGCACGATGCCGTGCGTGCCGGAACTCCGCTTTCCGACGGTAGCATCACTCCGAGCGACATCCTCGCCATCAAAGGCCCCACGGCCGTGCAGGAATACATCGTCAACGAGGTGCAGGACGTTTACCGCTTGCAGGGTGTGAAGATCAACGACAAGCATTTCGAGATTATCGTGCGTCAGATGATGCGCAAGGTGCGCATCGACGAGCCGGGCGACACCACATTCCTCGAGCAGGAAATGGTTGACAAACTCGACTTTGCCGAGGAGAACGACCGCATCTGGGGCAAGAAATATGTCACCGATGCAGGCGACTCCGACAACCTCAAGGTGGGTCAGATTATCTCTGCACGCAAGCTCCGCGACGAAAACTCAAGCCTGAAGCGCCGCGACCTTCGTCTTGTTCAGGTGCGCGACACTGTTCCCGCAACGTCAACGCAGATCCTGCAGGGTATCACCCGTGCCGCTTTGCAGACAAAGAGCTTCATCTCGGCAGCATCGTTCCAGGAAACAACCAAGGTGCTCAACGAGGCCGCAATCCGTGGAAAGGTAGACCACTTGGAGGGTATGAAGGAGAACGTTATCACCGGTCACCTCATCCCCGCAGGTACAGGTCTTCGCCAATGGGAGAAGCTTATCGTAGGTTCCAAGGAGGAATACGACCGCATGCAGGCCAACCGCAAGAATGTAATCGACTATGCCAACCAAGAGGCAGAAGGCGAGGAACAATAAAAATAGCAGGCGTGCCGCTCAATAAAGCGGCTCGCTTTAAATGGAAACAACGCTGTGGAAAAGTCATTTAAGGCTTATCCGCAGCGTTTTTTCGTATCTGCACATCCGTATGCTATGTAGCGAACCTTCAGAAACATGCCGACTTGCTCATATCAAATTATTTGTGACAGGTAAAAACTTTGCAACCGTCAAGTCATGTAGGCACGACATATTTATAGTGCAGGGGCTTGCCCCTGCGTTCATGTGTTTTTCCAAATTTGTCTCTGTAAGGGGCGCATAATTCATTGTGGCATTGAAATATACGCCCCTTTTAGGGGTAATAACAAGCAAATCTCGCAAGACTATTTTCCCAAACACTAATAATCATTATTAGTAAGCCCTCTTACGTATGTGGCTGTGCGCTGGTGCATATTTCTGACACTTCTCACACCATTGGCTGTTGTTGCCGCCTGTATAGTTGGGGGCATATTCAATTGTTTCTACATAGTCGTTGCTCCGGCTGCTACTCGATTTGCTCCGGCTGCTGCTACTTTTGCTGTTGTCGCCTTCGGCAGTTCCTATATACGTGCGGCCATCGTTGCCAATACCTACTGCCACGCCGTCTTTATAGGTTCCCGTCAAAGTGGTCTTGCCTTTGCCTTGGCAAGCGTAGCATTTGTTTGTTCCTCCAGCCCTGGCACATCCCGAGCAAGGATAGAAAATGCCCGTGTAGCTATTGTACGTGCCTCCAGTTCCCCAACAAATGTGACACTTGCCGTCGCCTTTGCATATGATGCATGGATGTTCCTCATGGTAGGTTTGCGAGCCGTCGTTCTGAGTGTATGATATTCTGAATCCACCATCGGGCAGATTTTCACGTTTCTGTCCGTTGGCATTAGTCTGCACGCTATATTTGCCCGTGGCGGTGTAGTTGTAGGCATTGCCACCGCCACTGCCCGAACTGTTGCTGCTGTTGTTAGCTGCATAGTTGGTGGAACGTGCTCCTTCGCATCCGCCCACATACACTACATCTTTGCCGGAATCCCACCAGTCTTTTATAGTGCTTTTAATCCCGTCAGACGATCCGATAAACGACTGCTCGGGCTTGTGCCCGTCGGCATAAGTCACCATCAGCGCCACATAATAGCCACTGCCATAGTCGAGGGCCTGCAGAGAGTAACCTTTATTCCATTGTTTCTTGATTTCATCGCGGATTTCGCTGTAGGTGTTGCCAAAGAAGTATTGTTGGGCGCCGTATTTTGTACCTTCGCTCATCACCATAAACCATCCGCTGCCGTCCCACACAAGCGATGTAATGCGATAGCCATCGTTCCATCGGCTCTTGATTCTGTTTTCCAGCGACGACCAGCTTCCGTAGAGCCAATCCTGCTTGGTGAATCCTGTGCCTTGCGACATTACAAGCATCCATTTCTGCTGGCTGTGCCCTACCGAGGTGAAGCGATAGCCTTCACTCTGCTTTTTGTTTATCCAGTCGGTGGGCCAATCGTTGTTGTAGTGGTAGGTCTGCATGGTATATCCGGTGTTTTTTGCCATCACCACAAACCACCCTTTGTCGGTGTATGATGCGCTGACAATGCGCTTTCCTTCGTCCCAATTGGTCTTTATTTTGTTTTGGTCGAGTTCACTGTTGTAGAACCAAACCTGTTCCTTGTAGCCAGTGCCCGACTCGCTCACGGCGGTGAACTGGTAGGCCGGAGCCTGCAATGTGCCTGTCAGCGATATTATCGCTACCATAAACAATCGTAAGAAGGTTGTGCAAGAGAGTGTAATACATTTCATATAGGTATGCGTTTGATTTTCGTTATGCCACAAAGTTATGCATTTTTCCTCAATAATATCCTTTTTCACATTTCAATTTTAGCGTCAGCGCTTTATTGTGACGATAAAAAATAACTTGCTAAGATTTGAGAACCATGAAATACCTATTCGGTTGGTTGTCCGGATCATATTTTTCACCGACACCATAAAACCATTTCGAGTTGTACTTTTCTCTAGAAATTTCATTCCTTTTTCTTAGCAGAGATAGTTCTCTACAAGTCGTTTTGTTCCGGATGATGACGCGCATCGTATGACGTACGCTCGTGGTGCGTTCGGTGCACACGCTTGCGGCGTACGGTGCGATGCACAAATGTGGCTTCGTTAGGGATGATGTCAAGCGGCAATCATACTTTTTACTCGCCCTTATCAAAGTTTTTTGCAAAAGTTTAGTTTCTTTAAATAAAATACAGTACCTTTGCAAATTAATTAACTGCATCTAAAAACAAAAACAGACAAAAAATGAACAACAAGATTTTCTCATTCCTTATTGCTTTGGCCATGACAGTGGCAGGTATTTCTCTCACATCGTGCGGCAACGACGACAACGGAGACGGTGGCAACAAGTCGAAGGCTACGACAGCTTCGGCACAGCCCGAAGTGTGCATCCGTAGCGAGATGTTCGACTATTTCGACATCACCTGCACCATCGATGGCGAGACAGTTACGCTGACAAAAGACAACACCTATGACACTTCTTACTCCCCGTACACCGAAAAAACGAATTATGATGTGCGCATGTACAGAGTGTCTGCAAAGCAGTACACTACATTCCCTGCCAAGATGACCGTGTCACTTACGAGCAAGGTTAAAGAAGGTGTTGACCTCAGAAGCATCGGCAAACTTACATATCTTCTTTATGTAGACATCGCCGCCACCAACGACCTAGGCGGAAAATTCGCTCCCCTCGCACATTCTACCGATGTTTTCAGATTGACCAAAAACTATGATACCAGTAAAGGGAGTGAAGCTGTGATTAAATCGTTGGAAAATGCAACCGTGACGAAGACTGCAACTTTCGAGAATGCCGGCAGCTTGGTCATAAAGTAATTGAGCTCCAAGACAAGTAAAGTAAAATCATTAGCAGAAACAAAAAGTATGAAAAAGATATTCACCGCCCTGTGCGCACTTCTCGTTGCGTTCACGGCAACAATGCTGACATCGTGCGGCGACGACGAAAACGGTAAGGTAGAACCTCAGGTTGTGGCTTTCAGCTGCGAGCCCAACCCTGCACTTCTGGCCATAGCCAACCTGACAGTAAGCTATACAGACGAGAACGGCGATACAAAGACCGAGGCCCTCACAGGCCCGTTCTCCAAGAGAATTACGATAAAGAAATTCCCCATGTCGGGCGCTTTCAAGGTGCGTGCAACGCTTAAGGAATATACAGGTAGCGGAACAACACCGAAGTTGAGCTACTGTTATGAGCACTCAATATTCACAGACGAGAATGAAATAAGCAGTATTTCCGCCATATACACCAAAGACGACGTTGATAATATTATTGCAAAAATCAACAATACTTCTTGGGAATGGAGTTTCATGGCTGACGGAACTTCTATAAAGTAAAAACATCACGCCAGCGTTTCCGCCAAGTGCGGCGCGCCGGATTACATTACGGCACCGTTTTCTCACACTACTGAAAGGTAGGGGAGAGAACGGTGCCGTTTTTTTGTTGCCTTCAATCCGCCCGCCAATTATATGGCGTTTTTCATGCACCAGCCGCAAGTTGTTGGCAGACACGGCCATAAAACATGCCGAAAGAGCACAATATACAAATTTTTGTAAAAAATATCCTACCATGAGGGCACTTTCCCGTGCTAACTTTGCAGCAGAAACCAACTGATATGCCAAGTGCCTGGCCATGCGGCGGCATGGCTTCGTTTCTGGCCGTGTGCCACGGCATGGGCAGTCGGGAGGTTTTAGGCAACAAAAACTTTACCATATGAAAACAACAACAAGAACACTCGTGGCAATAGCCTTCATGTTGGCTTGCTGCACAACGTCAAACGCACAGTTTGGAAAACTGCTTAACAAAGCAAAGAGTTCCGTAAAGGAAAAAGTAAAGAATGAGGTTGAAGCCAAGGTTGACGAAACTAAGAGCAAGGTGACAAAGAAAGCCAAAGCTGCCGCCGGAATCGAAACGTCATCCAACAGCGACGAACAGCCGGGTTTCAATCCCGACAAGACCTACAAATTGAGCAAGGAGGCTCTGGCCGCCGACCCGCAGGCTGCCGACACGACCGTGGAAAAGGGCTTCACCAAGAGCATAGGGCAGATACACGCCTGCTATGAGCAATTGGCCGACTATTCGCTCTACAAACCTTATTACACTGCCGATGCCCGCCGCTTCTACGGCATCGGACAAAACACTTCGGCAAATGCCTACCGGCAGCTCTTCTCCTATTTCTGGAACTCGCAGAAGGTGATGCGACCCGTCTATGAAATGAACGAATATGCACCCGTGTCGCTTTCCAACATGCAAATCGTGGTGCCTGCCGACGAACTCGTGGCTAACTGGTGGACGCTGCGCTTCGTGGCCGACCCGAAATCCGAAACGGCTCTCAAGGAATTCATGTATGTCTACACGCTCTTCGAAAACCTCGTGCTCAGGGCAAGCTACACCTATTGCATGAAAGACGAATTCTCAGGCGCGGTCTCCGACAACTCCATCCTTGCTTCCGACTACAAGGAAATGAAGTGGAAACGCACGGCTCTCGGCTATGAAATGGTGATGACCTACACGCCGATGGAAAACCTGCTCAAGCTCGCCAACGAACTGGCCGATGGAATTTCTGCCGCCAATGCCACTTCGTTCTCGCGCCTGCTCAATCATCATGTGCTCACCACGCTGATAAACGAGGTCATCGCCAAGCGCGACGACAGACCGGCTGACGACCAACTGCGGCTTCTGAAACTGAAAATCGAGTCGCCCACGGTTAGCCAACTTACAGAGGCTTTCCAAAGCGACAACGGCACACCGGTGGCCGAACCCAAGGGCGTGACCGTCGATGCCAAGACCCGCACCGAGGGCACCAAGGCTGCAAAGGAGTATGCAGGCAGCGAATTCGAGAAAGTCATCTTCCTTACCAGTTCGTGGACAACACAGAAAGAGTCAAAATATCCCTATCGCGTCATGGGCTACAGCATGAAAATTGCTATCGTTACCAAGAGCGGCGGCAAACGCTATCTGCAAAACTGTCTGCTCGGCAAGAAACCCGACGGCAAAACCTATTTCGTGCAGGCCGGACTGGGCGACGCACAGAAGCACCCCATAAAATAGCGTCACGCGAGGCTATCGTCCCAACTTGAAACTAATAAAAAAAATTGGTGTCCGGTAAAATTTTGAAATAACATCGTAAAACGTTGAACGGATGTTCTTTATAGGTGGGTTCTATAAATTAGCTTTGTTAGATTGCGAGACTATTTTCGAGGACAATTTGTCTGCGAGCGAAGGAGTATAGCGGGCTATACGACTGAACGAGCAGATGAATTGGGCCGAAAAAAGGCCGCAAGATGACAAAACGTAACCCGTGTTTTCTTTAATTATTTACGGTGGTAATTTATAGAACCCACCTATAAGGTTATGAAAAACCTGGGGCTTATCTTTGTGCATTGCACGGTTTGCAATCCGTTGCCCCTGAAAGGGGCGAATATTATAGGATAG
>CAVKCP010000061.1:0-15495 GCA_963654815.1 Lachnospiraceae bacterium | reverse complement strand
TTGTCCTCGAAAACAGCCTCGCAATCTGACAAAGCCAATTTATAGAACCCACCTGCAAAATTACAAATTCCGCCCAAAAGGGCGTAAATCTGCTAACAAATGTTAACATTAATATTTTGTTAACAAACAAATTTCAAGATGGAAAAGTTGCTTCCAACCGTGAACGTAAATTTGCAAGCGTAACAAGAAACACAACACCCAAACCCGCAACAATATGGAAAAACACATCACCCTACAACCGCAACGCCCCTCACTCGGGCTACAACGCATTGCCAACGCTGTCAAAACGCTCATAGCTCCCGTGGAATGGCTGCGCAAATACTACTCCGCCGTTCTCCGGCGCGACATCAGTATGTGCCAAACCATGCACCTTCTGCATGCCCAAACGGCCTTCGCGGCTGCCGCTTTCGCCTGCGGCTGCTCGCTTCTCACGCATTTCCTGCTCGCCCTGTGGGCCGTGGCCGCAATAATGAAATGCCGCAATGCACTCGCCGACAAAAACTGAATCTATATATACCGGCGTGTGCCCGCAATGCCAAGCGCACGCCGCCATGCCATGAAACCAACGACGCCGGCTCCACAAGCGTGGCCGGCGTCGTTTCGTCTATATTATTATGTAAAGTATTTCTGCATTCCCCGGTCTCGGACAAAGCCGTTGCCGCGCTGCCGCGAAGCGTCAGAACATCGTGCTCACGCGCTTCACTCCGGCCACGAGGGCATCGATTTCGTCCTTGGTGTTGTAGAGGGCAAACGACGCACGCACCATGCCCTGCACGCCCATACGTTCCATTACGGGCTGGGCGCAGTGGTGTCCGGTGCGCACGGCTATGCCAAGGCGGTCGAGAAGAGTGCCCATGTCGAGGTGATGTATGTCGCCCACGAGAAACGAGACCACTGCATCCTTGCCTTGGACAGTGCCGAAGAGGCGCATGCCGGGCACTTCGGCCAGTTGCTTCATGCAGTAGTCGGTAAGATTGCGCTCGTGCCTCGCTATGTTGTCGAGGCCAAGCGTCTCCATGTAGTCGATAGCCTTTGCAAGGCCGTTAGTGGCTACATAGTCGGGAGTTCCGGCCTCAAACTTGAACGGCAGCTTCTCGAATACGGTCTTCTCAAAGCTCACGCTCTCTATCATCTCGCCCCCTCCCTGATACGGAGGCATGCGGTCGAGCCAGTCTTCACGCCCGTAAAGCACGCCGACTCCGGTGGGACCGTACATCTTGTGGCCGCTGAAAGCATAGAAATCACAACCAATGTCGCGCACGTCAACAGCGAAATGCGGGGCCGACTGAGCTCCGTCTATCAGCACGGCAGCACCGTGTTCGTGGGCAATGCGCGTGATTTCCTTCACGGGATTCACCGTCCCCAGGGTGTTGCTCACGTGTGCCACGCTCACAATCTTGGTGCGTTCGGTGAAAAGACGCTCGTATTCGTCCATGCAAAGAGTGCCGTCGTCGGCAATGGGGATGACCTTTATGGTTATGCCGCGCTTTGCGGCCTGTAGCTGCCAAGGCACTATATTGCTGTGATGTTCCATTGCCGAGACGATAACCTCGTCGCCTTCCGACATGAAAGCCTCGCAGAACGAGGCGGCAACAAGGTTTATTCCCTCGGTAGTTCCGCGCGTGAAGATTATCTCGCAGGCCTTCTCGGCATTGACAAACGAGCGCACCCGCTCACGGGCGGCCTCATGCAAGTCGGTGGCACGCTGCGAGAGATAGTGCACACCACGGTGCACATTGGCGTTGGCGTTGAGGTATTCGTCGCGCATTGCGTCGAGCACGCAGAGCGGTTTCTGCGTTGTTGCGGCGTTGTCGAGATAAACCAGCGGCCTGTCGTAGACCTTGCGCGAGAGTATGGGAAAATCCTCGCGCACCTTAATTACATCATACATTTCTTACAGTTTTTCACTTGCACATCTTGCATCCCGCACACTTGCTCAGCTCTCCACGGAAACGTTTCTCCACGAGATAGTGCAGACGGTCGCGCAAGGGAGCCAGCTTTATACCGTCAACCACCTCGCCTATGAACGCCAGTTCGAGCAGAAGCTTCGCCTCGCGTTCGCTTATTCCGCGCTGACGCATGTAGAAAAGGGCGGCATCGCTGAGCTGTCCGACGGTAGATCCGTGCGAGCATTTCACGTCGTCGGCATATATCTCGAGCATGGGCTGGGTGTACATGCGGGCCTCGCGGGTGGCGCACAGGTTCTGGTTCACCTCTTCCGACACCGTTTTCTGCGCTCCGTGGCGCACCAGCACACGGCCTGCAAACGCGCCGACTGCCTTTCCGTCGAGCACATACTTGTAGAGTTCGTGGCTCGTGCAGTGCGGAGCCCGGTGGTCGATGAGCGTGTTGTTGTCAACATGCTGTTCCTTGTCGGCGATGACACAGCCGTTGCACCAGCACTCGGCACCCTCGCCATTGAGCGTAACATCGAGCCTGTTGCGTGTGATTCCGTTATGGAGTGTGATTACATTATGGTTGAACCGCGAGTCGCGCTGCTGCTCCACATACACGTTGCTCACCCTCGTGTTGCGGTTGTGGGTTTCCTCCATGCAGTAAAGGTCGAGTGATGCGCCTTGGCCCACATAGGCTTCTATCACCTGTGTGGCCAAGAAACGGCGGTCGTCGGCGGCATGGTCGCAGAAAAGCAACTTGGCACTCGCGCCCTCTTCAACCACGATGAGCACGCGGCGGTTTACCATCAGGTCTACGTCGGAGCGCAGAATGTTTATCACCTGTATGGCGCGTTCGGCCTGCACGCCACGTTTTACGTGCACAAGCAAGCCGTCCTGGGCCATCATAGTGTTGAGCGCTGTGATGCCATCTGTGCCTGTCTGCGCCAGGCGGGCATAATATTGGGCCACGAAGTCGGGGTGACTGGTGGCGTAGGAGGCGAGCGATGCCACGACAATGCCCTCGGGCAGGTTGTCTTTTGGCTGCAATGACTGGCGGAACTCGTCGTTGACGATGAAATACAACGACGTGCTCAGGTTGGGCACATCGCATTTGAACGCCTCATACGGGTCTACCGGCACTTCGAGGCGGTCGATGTTCAGTCCGTAATCGGGACCGAAAAGGCTGCCCATGTCGGTGTATTTGTAGCGTTCCACCTTGCGCGACGGAAAGCCAAGACGTGCGAAGTCGGCCGCAGCCGCGTCGCGCACGGCATTGAGCGGGGCTGCGCTGTGTGCGCAAATCCGGTCGCGGTTCTGCGCAAACAGGTCGGTGTATTGCTTTTCGCTGTCCATGTCAGTCCTCCCCTATTTCTGCCTTTATCCAGTCATATCCGCGTTGTTCAATCTCCTTGGCCAGTTCGGGGCCGGCGGTTTTCACGATGCGTCCCTTGTAGAGCACGTGTACTACGTCGGGCTTTATCATGTCGAGGAGGCGCTCGTAGTGGGTAATCACGATTGCGGAAGTTTCCGATGTGTGCATCTTGTTCACTCCTTCGGCCACGATACGCATTGCATCAACGTCGAGACCGGAGTCGGTTTCGTCGAGAATTGAGAGCTTGGGCTCGAGCATTGCCATTTGGAATATCTCGTTGCGCTTCTTTTCTCCGCCCGAGAATCCCTCGTTTACGGATCGGCGTGTGAACTTGCTGTCGAGCTCAACCACCTTGCGTTTCTCGTTCATCAGTTTGAGAAATTCGGCGGCTTTCAGCTCCGGCAGTCCCTGATACTTGCGTTTCTCGTTGACGGCGGCCTTAAGAAAGTTGGTCATCGACACGCCCGGTATCTCCACGGGATACTGGAACGAGAGGAAAATTCCCTCGTGGGCGCGGTCTTCGGGTTTCATGGCGAGCAGGTCTTTTCCGTTGAAAATGGCTTCGCCCGAGGTCACTTCGTAGAGCGGATTGCCCACGAGCACCGCCGAGAGAGTTGACTTGCCCGAACCGTTGGGGCCCATTATGGCGTGTATCTCGCCGTCGTTTATGGTGAGGTTGATGCCTCGCAGTATTTCCTTGCCTGCTATTGAGGCATGGAGGTCGTTTACTTTTAGCATATCTCGATTTTATTATTGTTCATAAAAATGATGCCGGTTGCAAGCCGGCAGTTTTTCCTTTTTCGCGTCACCCCACTGTCCCTTCGAGTGATACAGACAACAGTTTCTGTGCTTCGACGGCGAATTCCATGGGCAGTTTGTTTAGCACTTCCTTGGCATATCCGTTCACTATGAGTCCAACGGCCTGCTCTGTGGGTATGCCTCGTTGGTTGCAGTAGAACAACTGGTCTTCGCTTATCTTCGATGTAGTGGCTTCGTGTTCCACCACGGCGGTGTCGTTGTGGATGTCCATGTAGGGGAACGTGTGCGCGCCGCAGTCCGATCCGAGCAGCAGCGAGTCGCACGACGAGTAGTTGCGTGCATTGTCGGCGTGCGCCGTGGCCTTCACCAATCCGCGGTAGGAGTTCTGGCTGTGTCCGGCCGAGATGCCCTTCGATATTATGGTGCTCTTGGTGTTTCGGCCCATGTGTATCATCTTCGTGCCGGTGTCGGCCTCCTGGTAGTTGTTTGTCACGGCCACCGAGTAGAATTCGGCTTGCGATCCGTCGCCGCGCAGCACGCACGAGGGATATTTCCACGTTATGGCCGATCCTGTTTCCACCTGTGTCCACGAGAGTTTCGAGTTGACACCGCGCAGGTCGCCGCGCTTTGTCACGAGGTTGAGCACGCCGCCCTTTCCGTTTTCGTCGCCCGGATACCAGTTCTGCACGGTTGAATATTTCACTTCGGCGCGGTCGTTCACCACTATTTCCACTATTGCGGCGTGCAGCTGGTTTTCGTCGCGCATGGGTGCGGTGCAGCCTTCCAGATAGCTCACATAGGCATCGTCGTCGGCTATGATGAGCGTGCGTTCAAACTGTCCGGTATTGCGTGCGTTTATGCGGAAGTAGCTGCTCAGTTCCATGGGGCAGCGCACTCCTTTGGGAATATATACGAACGATCCGTCGCTGAACACTGCGCTGTTGAGCGCGGCGAAGAAGTTGTCGCGGTAAGACACTACGCTTCCCAGATACTGTCGCACGAGGTCGGGGTGTTGCTTTATGGCGTCGCCTATTGAGCAGAATATTATGCCCTTCTCGGCGAGGTGCTGCTTGAAGGTAGTCTTCACCGACACCGAGTCCATGATGGCATCCACGGCCACGCCGCTCAGGGCGAGCCGCTCCTCAAGCGGTATGCCGAGCTTGTCGAAAGTCTTCATCAGTTCGGGGTCGATTTCCTTCTTCTCGTCCTTCTTCTTGGCCAGAGGGTCGGCGTAGTAGGATATGGCCTGGTAGTCGATTGGCGGAACATGCACATGCGCCCACTCCGGTTGGATCATCGTAAGCCAGTGTCTGAAGGCCTTCAGACGGAACTCCAGCATCCATTCGGGCTCTCCTTTCTTTTCCGAGATGAGCCTCACGACGTTCTCGTTGAGTCCTTTTTCTATTATGTCGGTATGCACGTCGGTGGTGAAGCCGTACTCATATTTCTGTTCGGCCACCTGGCGCACAAAGGCATTCTTGGTGTCTTTATTTTCCATATTCAGTAAGCATCGCGGCACGCGGGGGCGTGCCAGAACTTTAAGAGTGCAAAGTTACGAATAAAGCGACGAACGGGCGAATTTTTAAATGAAAATATGCAGTGCGCCACGGTGTGTGCCCATGCCGCCCCGCGCGGATTTGGCGAGGGCTGAAGATGGCGGTGGCCACGGTGCGGTTTTCAGGCACTGAATTTGCTGTTGTATGCAGAAACACGACTGATTATGGACAACCTTTTTGATGAAATGCCTGTGCGCCGCCGACTGACCGCACGCGAACGAGCATGGTTTGACAACTACATGCGCCTGAAGGAGTATATCACCGCCAACAGACACCTGCCCGACAAGCGGTGCATAGACAACCGCGAACTGCTCAACTGGTGGAAGTACAACCGCAAAAAAGCGCTTGCCGGACTGTTGGAAGACTGGAAGTTGGATCTGATAGAAAGGCTCAGCCACATGCGCGACAACTACCGCGACTGACCCGCGCGGCCTTTGTTAGCACGGCGGCCGAGCCGATGTTCTGACAAAAACGGAAAAAGAAAATGAAAAAATGTTACTCCGCCACAATACGGCTACAATTTATGCGTAACTTTGCGGCATCCTTACACAATTATACAAAGGACAACAATGAACAGGTTTTTCGTAACAGCACTGTCTGCGGTAGTTTATGTGTGTGCCGCAGCAGCGCAGAAACCGGCGTCAGGACTGGCGTTCGATGTTTCGAAAGGCGTGGCGGGGTCTGTGACGGTGGCCAATGGCCGCACCGTTCACTATACTGCCTACACTAAGCTCTTCTACGTTGCCAACGTCGAAGACTCCACCTATCAGTATCTCAACATCTTCGTGCCCGACGGCGCGACGCAGCGCACGCCCATCTTCATGCGCAACTATGTGGGCGGCTACATGGCGTCGGAGCCGCGCGACATCGACCCGGGCGACGCTTCGGGACGTGCCCTTGCCGAGGGCTATGTGGTGGCCATTCCCGGAGCACGCGGACGCAACTCCACCGTGAAGGGCCGTCGCGGACGCACCGTCTACACCGGGCGTGCCCCCAAGGCTCTGCTCGACCTCAAGGCAGCCGTGCGCTACCTCAGGCTCTTCGACAGCATCATGCCGGGCGATGCCGAGCGCATAATAACCGACGGAACAAGTGCCGGAGGGGCAATGTCGGCTCTGCTCGGGGCCACGGGCAACCACCCGGACTACGAACCGATGCTCAAGCAAATGGGAGCTGCCGACACGCGCGACGACATCTACGCCGCCGTGTGCTACTGCCCCATTATCGACCTCGACCATGCCGACATGGCCTACGAATGGCTCTACCGCTGCACCAACGGCAAGAGCCGCCCTCTCACGACCCAACAACAAAGCGTGAGCGACGAACTTGCGGCTCTCTATCCGGCTTATCTCGACTCGCTCGGCTTGAAGAAGCCCGACGGCACAACGCTCAACTCGTCGAACATGATAGACTATATCAAGCAGCTCATCATCGCCTCGGCGCAGGAAGCCAAGGACGCGGGCGCAGAGATTGCCGACACGCTGGGCTTCACGTTCAGCACATCGGGCATGTTCCGCGCCCCAGTCAACGGCGGCATGCGCCCTGCCGGAGCACCCGACGCACCGAGACGCCCCTTCGGAATGCGCGGCCCGCGGCCTGCCCGTCACGCCGACAAGGGCGAATACATCACCGGGCTCGACATGGACAAGTATCTGGCCTATGTGGTTTCGACAATAGCCTTGAAGACACCGCCTGCCTTCGACAGCAAGGATGTGGCCGGAGGACGTGCCAGCGGCGAGAACGAGGAGTTTGGCGACGACAACGGAAGCAGCGTCAACTTCACGCCCTACTCGCTGCGCCGCGCCACGGGCAACGACAAGGCCGAACTGCCCGAAGCCACCAAGCGCAACGTGCGCATGCTCAACCCCATGTGCTACATAGCCGACCCGCAGTCAACCGTTGCGCCGCACTGGTATATTAGGCACGGCGCACGCGATCGCGACACGGCATTCCCCATTCCCGTGGCACTTGCCACCAAACTGCAGAACACCGGGCACGACGTTGATTTCAAGCTGCCGTGGAACCGTCCCCACTCGGGCGACTACGCCTTGGGCGAACTGTTCGGATGGACATCCAAGGTTGCTCCCGTGGCCGAATAAAACACGCGCACCGCGTCGTCAACCTTCACCTGCGGATCGGCGGCGGCATGCCGCACCTTCATGCGGTAGTTGTAGACGGTCTGCACCGAGTAGTGCAGTATGTCGGCAATGTTACGGCTGTCGTCGATGCCGAGGCTCACAAGCGCGTAGATGCGCTGTTCGGGCGTGAGCGTGCCGTCTTTGTCGGCATGCAGCCGAGCCTCGTCGCGCAGCAGCGAGTTGAGCATCTCCGGAAAGGCGGGATGCAGCAACAGGAAATCGCGGTCGAAATTTTCGTAGAACAAAGCCGTCGTGCGGTCGCGCGCGACGCTCTCCTTCGCCAACTTGCGGGCTTCGGCCATTTGCCCCGAAGCCATGCGGTTGGCGATTTCGCGTTTATATGCCCTCACGTCGTCAAGCACTCCCGACAGCAGGGCAAACTGCCTTGCCAGCACTCCGTCGGCCACTCCGCGCGCGGCCACAAGGTGTTCAATGGTCTTTTCCTTCTCGCTTGCACTGCTAAGCTGCCTGTTCATGTCGCTTTCGAGCGTCTGCACGCTGCTGGCCAGGCGCGCGCTCTGCAAGGCAATGGTCTTGTTCTTGCGGCGCAGCCGCCATGTCAGCGTCACGCTCACCACTAGCAGCAGCGTGGCCATCAGTGCGGCTGCATATTGTGCACGCATGCGTTGCTCAACATTCTTCTGGTAGCGCATGAGTATGGGCTGCTGCGCATTGACAAGATGAATGCTGCGCCCTGTGTCGTTGAACATGTTAATGTTGGCAATGTTTACTCTCGTGTAGTTGAGCAGCCGCCGCGAGTCGGTGTCGTCGCGTTTAATGAGTTCGGCAAGCAGCATCGTGAGCGACGACGAGTTCTTGTTGCCGGCCTCGATGTCGGCTGCTGCCGAGAGGGCAAACTCCACTATGGCTCGGTCTTGCCTGTGCATGCGGTTGTGGCAGATGCCGAGCATCATGCGCAGAATTCCCTCTTCTGATGTGCCCGGACGCGTGCCGGCAAGCACCCTCTCAATCTGCCGTGCCACCTGGGCAGGGTCGTATTCGGGATGCGCAATGGTGTAGAACAGGAAATAGCACTTCGACCGTGGCGTGAAATACTGCCAGAGTTTCTTCCACGCCTCCCGTGCGCGCGACGTGGTGAGCTGGTTCTTGCCGTCGTCGGTGAGCCTCACATAGAGCATCATCACCGCCTCGGCATAGTCGTGGCGCAGCGTGGGGTGCACGGCATCGATGCCTCCCATGCTCTCTATGTTTTCCTTGGCTATGTGGTTGTCGCCCCTGTCGGCAAACACAATGGCCTGCAATATGGTGGCCTCCTGCGCCCACACGGCGTTGCCTTCGGCCTTTGCTATTTCGAGGCAACGGTGGTAATACACGAGTGCCGAGTCGCTCATCACGTGCGAATAGGCCATTGCCACCTGCTTGCACGAGAGGTATCGGTCAACGGGAAGCGTCGCGGCACGCAGGTTTCCTTTCAATCGTTCTATCTCGTCGATCTTCTTGCGGATGTAAATCGAGTCGTTGGCCACGGCACGGTCGAGCTTTTTCAGAGCAGCTTCCACATCTCCGTCGCTGGCCATCGACGGCATTGACAGGGCGAATATAACAATCAGCAGGGCATATAGTTTTTTCATTTCAATGCGTTTTTAAGGTTTTGCAAAGATAGCAAAATTGCATTGAAAAAGACGAAGCGTTACATTTTTTCGACCAAAAGGAACTGCACTTTGCGCACAAACGAAGTTTTCTTTGCGGCGTGCAGCAGACGATGGAAGCATGTGCAGCGGCTGCCGAAAGTGCGTGCCGCAGACGCTGCACACACGCGGTGCGGCTGCAAAACGCGCAAAAAAGGGTTTACATTTCGGGCCATGAAACGCTTCATTGACTTTACTATCTGACTTTTCAACACGTTGTTTAACAACGGTTTGCATTTTTATGTTTTTACTTTCGGCCTATTAGCACCATGCCATGCGGCGGCAAGGCGGCACATTGTTGATAATTTTGCAGCAACGATTTTAAACCTAAAAAACCTAGTTTTATGAACATATCCAAAGCCAGAATCATCGCGGCATCGCTCATGCTTGCAGCATCGGTCGCAGGTGCGCATTGCGCCGCGTTCTCAAAAGGCACTCTGCGCGTGGGAGCCGCGCGTGCCGACATAACCCCTCCGGCAACGATGCTGCCCTTCCACCCCATGCACGAGGAACATCCCTACACGGCCATACACGACAGTCTGTATGCCCGCGCCGTGGTTATGGACGACGGACAACGGCGTGCCGTGATTGTGGAGATTGACGAGGTGCAGGTGCCCGATGCCCGCGCCATGATAAGCGAGGTGGCCCGCAAGGCCTCAACCGACCCCAGTGCGGTGATTGTCTGCGTGAGCCACACCCACTCCACACTGCATCCCGACGGGCGCGACAGTAGGCTGCTGCCTGTAATCAACCGCATACACGACGGCATTATGGCCGCCGTGGGCCGCGCGGTGGAGGCTCTACAACCGGCCAGCGTGGCTTTCATGCGCACAAAAGCCAATGTGAACATAAACAACGGCGAGGCCGACGGCAGCCGGGGGCAGTATTCGCCCGACGCTTATTCTGACAAGACGCTCGACATAGTGCGCTTCGCCGATGCCGGGGGACGCGCCATTGCACTCGTGATGAACTATGCCTCGCATGCCGAGGTGATGTTCCGCAGCGTGAGCCGCGACGGTGGTTACGAGATTTCGGGCGACCTTCCGGGCCGCACCGCCGCCCTGCTCGAAAACGCGCCTGCCGACGGCAGCGTGGCAGGGGCGGCTCCGGTGGTGATCACCACGGCTGGGGCCGAGGCCGACCAGCAGCCCATATTCACCTCGAAGCAGCGCACCGCCACCATGGGCATTGCAGATCAGGGCGCAGGCGGATGGGCCATTGTCGATGCTCTTGCCCACCGTTTGGCCGACGCGGTGAACGAGGCGGTGGAGCAGATGCCGCAGGGCGAGACTCGGGCAAGCATAGATGCGCGGTCGGGCGAGGCCATAGTGCCCGGCCAGCACCGCCACGGCGACAAGGAAACGGGCAAGATTACCGACGAACCGGCCGCCGACGTGCACATACCGGTGGTGCGCCTGCAGGTGGGCGGCGTGACATTTGCCGGCGTGGGGGCCGACCTCGGGGCGAGCATAGGCACTGCCCTGCGCGCCAACGCAAGCAACCCGCAGACCATGATAATAACGTGCATTGCCGGAAACGTGGGCTATGTGCTGCCCGACAGCATGTATGCACGCTACACACACGGGGTGATGGGGTCGCCGGTGCGCCCGGGATTCGCACAAAGTGCGCTGATGGAAGAACTGAACAAGCAATAACCATTATTTAACAACAAACCAAAACACAGCATGAGAAAAATGAAATTCATCGTGGCCCTCGCCTTCGCGGCCTTGGCCACACTGGCAAAAGCCGCAACCGATGCAGGCTACACGTCGGCCTATGTGCCGCTTGGCCGCCAGCACGCAGTGGTTTACCAACCCGCAAAGAAATCGGCCAAGAGCGCGGTGGGCATCGTGGTGATGCACTCCAACGACAACTACATGGGCTTCGCGGCCAACTCGCAACTGGCCAAACGCGGCTACACCGTGATTGCCACCATTCCTGCCGACGGCGACATCATGGACTCGAAGCTCATAAGCATCAAGAACTGCGTTGACTATCTGCGCCGCCAGCCGGGCATAAAGAAGGTGCTGCTACTGGGCCACTCGGGCGGAGCTACGGTGATGACTGCCTATGAGATGATAGCCGAGCAGGGCGTGAAGGCTCTCGAAAACAAGATGTTCAACGACTACACCGAAGACCTCTCTCACCTTGCCAAGGCCGACGGCATGCTTCTGCTCGACGCCAACTACGGCAACTCGATAATGCGCCTCGTGAGTCTTGAGCCCAACATGCGTTCAACCGGACGCGGAACGGGAGTGAACTGCCGCCTCAACCTGGCCGACCCTGCCGTGGGCTACACGGCCAACGGTACGTCAAACTACTCCGACGCATTCGTGAAGGAATATTCACAGGCACAGCGTGCACGCCTCAACGACCTCACGAGCGATGCCTTCAACCGCCTCGCGCTCATAAAACAGGGACGCGGCGACTTTGCCGGCGACGAACCGTTTGTGGTGGCCGGAGCCAACCAGATAAGGTTCTACAACAAACTTTTCCCGCAAGACTTGCGTCTGCTGTCGCACACCAAGCGTGCGTGGCCGCTGCTGCACGGCGACGGAAGCGTGACCAACGAGGTGGTGCGGTCGGTGCGCGCACCGATGAATGCCGACGCAAAAAGCGACGGTCTTGACGCAGCCATGGTGACAACGGTGCGCGGATTTCTCTCGGCTTGCGCCATACGCACCACCGACGACTTCACAGTGGGTGCCGACGGCTTCCGGGGCATCGACTGGACATCTAACATAAACAACCCCGTGGGCAACTCAGAAGGCATCACCGTGCCCACACTGATGATGGGAATGACCGGCAGCTGGGAGTATCTCGCAGCCGAAGAGATTTATGCCCACATCGCATCGGCCGACAAACAGATGGCCTTTGTAGAGGGCGCATCGCACATGTTCTTTGCCGACCCCGATGCCGAGAAATACAACAACACCAGCTATGGCGACACAATGAAGGCCCTCTTCGACTATGTTGACAAGTGGATAAGCAAGAAAGGGCGATTCATGTGACGCGCACACACAGACAAAGAAAGCAAATTATTGGTGTTAGGCAAAAGCATCGCAACTGGTAAGTCCCGTAGGGACGACAGATTATAGCGCAGGGGCTTGCCCCTGTGTTTAAAGTAGTCGGCGATATTGCCCCCGTAAGGGGCGCATAATTTATTATGAGGTTGAAATATACGCCCCTTACAGGGACAATGCAGCTATAATTCGGTAGAAATAGGGGCAAGCCCCTATCCTATAATATGCGTCCCTTTTCAGGGGCTATGGATAGAAGATTTCGCAAGCGTAAAATTTCACCTGACACCATTAGAAAGCAATCCTTAAACCATAACACACAACTTAAAAACCCAACAATCATGACTTTCAGAAAATCTTTAACGGCCATCGTCGCAGGGACGATGCTGCCCGGATGCCTGCTCGCGCAGGACGTGATACAGAAAGACTCGGTGGTGAACACCAAGGAAGAGAAAAACCGCAACGTGATGCTCAACGCCTCGGCCACCGACCAGCCGCGCCAAATCAACGTGGGACTGCCCGGCACGCGCAGCGCAACGATATTCGAGGACGGCATCCCAGTGTCTTACTTCTTCTGGCCCGACATGCCGTTCTACTCGTGGTATGGCGGCGCCACCTACGACAAGACATCGGTGATGAGCCTCTCGGAAGGCGCAATACAGTATGGCGAGGTGAGCTACATCATCGACAGCCACAACCGCTACTCCACCGACCGCTTCGGCGGACTGGTGCAGTATCAGGCCAACCACTTCGGCCGCCAGTCGCTCGACGCAGCCATAACCGGCCCCATGGGCCACGGATGGGGCTACACATTGAGCACGCACCAGGTGTGGGACCCGGGCACATACAACACCCAGGCGGCTCAGCTGCACAACCGCACACAATCTTACAAGGTTGGCATTGACAAGCATTTCGCAGGCGGACGCGGATCGATGAGCCTGCTCTACCAGTTTGCGCGCTATGTGAACAACAGTTCCGACTATGCCCCGTTTGTGTTCGTGGGCGACGGTTCGGTGAAGAAATACAACGGCTTCAAGATGGGCACCGACGGATATTTTGCCAAGGAGATGACCGACTTCACCTACATGGACGTGCTGACGGGCGACATAAAGAGCACGTCGTGGCGCGACGCGGCAACCACCGACAACCACACTATACGCTTCAACCTCGACTACAAACTGGGCAAGACGACATCGCTCTCGGTGGCTTCAAAACTGAAACTGGCCACGCCCAGCGGCGCATCGATTGAGATGACCAACCTCACCGACAACAACGGCGCCTACTTCTATGCCGACGGCACACCCTACACTGGCGAGAAGGTGCAGAACTTCAACGTGTCGTATGCTCCCAACAAGGACACCGAGTGGCTCACCACGGCACAGCTCACAGGCAAGAGCAACGACGGGAAGCACTCGTGGAGAGCCGGACTTAACTACTGGTATCAGAAATCCTACTCGCACGAGATGTCTACATCGTTTGTGCAGGAAGTGGCCAAAGAACCCTCGCAGCTCTTCACCAAGAACGCCGACGGCACTCTCTCGAAGGCTCTTATGTATAACCCCCACGTGGGATTCTACGACGGCCACGACAACACTCTGGCCGTGTATGCCAGCGACGACTGGAACATAAGCCCGAAACTGTGGATGAGCCTCGGTCTGCGCCTTGCCTACCAGGCCTACGGTGCTGAAACGGCCAACAACCTCGGAGGTTCTACCGTGAACGACCGCAAGCCGGGATGGTATCTCAACGACGGCACCCACCAGCGCACACACATCACCGGCGACTGGATTAACCCGTCGGCTGCCTACAACATACGCTACACCATTGCAAAGGGATTCGGCGTTATGGGCGAGTATGTCTACACACGCCAGCGTTGCAACCTCGAGGACTATGCCAGCGAGAACTATCCCAACACGGCGGCAATGAACACCAACATGGCACGCGTGGGAATATTCTGGAACACGCCGTGGCTGCAACTCGTGTCGCAGGTGTCGTTCATCAACAAAAACAACAACAAGCGCCGATCAACATTCTATCATGTGATGCAGAACGATGCAACCGACGGTTCGGGACTGAAGAAGGGCGACGAGGACAGCCGCGGCATTCAGATGGCCTACGGCATTCAGACCCTCGGATGGACCACCGACGTGGTGGTCACACCGTTCAAGGGCTTCTCTCTGCACGGAAGCTTCACTCTGCAAGACCCGAAATACAAGAACTTCAATCTCTTTGCCACCTTCTCCGACGGCGTGACCGACGGTATGGACGTGAGCGACAACACGGTGACGAGCATGTCGAAGATACTCGTGGAGCTCGACCCGTCGTACACCATCGACCGTTGGAGGTTCAACCTCAACTTCCGCTATTTCAGCAAGCAGTATATAAACAAGACCAACACGCTCTACTTCAACGGTTGGTGGGAATCGTTCGGAGGCGTGAGCTACCGCCTGAACGACAATGTTGACCTCGCGGTGAACGTGGTGAACCTGTTCAACCAGCTTGGTGCCAAGGGCGACATCGGCGCTGCCGACCTCGTGACCGACACCACACCCTACAACAACTATGTAATGACTGGTTCATACATACGCCCGTTTGAGGTGTCGGCAACGGCAACAATAAAATTCTGAAAAAGTATTGGTGCTATAAAGTTTTAGGATAATAGAAAGGTAGAGGAGGCAGATTTTAGGTTTGTCTCCTCTTTTTCGTTCGCACAGAAAGCAGGGCATGCCATGCAAGGGCGCAACGATTGCACCCCGTGGCGGGCAGCGCGGCGACAGACATAGACTAAAAAGAACATTGGTGCCCGGTAAAAGCCGCAAGTGATAGGTCCTCGAAGAGGGCCAATGTGCATAACCGCTGGTGGAGCGAGTATAGCGAGCGGAACCTGCGGATATACGTCCTTATTACAAAGACCGTCCTCGAAGAGGGCGAACAATCGCAAAATAAATATATTGGTGTCCGGTAAAATATTGGTCTAACATTGTAAAACGTGGAATGTCTGTTCTTTATAAGACTTCTGAAAACTCGGGGCTTACTTTTGCGCATTTCACTGTTTTCTATCCATTGCCCCTGAAAGGGGCGCATATTATAGGATAGGGGCTTGCCC
>CAVKCP010000060.1:0-15713 GCA_963654815.1 Lachnospiraceae bacterium | reverse complement strand
ATTGTCCTCGAAAACAGCCTCGCAATCTGACAAAGCCAATTTATAGAACCCACCTTTACTGATGTTTCTCGGCATTGGCTTTGCGGAGTTCATCCAATTCAAGACGCAAAATCCTCTGCAAATTGAAGAAGCCCGCAAGCATGGCACGCATATAGGCTGCCACATTCGGAATCTCGGGCACAATCATGAAATCGCGCTTTGAATGCACCAACATACGGTTGCTTTCTGTGTCGATAGTGTAGATTGCGGTCACTCCCTGTCCTATGTTTACCTTGTTTATAATTTTCCTCAATCCCGACACTTCGTCGAGGTCGTCGAGGCTCACTGCGCCCCATGCAAAATCCCAAAGAGTGATTACAAGACAGTTGGGCGAGAAATCGATGTGGAACGTTTCGCCCTGATATACGAAGGCCACACGCCCTTCAAGTTCCTCGTCGGGTTCCACTTCGCAGTTCATGTCGGCCAATATTGCCTCACACAGTTGGCGAGGTTCCATTCCCGAATACTTGCTGTCATCGGTTGGTGTATCGTCAGCGGCCTTTGAAGCGCATGCGCCTTCGGCGGAATCTGCCGAAGGCCGTTTGCCGACGGCGTTATTATCGCCTTTTCTCATGCGCGAAGCTATAAACACGCAAATGCCTATAACCATAACAAATAAATATGCCCATGCAGTATCCATATATTCTTTCTCTTTCTTTTTAATGCCATTCGGTGCTGCGGCAACTCTGTTCTTCAACCTGCCGCTACCGCGATACGCGCGTGCATCGGCTGCGATACGCGCGTGCATCATGCGCTGCACATGCGTGCGGCGGCTGCAAAAGGCCGTCGGCAAGCCATAGGCAGATGCCGAGGATGCGGTTTTTGGAGCGAAAGCAAGCCGTTACCCACCTCACAAATGGCTGTTGTTCTGCCCGAAGCATGACCGTGATATTGCATCACAAGCCAGTCTTCGGTTCTTATCTTTCGATGTTGCTTATCTTTGGTATAATCTGTATGATGATGCACTGGTTCTTGCGCTCGGCATCAAGGTCGTAATACCGGGATGCGTCGGCCTTGCGTTCGCGCTGAGCCTTGTAGAACTCGGTGTTGTAAGGACGTATGCCGCGCGTGCCGCTACCCGATATTTGCACCTCGCAATCGGAGTTCTCGAAATTTATGTTGTGCCGTTTCCACAGGTAATATACGGCGAGGGCACGCTTGTAGCTGAGTTCGTCGTTGTCCTTGTAGACCAGGTTCGACGACATACCTTCAATCACTACCATGTATTTTATGTCGAGTCCGGCATACATACGGCTCTTCTTCAAGAGGTTGAGCGAGTCAACTACCGACTTGAGCGCGTTGCCCACCTCAAGCAGACGATAGCGGTCGGCCATAGGAATTGACGACTCTTTGTTGGGAAAATGCGGCGTGTATTCCTCGCGCAGCGTCCACCTTTTGTTCACAGAATCCTCCTTGAAGTATTTCTTCGGCAGTCGGTTCACCGCCGTCTGTATCTCGTCTATCTTCTTGAGTTGCTCTCTTGTGGCCTGTTCGCTCATGTAGAGACCTGCCGAAGAGAGCACAAACAGAACGAGCATGACGAAGAAAAGACTCGTCATGAGGTCGGAGTAGCTCACCCAAAAGAAGCCTTCCTTTTTCTTTTTCATAGCTATCGGTCAAACGATTTGTTTATCCGCGTTTGCTGCGCGAGTGGCGGCGGTGTTTCCGGCTTTTGCTTTTTGTGTTGCCGTTATCATGTGGTTTCTCCACTTCGGCAGCCTTTGCCACTGCGGTTTCGGCATTTTCGGTATTATTGTCGGCGGCTGCACTGTCTGTAGGGTCGGATGCCGACATGGGTATAATGTTGCCGTCGTCGCTGCCGCCAGCTGCAAACGCGCCCGAAGCCTGCACCGTTTGCGTGCCCGGGCGCGGATGCTGCGCCGAGAAAACGAATTTCACTGCGCCCACAATTACCGCAAGACAGGTGACGATAAAGAGTGCCACACACGCCTGCCGCAGCCACCTTGGCACCACCGATGTGGCATGGTGCTCCTGGCGGAGGTTCTTCACCATTATGTTGCTCATCGTCTCTATGCGGCTCTGCAACACTCCCATGGCCGCCTTATTGTCCAAGCGCATGTCGTTGATAGCCACGATAAGTCGGTCGAGGTTGTCGAGATTGGCCAGTTTGTCGAGGTTGCCCAAATGTCCACGCTCGGCATTCACGAGTTCTTTCAGGTCGGCCGTGGCCTCAATGGTGTAGCTCCTTATGCTTTCAATCTGCTGTTGTGTGTGGGCGCGCAGCTCGTCAATTGCCTGCGCCATGGTGCTGTCTATTTCGCCGGCAGCGGTGAGCACGGCCTTGTTCTCGTCAACTCTTTCGAGAAACTCGCGCAGCTTTGCCGTCACGAGTTCATTTTTCTTCACGTTGCTCTCTATCGATTTCACCACGGTTTCCACGGCATCAGTGCGCCGAAGCTGGTCGTTTATCGAGTCGGTGAGCAATGCAGTCTGGTGCACGAAGGTGTTCATTTGCCCGAGATATTGCGTAAACCGCTCAAATTCGCCCATACTTTTGTGCAGCTGCACGAGCACGTTTGAGTTGAGATTGGCCACCTTTGCAATGTCGGTATTCTTGAGTTCCTGCTGCAGTTTTATCTGACTGTCGAAGGCATCGTGTATTTCCTGCATTATGCCTCCAAAACTGTTCACGTTGGTTTCAAAGCTTGCATTGAAGCGTTCGAGGTTGGCCTGCAGAGCCAAGATGGTGGAGGCGGCATCGCGCGAGAGCTGCGGCAGCAGATGGGTCTGGATGAAATCGTAGAACAAGTTCTTCTGACTTTCAAGGCGAGCCTTTGCTCCCCGGTAGAACCACGACGACAGAACGGTGGTCATTGCAAGGCCCACGAGACTGCATATCATGGCCGATTTCACGCCCGAGATGAGTCCGCTCACCGACTGCACAAACAGTTCGCCGTCGAGGGAATGTGTCTGCGGGTCGAAACGGAAATCGAGCGACCACAATCCGATGATGATTCCCACTACCGTTCCCATAAGACCGAGATAGATAGGTACGGGAAGTTTGTGGTTTATCTCCTCGTCAACCGCGTCGCAGTGACGCTCAACGATGTCTTTGATGAGGTGGAAATCGGCTGCCGAACCTTTGTTTTTGCGCAGATAATGGTTTATGGTGCGCACCACATTGCGCAGCAGTCCGCTCACGTTCTCGCGGTGCACATATATCACGCTCACGTCGATTGCGGCATCGGCATCGCAGGTGTGCGGTTCGCGGGAGTCATCGTCGGACTGGAATTCAGACAGAGGAACCTTTGTCTTGCACAGTTTCAAGCTGCGTTCGGAGTTGAGGAAATGGCTCAACTGGCGTATCTGCCGGTGTGTGACAACAAACACATACACCTGGGCGCACACTATCGCGAGGATTATTATTATCTCCAATGCCTCCATATCTACCTTATTATTATATGCGCGCGGCGTGTCACTGTCCAGTTGCCACCCTCGAGTTGGGCCTCACCTTCGGTTATTGTCTCCACGCGCGACGTTCCATCGTCAGAGATTATGTCGCATGCCGGTTCGAGCACCGTCTGCCGGTTTTCTATCGCCCAACGCATCATGCGGTCGTTGGCACACACTGCAAACTTAGCGTGCGTGGCATCGGTGAGCGTGAATTCAAACACCGCTTCTTCGCGGCGCAGGCTATTTTGCTTCGCGCTGTCCAACGTTCCGCGCAGTGTAAAAGCCTTGGCATAGAACGCGCCAGAGCCTGCGCCATCGGCCACCGTGGCTTTAGCCGTTGGTTTTCCGGGCAATACAGGCTGCGCCACTGGGCGCGCTGCAATCGCAGCGGCAAGTTTTTCATTTGCGGCCTCAACCATTGTTATGCGCTGTTCGGCATCGGCCATGCGCTTTCTTACGGTCTGCAACTCCACACTGCACGTGTTGTCTGCACTGCCTTTTGTAGTTTTGTCAGAAGCCTTGTGCGCCACGGCAGAAGACAGCTTTGCATAGACTGCGAGCAAAATCACGAGCAACACTGCGGCAAGGGCCAGCATATAGCCCCACATCTGCTTCTTCGTCACGCTCTCGTCGCGCAGAGTCTGCACCGCCGACGCGAGGTTATCCACCTGCCGTTGCAATGCAATTATCGAGTCGGCAAGTGCTGTTTCTGGTTCGCTCAGGTCTTCGCCATCGCCCTGCAATGCTGCGGTTGTCACGGCAGTTGTGCTTTGCCGCGATGCCGAGTCGGGTTGCTGTGCATCGGGCAATGCCGCCGCGCGGGCACCGGCAAGCTGACCTATGAACACGAGTGCTACCAATATTTTCAATAATTTTCGCATAACCGTTTACTTTTGGGTTGATATGAAATAGAGCAGGCGGTCGATTCCGCCGGCAAGCGGGAAGAAGAACAGTGAGTCTTCAAGTTCCACATCGGGGTCGTTGCTCTCTTCACGGCGTGTCTCAAGCATTGCCGCGAAGTCTTCACTGGCGTGTTCTGTCAGCAAGTCGTGGTATTCGGCAAACATGTTTTGAGTGTTTATTCCGAAGTTTTTATCGAACGGGAACTTTTTGTTCAGGCCGAAGAAATAGTCGATGAAAGACGTGTAGAAATCCACAACCTCACTTGCCGCCGTTGCGTCGATGTCTTTCAGCTTCACGCGGCTACCCTTTGCGCCGACGCTTTCAGAGGCAGCAAACCAATAGCGCAAGCCGTCGCTGTCGGCCACATTGTCGCTGTCTTTCATCAAGAGTCCGCCCTTGCAGGTTATTTCCTTGGGGTTGGCCACCTGCCTAAAGCTCACGTTTCCGTCGTCGCCGATGACATCGTTGAACACGATGCGTGCGAGTTTCTCCATTTCCGACATTCCGCCTATGATGTCGAGCAACTTCGATCCGGTTCCGCTCACGGTGAGATATTCGGGCGTTGCTATGCCCTTGTCTTTCAAGAGATGTGCGAGATAGTAGATTTCGGCCACATAGAAAATCAGCAGTGCGGTCTTCATTGGATAGTCGGCACGCAGTGTATCGGTGAAAGAAATCGACATATCACTCTTCTTCAGTTCGGTGTTGCGCTCAAGAGAATATAGGAACGACACGAAATCGGCCGACACTCCGCTCTCCACAACATTGTTGTAGGCCGAGACGAGCGAACTTTTCCCGGTGTTCTTTATGCTTTTTCCGAACATCTCGCGGTAGCGGTTAACGAAGCCGTTCATGCTTGCCCCGAAGCCGGGGAAGTCGCCGTAGACGCTGTTTCCGGCGAAGCGCACCGACGAAACAAGTGCCGGACTGTTGTGTTCATACACCGCGAAGTCGGTTGTTCCGCCGCCGATGTCCATCAATACTACGGGGCGGCAGGCGGCATTCACGCCCTCAACGTTCTTGTAATAATAGAAAGGTGCGAGCGACTCTGTAACACTCCGCACCGCACACTCCGGCGAAATGAGTTCGGCGCAGAGCCTCTCCCACTCCCGTTTAAGCTGCGAGCGGCGGAATGTCTCCATGCTCACGGGGTAGAACCACGTTATCGATGTGCTCTTGAGCGAACCTCCCCCGAGCAGCACCTTGGCTCTTATTATCATGAGCAGCTCCTCGAAGAAGCCCGAAACATACTTCTGTGTGCCGTCACCGAGCCATTTCAGGTTGGTCACGGTGCGGTTGTAGCCGTAGGTGTTGGTTTTCTCGTAGTTGAATCCAATGGCATAATCGCCAAGAGTAAGTTTGTTCTGCACTCCGCCGGCATCTCCGGCCACACGCTGGAAGCAGATATTGGTGCGCAAGGGGAACGAGGCCATGCTTGCACCGCCTATTTCCACCGGCATGAACTCCTGGTAGGGAGCCTCGATGAATGCGTTGAGTGTCTTCTCGAAGAACATCTGTTCGTAGCGACTGTCAATGGGGTGCATGGCAATCACGGCCCGTTCGCCTCCCGTAAGAGTGAGCGGCATCACGTTGTTGCTGCCGTTCAGACGGTATTCCACATGCGTGTTGGTGGTTCCGAAGTCAATGGCGAAACTGTAGACATCGGTTCCCTCGCTCACGGTGGAGTATTTGGGCACGAGCATTCCCTCGGCAAATCCGTTGCTAACCTTTATCAAGTCGAACTCATCGCGTGCCGCGAATATCTTCGACGAAATTGAGGCATTGCGGTTTTTGTCGGCCCGTTGTATCACCGACTTTATGCGGTTCTGCCCGAAAGCGTCGCTCTCCGAATAAGCCTCAACCGTATAGTCGTAGTGTTTCGTAAGCTCTTTCCAGTCGCCGTCGGCCAGATATATGCGCTGCGGCGATGTTGTTGCCCCGCATGCACCGTTGAAATGGAACGAGGGGAACAGATACATGTCGAACGTGCACTGCACTATCACGCCCCGGTTTTCCTGCACCTTCGGATCGTCGTCGGTGTCGTAGTAGCGGCGGCGCATGGTGATGTAGCGTCCGCCACGCACCGGAATGCGCACCACGGCCTCTACTCCACCGCCCGCAATGTCGTTCATTTCGAAAATATTGAGCACATGCGCGCCTTTGGTGGTGCCGCAGATGGTGCTCAGACGCAGATATTTGAAGATCGTTTTCTTCAACGGCAGCAGATAGCTGAAGCCGCCGTCAGCCTTGTAGTTGCCCGAGAAATAGGAGCTTTCCTCTATTGGGAACGTCGTTTTTATTATATAGGGCTGGAACACATCGTCAACCGTGAGATAGGGATAAACGGTGCTGTCGCCCGGAAGGCGGCGTTTGTCAATGGGCAGACTGTCGTAGCACGGTGCCTTGAGCGAGGGATTCCACGGTCCGGACACATAGCGCATGCCCGGTTCGTTGTAGCCCGTCTGGAACGGAAGAACCAACGGCAGACCGTCGCTCTCGCCGTAGTCGGAGAGTATTGTGAAGTCGCTCAGTTTGCCCGGGTCGGGTATTTCGCAAAGGCGCAGCGCGATGTTGCCCGGCAAGCACACCCGTGCTGCCCCGGCCACAAGTTCGTCGTAGGCTTCGATGTCGCTTGCCTGCACCGTGCGCAGGTCTTCCTTCAGCTGCATGTCGGTGATGTTTCTGAAGCATTCCTGCACATATTTATATACCTCGGGGTAGAGATTGCAGAACTGCGGCTGCATGGCGAGCGTCCAGACATATTTTATGAACTGGCTGCCGCGCTCCACCAGACTGCGGAACGACCGTTTGTCGGGGTCGAAAGCCCTGTGGTTTCCGCTCAGCGGAGTGTCCACATACGACATGTCGTTGGCCGAAGCCACGGCGAGCGATGTGGTGGATGTTGCCCCAACGATGTTGAGCGGAGCCGGCCCCCGGCGGTAGTTGAGCAGATAGAACACCGTGCCCTCGGCGAAATTGAAGGCTTCGGCATCCTGGCTTACATAGAGTTGCAGGGTCTGTCCGAGCTTACGGTGATCTTCGTCGGGGCTTGCAATCAGCTGTGCTATTTCCTTCTGCACATTCCACGGGATTATTTCGTAGTCGGCAGAGAATTTCTTGAAGTCGAAAAATATCTCGAGCACGTCGAGCGAGAACGACACTATCTTGTGGTAGATGGTGTCGCCCGAGATGTTGCCATGCCCGTTGCTGCCCACGCTGCCGCACAGGTCGAAGGCGTTTCTTGCCAGTTCAAGACTGGCAAAGGGCGTTGGCACCGACGTTATGGGCAGCGCAGCGGCGGCTCCCGAAGGGTCGATGATGTTGTTTATCTCGTTCTGCCCGTATTGCTTTGAGTTGTCCCATCCGTCGAGGTTCTGCGATCCTCCGGAATGAAGGCGGAATACATGTGCCATAATTATTGTAGGTTAAGCCGTCGGGCGACTGCGTTGTCTATCGCCATCCAGTGCACGTTCATGAAATAATCGTAGTCGGAGAGTCTCTTCTCCATTGTTGCCGAAGCCTTGGCCACCTCGTCGTCGATGAGCGTGAAACCGTCCTTGTTGCCCACCAGACGGCCAAACAAGCCCACGGGTTTCGGTTCGTAACCCACGACAGAGTGGAAGATGCTGTCGAAACCTTCGGTATTGAATGCCTTGAACGATCGGCTGTTGCCGGCCATTTCGCGCAGCCATTCATCGACGAAAGTGCCGAGAAACGACCCGAGGTCGCGGTAGAAGTCGCGCAAGAGCATGTCGGGTGTCAGGCTGCGAGCCTTTGCCCACGCCGCGCCGAAGGTTTCGGGCAGGTGGTGGCGGCAGAACTGGGCGAACATATAAAACGCCACGATCGGCCCGACAAGCACCGACCGCGTTGATGGCGAGAGCATGCTCATGTCGAGTTGGGCGGCGGCCGTCTCGGCGGCAAACTCCTTGTAAATGCCCGCGCCGCGCACTACCGACTTGTCGCGTGCGAAGTCTATCACGGCGAGAGCCGCTGCCAACTCGATGAAATGCGCGTCGTTGCGCTGCGCCGACGATCCTTCACGGTTTTCGTAGGCACTTGTCATGTCGTCGGCTATGTAGTAGAGCGCGTCGGTGTCGAGGTTGTTGCGGTAGTAAGTGAGTGCCGATTTGGCCTTCGAAACGAACGTAGCCATATTAATCTCGCTCTCCTCGTCGGCCTTCAATCCGAAATAGGGCAGCACCGAGAGTGCGCCTATGGGTGCGGCCGATATTACTGCCGGGTTGGAGAAGCTGCCGAACTGCTGCGCCTGGCGCAACGTCTTGAGCAGAAGCGGAAATCCTGCGGCTCCTGTTCCGCCGAAGATTGAGCTGATTATGAATATGCGGTCGCCCTCGGTGAATGTCTGCATGAGGTCGGCAAGCGCGTTGTTGCCCGGCATGCAGAAGTCGTTGAGCACCACGCTGCCCATGTTGGGGTTGCCCTTGAAGCCCTCCTGCATCTGCGCATTGAGGTTTTTCTGGCTGAAAAGCAGGCTCATCATGGCCTTGTTCTCGCGCGACAGACTGTTGAAGCCCATGTAGGTGCCGAAGGTTTTGTTGCCCACGTCGGCCACACGCAGTTCGAAGCCGGTGCCCTGGTCGTCGATTTTCGTATTAAAGAAGCGCGACTTGGTGTCAGGGCCGAAGGTGAGACATTGGCGAATGGCCTTATACCTTTTCATTGCACCCACGGTGCGCGTGAGGTCGCCGTTGCTTTCATCGGGGTCGATTATCACCGGGACGACGGTGTCAACGCCCATGTCAACGCCCGAGGCAAGCAGCATGGTGAGTGCCTTGAGCACCCGTGATCCCGTGCCGCCTATTCCGAATAGATAGAGTTTGCTCATTGTCGTTGTGCTATTAGAATGGAACGTAGCGGCACTTCACGCTTATACTCTTCATCACGAGCGACAGCACTACCGAGTAGGCTGCCGTCCACGCGAAGCATATCGCCGCGAAATACAAGTAGTCGGCATCGTCGATGAGGTTGCCCGACACATGCGCGTCGCTCATATAGTCGTAGAGTCCGTTGTAGGCGGTGTTGTAGCCAATAAGCGCAACGATTGCCGAGAGAGCTGCCACGAGCACGCACCACACCCATGTCTTGGCAAAGCGCACGTTGTCCCACAACTTGTAGTAGACTAAAAATGCGGCAAGCGGCAGTGCCACGAGCCACAGAAACGGGCCTTCATAAAGTTCGGCCTTATACATATACTGCGAGAACTGCCCCAGATAGGCAGCTCCCCACAACTCGAAGAAATTGGCTGCTATGTCACCCATAGGTCATCGTTTGTATTTTTTTATGTTCACGTCAAGTTTGAAAATGCGCTTGCCCGCAATGTCGTAGGCGTTGTATATGCCCTCGATGAGCTTGCCTATGGCGAAGCTTTTCGTGGGCGGCGGCACCGTGCCGGCATCGTCGTTGACATTGGCTTTGCCCACCCATGCCGGGATATTGTTGCGCAGACTTATGGTGAGGCGTGCCGAACGGCGGTCGATGGGAGCCTGCACCTGTATGGCCACGGGGCATGATGGCGTTGCGGCGAAGTCGCCCAGCGACACCTGCGAAGCCTTCACCACCTGCACAATCTTGTAGTCGGACGGTTCCACCTCGTAGTTGGCCGCGTCGGTGGCATAAGCCTCATCGGTGAAGAGCTGCGCCGCGTCAACGCCCACTGCAAAGCGCATGGTCGTGGCATCGCGGTCGGGCTGCATCATTTCTATGTCGAGCGCGTTGCGGTTTCGCTTTATGCGCCGCGCGTTGGTATAGTCGGATGTTATTGTGCAGGCATTGGCTGCGTCGATGGTCCAGCTGTCGGTGGAGAGGTAGAAACTGTTTGCCAGACCGGGAAGTTCGTCAGCGCGCATTCCGGCACAGAGCTTCTTCAGTGCCGCCTTGTCGCCCATTATCACCACATAGTAGGGGCGTGCCGACCGGCATGGCATAGGAGTGTCATTGCGGTCGTAGTAAGTTCCGTCGAACTGCGACTTGAATTGCATGATGACCGTGGCAAACTGCGGGCGCGAAGCAATGGTCTGCAGGAATGCAGCCGTGGTGGCATTCTTTGCATTGTCAATCTCGCTCGTGACGTTGGCAACCGAGTATATGCAGTCGGAGAAGAGCACCGAGATTGTCTGCGGCTTGGTGTTTTTCAGTATGCTGCCGAATATTTTGTTTATGTCGGTGGCCGCAGTGTTGCCCACCTTCATGCGTTCGGGGGTGAGGTTTTGTATGAAATCAATGGCTTTGCCGTCGGTTTTGTAAGCCTTGTCGTTGATGAAGCTGAAGCTTGTGCGGCTGCAGAAGTTGGCGGCCGAGACTATCATGCGCCCCAACACGTCCTTGAATTCGGTGCGTCCGTTCACATATCCGTCCATGCTTGCGGAGTTTTCCATGTAGAAATCGACATTGTATTTCTTGAGGTCAACCGTTGGCGCGGCGGCAGCGAGCACGCCGTCGGTGCCATCGATGCGCGGATGTTGCACTGTCTTGCCCGTGCTTTTCACGAGAGCAAATGCCACGACAGCCAACACTATAAGCCCCACGGCGAGTGATATTTTCTGTTTCATTTTTATAGTTTGTAGTTTTCCAACCGCCCGCAACGGCATTTGCACTATTGCGGCATGCAATGCCACAAATGGCGCCACGTCCACTCGCGCCGCGCTGACGCACTTGGCCGCCACGGCAGCAAAACGGTTCTATCAGTTTAGTTGCCTTTCGCCCCGGCGCACACCCCAAATACGGTGCAAGCAAAGCAGGTGCATAACCATTGCCGGGAAGCGCGCGGTTTGTTTTGCAAATATACGCATTATTTTCCAACACAGGGATATTTTCACATTAGTTTACACTTTACGGCACTCAAAAAAGCACGACCTCGGCACGCGTTACAGAACGCCCGGCACCGCGCAGAAGGCTTGTTCACGAAGAAGATGCCGCAAAAGGCAAACCAAAACAAGCGGCCTCAAAGCGCAACAAAGCCTTACTTGCAGCGCGACAACGCCTTATTTGCAACGCAACGAAGCCTCCTTCGTGACGCAACTAAGCCTTGTTTGCACCACAAAGAAGGCTTCTTTCTGCCCAAACAAACCTTTGTCGGCGGCAAAATCATTGCCCAGTTCAACGATTTTACATCACAACACAATGAAAGACAAACACTTTGCAGCTGCACACACGAGAATAACAACAAACGCATCGACGGCACGACCGACCGAAAATATGCGATTTTTAGTCGTTAAGTAAAGTTAAATTATGTAACGAAAGAAGAATCTCTAAATACGTATTTTCCCTGCATCTGCACAAGTTCGTGCCATATACAGCAACGAAATAAAGCCGTGGTTTCTCCGCGACTACGACCCAACAGAAAGCGGAAAAACACGGACATACGAAAAAAGCGTTTCTCTTTTGGAGAAACGCTTTACTGTTGGGATACTCGGACTCGAACCAAGAATGACAGGACCAGAATCTGTAGTGTTACCATTACACCATATCCCAATAAAGCAAACCAGTCATTGCTGAATTGCGAGTGCAAAGTTACTCATTTTTTCCGAACTGCAAAGTTTTTTTCAAAGTTTTTTCTAAAAAAATTAAATAAAACCTCACTTACGGGCGTTTTTCAGATATTTCGCCGTACCTTTGTGATACATTTAATAAGGTAATAAACAAAAGAAAAGCATCAGTAACTGAATGGAAACAGCAAACAAATTGGTGAATGCAATCACCAAGGGCATTCAAGAGAAGAAAGGACAAGACATAACCATAGCCGACATGCAGGACATCGACGGCGCAATAGCCAACTATTTCATCATTTGCCAAGGCAACTCCCCCTCGCAGGTGGAGGCAATAGCCGAATCGGTGGGCGAGACAGTGCGCACCGACACGGGCGAGAAGCCCATACGCGTGGCAGGACTTGGCCTGAGCCACTGGGTGGCCATCGACTTCGGCGACGTGCTCGTGCACATCTTCGTGCCGCAGGCCCGCGAATATTACAACCTTGACGAGCTTTGGGAAGATGCCAAGATAACGCGCCTGCCCAACATCGACTAAGCGAAAGTCTTCAGGTGGGTGCTATAAATTCCCACCGAAAAACAAGATTAACATAACGGGTTGCGTTTTGTCATCTTGCGGCCTCTTTTCGGTCCAATCCGTCTGCTCGTTCAGTCGTATAGCGCTATACTTCTTCGCTCGCAGACAAAGTTTTCCTCGGAAATAGCCTCGCAATCAGACAAAGACAATTTATAGAACCCACCTTCAAAGAAGAAAATTCAACTCACTACAAAACATGAACGACAACAACAGTCCGCTCGGCGACAACAACCAGCCGAAGATGCCGCGGTTCAACATGAATTGGATTTACACGGTGATAATAATACTCCTTGCGGTATTGTTCTTCACCGACGGCGGCAACAGCATAATGGGCGGCCAGGCAGCAAGCCAGGAGGCCACCTACACCAAGTTCCAGTCTTATGTGGGCAAGGGCTACGCACAGTCCGTAGTGGTGAACAAAGACAAGGGATATGTAAAGATGTATGTAAAGCCCAAGTACATACGCGACGTGTTCGGACGCGACGCCAAGCAGGTGGGACAAAAGCCCTTCGTGAAAGTGACCTACGGTTCGCTCTCCGAAGTGGACAAGTATCTCGCCACGGCACTAAGCCAGCACAAGATAACCGACTTTAGCTACGAGAACGACAGCAACAACGCTCTCGTGTCGCTGCTCTACACCTTCGGGCCGGTGGTGGTGTTCTTCGGCCTGTGGCTGCTGCTCATGCGCAAGTTCGGCGGAGGCTCCGGCGGAGGCGGAGTGTTCAATGTGGGCAAGAGCAAGGCACGCATGTATGAAAAAGGCAACGACCTCGGCATAACGTTCAAGGACGTGGCCGGACAGGCCGGAGCCAAGCAGGAAGTGCAGGAAATAGTTGACTTCCTAAAAGAACCGCAGAAATACACCGACCTCGGAGGCAAGATACCCAAGGGCGCACTGCTCGTAGGCCCTCCGGGAACGGGTAAGACGCTGCTTGCCAAGGCCGTGGCCGGCGAGGCAGGAGTGCCGTTCTTCTCGATGAGCGGTTCCGATTTCGTAGAGATGTTCGTGGGAGTGGGAGCAAGCCGCGTGCGCGACCTGTTCCGCCAGGCAAAGGAAAAGGCACCCTGCATCATCTTCATCGACGAGATTGACGCCGTGGGCCGCGCGCGAAGCAAGAACCCATCGATGGGCGGCAACGACGAGCGCGAGAACACGCTCAACGCCCTCCTCACCGAAATGGACGGTTTCGGCACCAACAGCGGCGTGATAATCCTCGCCGCCACCAACCGCGTTGACATGCTCGACAAGGCTCTGCTGCGCGCCGGAAGGTTCGACCGGCAGATAAGCGTTGACCTGCCCGACCTGACAGAAAGAAAAGAAATATTCCAGGTGCACCTGAAACCGGTGAAGACCGACGACACGGTTGACATCGATTTTCTGTCGCGCCAGACTCCGGGTTTCTCGGGAGCCGACATAGCCAACGTGTGCAACGAGGCGGCACTGATAGCCGCTCGGCACAACAGCAAGACCGTGGGCAAGCAGGATTTCCTCGATGCCGTTGACAGAATAATTGGCGGTTTGGAGAAAAAGACCAAGGTGATGACCGCCGAAGAGAAGCGCGCCATTGCGCTGCACGAGGCCGGACACGCCACCATATCATGGTTCTGCGAGCACGCCAACCCGCTCGTCAAGGTGAGCATCGTGCCGCGCGGAAGGGCTCTCGGAGCGGCATGGTATCTGCCCGAAGAACGGCAGATAACCACAAAGGAGCAGATGCTCGACGAAATGTGCGCACTGCTCGGCGGACGTGCTGCCGAGGAACTGTTCACCGGACACATCTCGACGGGCGCAATGAACGACCTTGAACGTGCCACCAAGAGCGCATTCGGAATGGTGGCCTACGCCGGAATGAGCGACCGCCTGCCCAACATCTGCTACTACAACAACCAGGAGAACCAGTTCCAACGGCCTTACTCGGAGACGACGGCAAAGATTGTAGACGACGAGGTGCTGCGCATGATAAACGAGCAATACGACCGTGCCAAGGCTATTCTCTCCGAACACGCCGACGGACACAACAAACTGGCCGAGATGCTGATAAGCCGCGAAGTGATATTCGCCGAGGATGTGGAGCACATCTTCGGCAAGCGTCCGTGGGTGAGCCGATCGGCTGAAATCATAGAAGACAACACCCCGAAACTCGAAGATATGCCCGATGCCGTGAAGGCGGCGCAGGCCGAGCACGAAAAAAACATTGCCGAGGCAGCAGCCAAAGGACTTGACGACAACGGCAATGACGACGGCGAAAGCGCAACCGACGGCGAAAGCAACAACGGGGAAACAACCGAACAAAAGGCATAACCATGAGCGAAAAAGTAAGCAACCTGATAACGCGCGCCATAACAGGCGTGATATTCGTGGCAATAATAGTGTCGTGTTTTCTGCGACCCGAAACAATGATACTGCTTTTCGCACTCGTCACGGGGATGACGGTGTGGGAATACACGGGGCTTGTTGACGACATCGACGGCGTAAACGTAAACCGTTTCATCACAACGGCAGCCGGAACCTACCTGTTTCTTGCCGTTGCCGGATATTGCGGCGGCATCACACCGCCTGCGGTGTTCATCCCCTATCTGCTCACGATAGTCTATCTGCTCATCAGCGAACTCTACACCAAGGCCCCCAATCCCATAAACAACTGGGCCTACACCATGTTGCCGCAGCTCTACATAGCCCTGCCCATGGCCATGGTAAACGTGCTTGCATTCAGGGGCGACATCAACAGCATTGCATTCACGCCGCTGTTGCCGCTGAGCATATTCGTCTTTCTCTGGACCAACGACACGGGGGCATATTGCAGCGGGTCGCTCTTCGGCCGCCACAAACTGTTCCCGCGCATCAGTCCGGGCAAGAGCTGGGAGGGAAGCATAGGCGGAGGCTTACTCGTGCTTGCCGTGGCTGCGCTCATAGGTTGGGGCGAACAAACCGGGAAACTCACCGATGCCCACACCGGGTTCAACATTGTGCAATGGATGGGGCTCGGTCTCACGGTGGTGATCTTCGGCACATGGGGCGACCTTGTGGAGTCTCTTTTCAAGCGCACACTGGGCATCAAGGACAGCGGAAACATCCTTCCCGGACACGGCGGCATGCTCGACCGTTTCGACTCGTCGCTTCTCGCACTCCCCGCAGCGGTGATTTACGTTTACACCGTCACGCTCTTCTGAAAGAAACAATCATTTAGGTGGGTTCTATAAATTGGCTTTGTCAGATTGCGAGGCTGTTTTCGAGGACAATTTGTCTGCGAGTGAAGGAGTATAGCGGGCTA
>CAVKCP010000059.1:0-15783 GCA_963654815.1 Lachnospiraceae bacterium | reverse complement strand
CGTGAGCGGAACCGCAAATTACGACCCCGAAAAGAAAACGCTCTACCTTAAAGATGCGACCATCGAGACGTCAGGAGATGTCAAAGGCATTGAAAATGAATCGGCAGAAAGCCTCATAATCAACGTAACGGGCAACAACACCGTCAAGGCAAACCACACGGCCATCGTGCTTAACGACAACCCGACCGTCATAAAAGGCTACGGCGCGCTCAATGCAGAAGCCGTAAAAGGCATGGGACTCTACTTCAACAACTCGCTTGAGATTGACGATTGCACGGCAAACTTCAACGGAAGCTGGGGACTTGCAGGCTACGACGGAAGCTGCGAAAAGCTCACCGTAAACAATGCCACCGTAACGATGAAAGGCACCGAGAGTTCACATTCCGACCTCAATTCGCTCACACTCGTCAATAGCGTGATATCTTCGCCCAAAGGTGCTGCTTTCAGCGACGCTCTGCATGCCATTGCACTCAACGGAAAAGCCGTGACCAGCAGCGTAACTATCCGGCCCGATACGACCAAACGCTACGACGTGGTGCTCGAAGAATGCACAGAAAACAAAGAGGAGATTGTGTCGTTGGTGCAGGAAATCACCGGGCTTAGTGAGGCAGAAAGCGAGGCTCTCGTTGACAGTGCCCCCTGCATAATCAGCAGCGACGTTACGCCCGACGAGGCACACGACATCTGCAACAAATTAGCAAGATTAAACTGCCCCGCCAACGATTATCCGCACGGTGCATGGGTGCCTACGGGCATTCAGGGCATAGAGACAAGCACCGTTTCTGACCGTAGCAAAGGCATCTACAGCATCGACGGAGTTTACCTCGGACGAGATTACAATTCTCTGCCCAATGGTGTCTACATCAAAGACGGCAAGAAAATCTTGAAATAACAATAGCGACTGAACCAACTGTAAGCGACGCAAAGCTGTAAGGCGAAGTCTATAAAAAACTTAGCCCAAAGCAAGTTCGAAGCATAGCAACGAACATTGCTTTGGGCTAAGTGTTTATTGACTTTTGTTTGGCATTTTATCTTTTAGTGACTTGTTTTCGGCGTGGAACGACATCAAGTTCATTGCCGAGATTTTAAGAATGCAGTTTGCATATCTCAAATATTTTGCCGAATTTTGTATAAAAATTGTGCAAGCTATGATTGGAGCAGAATGATTTAATCATTGCCAAGCAACTAAACATTACACCTATTATTATATATAATGGCCGTAAAGAACAAGACAAGAAGAAAAACTCCTTCACGCAACACACGGCAACAACGCAACAGAACAAGCACGAAGAGTGGTTCGATAGCCGCTTTTCTGCGCAATAATCCGCGTCTAGCATGGTGGGGTGGCGGAATGTTGGCACTTACCTTCTACATCTGGCTGTTCTACACGTTCTTTGTAAGTCCCACGGGTTTCAGGTGGCGCGCTCTTTACGGCGACGCGAAATACCCCGAAGGTTACGAGATACACGGCATCGACATATCACACTATCAGGGCGACATCGACTGGGACAACCTGCGCAATGCGATGATTGAAGGCTATCCGCTTAGATTTATAATGATAAAATCGACCGAGGGTTCGTCACGCCTCGACAGCAAGTTCAGCGACAATTTTCACCAGGCACGCGAAAACGGATTTATACGCGGCGCATATCATTTTTGGAGCAACAAGTCGTCGGCACGCGACCAGGCTTATTTCTTCCTCGATAACGTGCATCTCGAAAACGGCGACTTGCCGCCTGTGCTCGACGTGGAGCACAAACCAAAAGACCGCAAGGTTGAGGATTTCCAACGCGACGTGCTCACATGGCTGCACATTGTGGAAGACCGCTACCATGTGAAGCCCATAATCTACACCTATTATAAGTTCAAGGAGAGCTATCTCAACTCTCCCGTGTTCGACGACTACCCTTACTGGATTGCCCACTACTATGTGGACAAAGTGGAATACAAGGGTGCGTGGAAATTCTGGCAGCACACCGATGCTGGAAAGTTGCCGGGAATAAAGGGCTATGTAGACTTCAACATCTACAACGGGTCATACTATGACATGAAAAGACTTACCATCGGAGGCAAGGACAACAATTAGTCCTTGCCTTGCCGTAGCATCGTGCCTATGCCATCGCGGCTATTTCACGAATGTGACACATGCCCAGTCTTCGTCAACGTGCTTGCCGGTCATGTGCAAGCCTTCTTTCGCAGCAGCGCAACCAACGGTTTCTACATCGCTTTCGTAGAAGCCACTCAATACAAGAAGACCGCCTTCACGCAATGCGGCAGCAAACACTGCCATGTCGGCCAGCAGAATGTTGCGGTTTATATTGGCCACAACCACGTCAAAACTGTCACGCATGCCTGCAACCACCGAACTGTCGCCGAGATGCACCGTGAGGTTGTCAACACCGTTAAGTGCGGCATTGTGCACTGCATTGTCGGCACTCCATTCATCGATGTCATAGCCAACAACCTCTGAAGCGCCCAACTTCGAAGCCACAATACCAAGAATTCCGGTGCCGCATCCGCAATCTAGCACGCGTTTTTCGCGCATATCGGCATCCAATAAAACACCTGCCACCATGCGAGTGGTTTGGTGAGTGCCTGTGCCGAAAGCCTGGCATGTGTCGATAAAAACATTCAGGCAGCCTTCTTTCACGGGCACCAATGAGCGGTCGGTGTGCTTTGCGTCGTAAACCACACAACGTCCGCCTATGTCAATCGGTTCGAAACCGGCATTTTCCCATTCACTGTTCCAGTTCTGATATTCGGCAGGTGCGGCGACATAACGCACCTCTACGCCAGGGATTTCCATTCCGGCCAGAGCCGCATCGAGCGCACTGCCGTCAAACATCTGCTCCTGCACATATCCGCGCAAGCCATTGTCGGAATCCTCAAAAGCCTCGAAGCCACAGTCACCGGCGGCACTTGCCACCAAATCGCGCGCTGTCTGCAACATTTCAGCAGTGCAATCAATCTCAAAATCAGCAACGATGTATTTCATTAATAATATATAATTGGTGAAAAATCAGATACAAAAATATAAAAAAATAGGGGAATGCCTACCCCCTTTTAGGGTTTTTCCGTAATTTTGCAATAAATGAATAGCTATTTTTGCACATAGAAAATTAGCAACGTAAAAAATAGGATAAAATGATGAAAAAGTTATTCTTTATCGCAGTCCTTATGGGCGTTATGCCACTGGCAACAATGGCACAGGACGACGACATGTATTTTACGCCTAAGAAAGAGTCGAAGACCGACGCGTCGAGAAACGGCGCTTGCCCCCAGCAACCCACATATTACTGCGGAAGCAACCGCGACGTTGACGAATACAACCGTCATGGACGGCTGAAAAGTTTCTACCAGAAGATAGGCACCGACTCGCTCGGCAACGACATTATCGAGTTTCATGCCGGCGACGGCACCTACGGTTGCGACTCCACCGACTACGCCGTGAGCGTCTATCCCGGTTCAGAGCAATACTATGACGACAACGATTATGCCTACACACGCAACATGAGCCGCTTCGACGGGTTCTACGGTTGGTACGATCCATTCTGCTACGGCACATGGGGTTCGCCTTACTGGCGTTGGCGTTACTACAACGGTTGGTACGATCCATGGTATAGCAGCTGGTATGGATGGAACGGATGGTACAACCCGTGGTACTACGGCTACTACGGATGGGGCTACCCGTATTACGGATGGGGCGGTTGGCCGGCTCCGGCAATACACTACCGCTATGCCGGTCCGACGGGAACACGCAACCATGCACGCGGTAACGGAGTGTTCTACGGTAACCGTGGAAGCTTCAATTCAAGCAGCAACCGGCAGGGATTCGGTTCAAGCCAATACCGCAACAACCAGAACTCACGCGGTGAATTCGGCAAGCGTCGTAGCAACTACAACAATTTCAACAACAATTCCAACCGCAACCAGTATTCAGCCCCGACACAACGGCAGAGCAATTTCGGCGGAAACAGCTTCGGTGGAAGCCGTGGCAGCTTCGGAGGCGGTGCCAGCTTTGGCGGCCATAGCGGCGGAGGTTTCGGTGGAAGCCGTGGAGGCAGCTTCGGCGGCAGAAGATAACAATGCGCGAAAGTCAACAACGTGACACATTTTTATAGATTCTAATAAATTATGAAAAAGATAATGACAATAATGACTGCGGCCATGATTGGAGCCGCAGCATCGGCCCAAGAGACATACGACAACGCCCAACTGGCCAACAAAGACCTTAACGGAACGGCAAGATATGTGGGTATGGGAGGCGCAATGGAAGCCCTCGGAGCCGACATATCGACAATAGGCACCAACCCGGCAGGCATCGGAATGTTCAGAAGAAGTGTAGCCAACACATCATTCGGGTTTGTTTCGCAATCCGACGCACAGTCGGTTAACGACGCGAACAAGACCAACATGAGCTTCGACCAGGTAGGTTTCGTCTATGCAATGCGTTCGGGCAGAAGGTCGTTTGTGAACTTCTCGTTCAACTACACCAAGAGCAAGAACTTCGACCAGATACTCACCGCCAGCGCAACACTCAACGGTGCATCGCAAAACAAGCTGTCGAGCATGAAGAACGCCAACGGCATCTATCTTCTTAAAGACAACAACGGCACACTAACAAGCGAAAACATAGCCTGCAACCAGCTTGACTATCTTTACAGCAACGTGCTGCTTGGCGACAAGAATGCCACGCTCAACGAAAACGGAGTATTGGTAAGGGGCGACGACCCAAGTGGTGATTCACCAGCATTTTACAATGCCAACGCCTATAATTTCGGGCGCGGAAACACCGGATATATCGGACAATATGATTTCAATATAAGCGGAAACTCCAACGACAGGTTCTATTGGGGCGTAACATTCGGCCTCTACGACGTGCATTATAACAGCGAAACGTCATACACAGAGAACATCGTCAACAACAACACAAGCATCGGCACCGTGACCGTTAACGACTCGCGCAAAATCACTGGCAACGGTTTCGACGTGAAGGCAGGTGTGATTTTCCGGCCGATTGAGATGTCGCCGTTCCGCATCGGACTGTATGTGCACACTCCCACATGGTATGATCTGAAGACGCAGAATGTCACCAAGCTAACAAATGGCCTTGAAACCAATTACGGAGCTAAGGACTATGGAATAAACGGCGAGAGCTATGACTTCAAGTTCTACACTCCCTGGCGGTTCGGAGTAAGCCTCGGTCACACCGTAGACAACTATCTCGCCTTCGGCGCAACCTATGAATATGCCGACTACACCACCACCGACATACGCGTGAACGACGGCGGAACGGTTGACTACTGGGGCAACTACTACGACGAAAGCTACCGCGACGAGGCGATGAAGAGCAACATTAAGGCATCGCTGAAAGGTGTCTCCACGCTTAAACTCGGCGTTGAATTCAAGCCGGAAAGAAACTTTGCCGTGCGTCTCGGCTACAACTATGTGTCGCCGATGTTCAACAAAAACGGCTATAAAGACGGCACCTTGGACTCCTACGGCACATTCTATAGCTCCACTACCGACTACACAAACTGGAAAGACACGCACCGTATAACAGCCGGTTTTGGCTACGCCACTGGCAACTGGAACTTCGATTTGGCCTACCAGTATAGCCAGACCAACGGCGATTTCTACCCGTTTATGAGTTATATTGACCCAGACCAATATTCGTCATACGACAATGTTGCCGATGCAGTGAGTGTGAGCAACAAGCGCAACCAGTTGCTGCTCACTGTGGGATATAAATTCTAAGCACTGAAAAGACACCCTGAAAGAGGCAGATGCACACACCGATGCATCTGCCTCTTTCTTTTTGTCACACGATAATGCCAACAATTTAAAAGACACAAATATGTCTTAAAATGCGCAAGTTGATTAAACCTTCGGCATGGAATATCATCAAAATGGTGTTGAAATTGTTTTCAGCATGACTTTCTTTCCAATATTAAAAAGGCACAAACACCACGAAATGAAAAAAATATTATTTATTGCATTGTTGCTCTTTCCTATTCTTGCCTCGGCACAGGAGCACCGCATTACAGGCACGATAACCGATGCCGACACCCACGCCGCAGTAGAAATGGCTACAATACAACTGCTTAATACCGACAGTACTTTTGTCAGCGGCACTACAGCCGACAGCAAAGGAAAGTTTGAAATGACAACCGCAAAGCCCGGAAAATATATTCTCCGCATACAGAACATAGGCTACAAGAAAGCCTACAAAGACATTGTTGTAGCAAAAAGCGGCGACATAAATGCCGGAAAAATACGCCTTCACCCCGAAGCAATAGTATTGAAGGGCACGACTGTCACTGCAAATGCGGCAAAAGTAGTGCTCAACAAAGACACCTTTGTATACAACGCGGCAGCCTACCGCACGCCCGACGGATCGACAATAGAAGAACTTGTGAAGCGACTTCCTGGCGCACAGGTTGACGACGACGGCAAGATTACAATCAACGGAAAGCAAGTAACCAAGATAAAGGTAGACGGAAAGGAATTCATGACGGGCGACACCAAGACCGCAATGAAGAACCTTCCCACCTCAATCATAAGCAAGATAAAAGCCTACAACGAGAAAAGCGACCTTGCAAAAGTCACCGGCATCGACGACGGCGAGGAACAAACGGTGCTCGATTTCGGCGTAAAACCTGGCATGAACCGTGGACTTATGGGCAATGCCGACCTCTCTTACGGCACAAAAGACCGCTATGCCGAGCGCCTTATGGGGGCATATTTCAACAGCGACATCAGAGCCATGCTTTTCGGCAATGCCAACAACACCAACGACATGGGATTTCCCGGAGGAGGCGGAAGAGGGTCGTTCGGCCGCGGACGCAACGGACTCAACGCCATGAAAATGGTTGCCACCAATTTCAACTACAACAAAAAAGACCGTTTCGAGTTTGACGGCAACGTGCGTTGGAACCACAGCGACAACGACACACGCACAAAAAGCGCGGCAGAAAATTTCGTAAGTTCGTCAAACTCATTCTCAAACAGCCTCAACCAATCCTATTCACGCAGCGACGAGTGGAACGCGCAGATGCGCTTGGAATGGAAACCCGACACGATGACCAACATCCTTTTCCGCCCTAAATTCAGCTTTTCGAAATCCGACGGAAAATCTATAAACTCGTCGGCACAGTTCAGCGAGAATCCCTACAACTATGTTTCGTCGCCGCTCGACACCGAATCACTCGAAAAACTCGCGGCAAACGATGCCCTCGTCAACACCAACCTCAACAATTCAATAAGTTACAGTGAGTCGAAATCGGCAGGCGGAACGTTGCAGATAAACCGAAAGTTGGGCAACCGTGGACGCAACGTCACACTGCGCGCCAGCGTTGATTACAGCGAAGACACAAGCAAAAGCATCAACGTGAGCAAAGTAACTCTCTATAAGGTAAAGAATGCCGAAGGCACCGACTCCACTTATTTCAAGAACAGATACAACGTTGTTCCGTCTAAGAAATGGAGCTACAGCGTTCAGGCTACATACAGCGAACCGATAATGCGTGCCACATTCCTGCAGTTCAGCTACAAGTTCAACTCGTCGTTCACACGCAACCGCCGTTCCACCTACGATTTCAGCCAGGCCAACAACGACTTCATCACAAGCATAACTCCTGCCTACCGCTCATGGGACGAATATCTTTCAACACTCACCTACCCCTATGAGCACTATCGCGACGATGCACTCAGCCGCAGCTCCGAGTATCGGAATTTCACGCACAACATCGAGCTCATGTTCAGAATGATACGCACCAAGATGCAACTCAATGCCGGCATCATGGTGCAACCGCAGAACACCCACTTCATCCAAGACTATCTCAACGTGCACACCGACACGTCGCGCAACGTCGTCAACGTGTCGCCCACCCTCGATTTCCGCTATCGGTTCAGCAAAGTGAGCAGTCTGCGTGTCAACTACCGCGGCACCACGTCGCAACCAAGCATGAGCGACCTGCTCGACATAACCGACGACAGCGACCCTCTGAACATAACAAAAGGTAATCCGGGACTCAAACCGTCGTTCACCAACAACCTTTGGGCCGAATACAACAACTATTTCGAAAAGCACCAACAGTCTATCATGGCGAGCCTTAACTACAGCACCACGCGCAACAGCATAGGCAGCAAGGTGACATACGACGACAAAACCGGCGGACGCACAGTGCGCCCCGAAAACATCAACGGCAATTGGAACATGTCGGGAATGCTTGTTTTCAACACCGCCGTTGACACTGCCGGCTACTGGAACATCAACACGATGACCAACATGGCCTACAACAACCGCGTGGGTTATCTTGAACAGACACTGAACGGTGGCACTCTGAAGAACCTTACCAAATCGTTCGACATCAACGAGCGGCTCGGCTTTTCCTACCGCAACAGTTGGCTGGAAGCCGAAATCGACGGGGCTTTGCAGTATATGCGCACAAACAACAACCTGCAGGCAATGGCCAACCTCAACACATGGCAATTCTCCTATGGTGGAACAATCAACGTCACATGCCCGTGGGGAACGTCAATATCTACCGACCTGCACCAAAACAGCCGACGCGGATATAGCGACAACTCGATGAACACCAACGAACTGGTGTGGAACGCGCAACTGTCGCAAGGGTTTCTGCGTGGCCGTGCCCTCACCGTGTCGCTGCAATTCTACGACATACTGGCACAGCAAAGCAACTTCAGCCGTTCGGTTACATCGATGAGCCGCAGCGACATCGAATACAATAGCATCAACAGTTATGCCATGGTGCATGTGGTCTACCGCCTCAACCTATTTGGAAAACGCCAACAACATCAGGAGATGCGCGGACCACGCGACGGCGAAAACCCACGGATGATGCCTCCTCCCGGACGCGACAGAAACGGAGACTTCAACGGAGGCCCGGGGTTCGGACGTCCGCCAAGAATGTAATACCTAAGCATATTGGTTGCGGTCATTTCTTTTTATGGCCATTAACACTTGCAGCAAACCAACAGCCCACACAGGCGGCAAGCACTTACAGAAGGTGTTTGCCGCCTGTTTTTTGTTTCCCAAACAATAAAAACGCAATTCGAAGACCAGTTTTTACAATCATATTATATATTTTTGCAAATAAGAAAACCTACATCCACCAAAAGCACCAACCACAAGATTATGAGGAAGAAAGCACTCGTAGCCATTCTCGCCGCTGCCATAATGCAGGCAAACGCGCAAGACATCACCGGCCCATGGCACGGAAATCTCGACTTGGGCCCTACTTCGCTGCGCATAGCCATAAACGTAAACTCCGACAAAAGCGCCACACTCGACAGTCCCGATCAGGGGGCTTACGGCATAAAAGGCAGTGCAGAGTTTTTCCAGTCAGACTCAGTTTGCGTTGAAATACCGAGCATCGGCGCGCGATATACGGCAAAACTCTCCGGCGGACAACTGAAAGGAACGTTCACACAAATGGGCATTCCAATCACATTATGCATGCAACGCGGCACAATTGAAATCAAACGTCCGCAGACACCCGAAGCTCCATTCGCCTACACCACAAAAGAAGTGCAGTTCTACAACGACGGCACCGATCCATCCACTGGCAAAGCGCGACAGGCCGGGGCGGCAAAGTTGTCAGGCACACTCACCCTGCCCAAAGATTTCAAGAGCGGCAGCACGGTGGTAGTGATGATAACCGGCAGCGGACAACAGAACCGCGACGAAGAGCTGTTCGGGCACAAGCCCTTTCTCGTCATGGCCGACTATCTGGCCCGTCACGGCATAGCATCGCTGCGCTACGACGACCGGGGCACGGCAAAGTCAACCGGAGATGCCGCCAAAGCCACCACCTACGACAACATGCTCGATGCCGAAGCCGCAGTGAAAAGTCTGAGAAAAGACCGACGTTTCGGTCATATCGGTGTCTTGGGACACAGTGAAGGCGGAACAATAGCCTACATGTTGGCGGCAAGAAAGCAGGCCGATTTTGTGGTAAGCATGGCAGGTCCGGCAATCAAGGGCGACAGCGTGCTGATAATGCAGAACCGCGACCTCATGCTCGCAAGCGGACTTGACACTGCCACCACTATGGCCTACTGCACCGCCTTGGCACGCATTTTGAAACACAAGCAGACAAACGAAAAGACAACAATGCCGCAAATGCAGTTGGCAATGCTCACCGCCGATCTGCAATTGCCCCCGGCACTGAAACAGAACCTGCTCGAAGTAATCACCACCGACAACGCGTGGCTCAACAATTTCATAGCCTACGACCCTGCCGATGATGTAAGAAGCACCAGTTGCCCCGTCTTTGCCATAGGCGGAGATAAAGACTTGCAAGTAAATGCCCAAGCCAACCTCGATGCCACGAAGCGTCTGTTGCCTGCCGACAAGCACAACGACGTGCGCCTTTATCCCAATCTCAACCACCTGTTCCAGCCATGTTCCACGGGCATAATTGCCGAGTATGGCCAGATAGACACCACCATCGACGAGACGGTGATGCGCGACATAGCCGAATGGATAAAGAACGTTGAATGACAACAAAATACAGAAGACAGACATCCCCAACACACATTTTCAACAAAAGGCAGAACACCGGCACTCGCGGTTGTCCTGCCTTTTTGTTTAGTGACGGAAAAAAAAACTTGGCATGATTTGAACCACATAAAATACATAACTGAATGTTCATCCGGTTCATCTTTTTGGCTGTTTTTTCCTCTTTCATCGGTCACATAGCCCGCTATGCTCCCTCTTCAAGAAACAAAAACATCTCAAAAATATAAACCGTAAATCATACCAAGGTATTTTTTTCACCGTCACTTAAAACCACGCCTTTTATAGTCATTGTGGATTATTATTGCTAACTTTGCATTTCGTTATGGACAAACTTTTTCACCAGCGTTTCAGCATAAGGACATGCCTTCCGGCAGTGGTTCTCTCATTGGCCGCGATCCTGTGCTTTTGGATTCACAGCGGCATTGCGCCCATCGTGGGACTTGTGGCCGGTCTGCTCGCCGTCAAGGCAACCGAACGGCTGATTAACACCACCTACTCCATCACCGCCGACGGACACCTCATAATATCGCAAGGAAGGCTGTCGCATCCTCGCACCATTCCCGTTGCCCACATCATTGGCATTAGCCGCATTGCCGGTTCACCGCTTGTTGCGGGCGGCATTTTGATAGAACTGGCAGGCGGAAAGATGATCACCGTAAGACCAGAAAATGAACAACGATTTGAAAATGAACTGCGAAATTGCATAAATACAATCGACAAACAGAACGAAAAGAAATGAAACGTTACATATTACTGCTCATTGTCTTTCTCGCTGCGGCACTGCAAACAACCGCACAGGAGATAATAGAGAGCGACGACGAGAATTCACCCGCAACCGACACGCTTTTTGCCGACACCATTCCGCAAAGCGCGCTGTCGTTGCCGTGGCCGCAGTCGGCAGTGGCCCACATCGACCGTCTGCTGCAAAACGACATGTTCAACACCTCGCAGGTGGGCATAATGGTTTACGACCTCGATGCCGACTCGGTAATTTACAGCCATAACGAGCGTCAGCTCATGCGTCCGGCATCGACAATGAAACTAATAACTGCTATCACTGCAATCGACAAACTGGGAGGCAGCTACCAATTCAAAACCGACCTATGCTATACTGGCGCGGTTGAAAACGGCACGCTTAAAGGCAACATCTATTGCGTAGGCGGTTTCGACCCACGCTTCAACAACGACGACATGAAGGCTTTTGTCGAGGCCATACACAAGATGGGTGTTGACACCATACGCGGAACAATATATGCCGACAAGACGATGAAAGACGCAGCCCAGTATGGCGAAGGATGGTGTTGGGACGACGACAACCCCGTGCTCTCGCCGTTGCTCGTGGGCCGCAAAGATGTGTTTGTCGACCGGTTCCTGCACGAACTGCGCGAGGCAGGCATCGTTGTCGATGCCTTCACAGCCTCCGGGCGCAAGCCCGACGACGCATTCTGCATCTGCCGCCGGTTTCACACCATCGACCAAGTGCTCATGCGCATGCTCAAAGAGAGCGACAACCTGTATGCCGAGTCGATGTTCTACCAGATTGCAGCAAGCACCGGCAACCATCCGGCAACGGCAAAAAGCGCACGCGCCGTGGTCAACCGGCTCATAGGCAAACTCGGGCTCGATGCCTCGCGCTATGCCATAGCCGACGGTTCCGGACTGTCGCTCTACAACTATGTCACCCCCGAACTCGAAGTGATGATGCTGCGCTACGCATTCATAAACAGCAACATCTACCTGCATCTGCACCCGGCACTGCCGCAGGCTGGTGTCGACGGCACGCTGCGCAAGCGCATGCACGACACATTCACCAAGTCAAATGTCTATGCAAAAACCGGCACTGTTACCGCAGTAAGCAGTTTGGCAGGCTACTGCACAGCTGCCAATGGCCACCGTCTGGCATTCTCAATAATCAACCAAGGACTACGCCACGGAAAAAACGGGCGCGCTTTCCAAGACCGCGTGTGCGCCATTCTGTGCCAGCCATAACCGCGTGACGTTACAACGAGACACCCTACGACATTGATTACCGACGAACTTATATTCCGCATAAAGCAAAGCTTTGGCTTCGTTCCCACCGGGGAACAAGACAAAGCCTTGCTTGCTTTTGCACGTTTTCTCACCGACCGCGACGAACGTGCCGCCTACATTCTGCGCGGTTCGGCCGGAACGGGAAAGACAACACTCTCGGGAGCAATCGTGCACACCCTGCGCAATCTGCGCCAGAAGGTAATGTTGCTCGCGCCTACTGGCCGTGCCGCCAAGGTGCTCGCACTCAATTCGGGCACAGCCGCCTACACCATACATCGCCGCATATACCGCCAGAAAAAGTTGGAAGGATCGTTCTCGCTCGCCCCCAACATGCACTCCGACACGCTTTTCATCGTTGACGAGGCTTCGATGATAGCCAACGAAGGACTGCGAGAGAGCGTCTTCGGCACCGGCCGACTGCTCGACGACCTCGTAATGTTTGTCTATTCGGGGCGCAACTGCCGCCTGATGCTTGTGGGCGACAAGGCGCAGCTGCCACCGGTGGGCGAAGAAGAGTCGCCGGCACTCAGTGCCCCATTCATGGAGGGCTACGGCCTGAAAGTCTACCAAGCCGACCTCGACGAGGTGCTTAGGCAAAGCCGCGAGTCGGGCATACTCTACAATGCCACCGCAATACGCAACATGATAACCCACGACGAGGTTACGCAGCTGCCCAAGATACGATTCTCGTGCTTTGCCGACATCGTGATGGTGCCGGGCGACGAACTCATCGAGTCGCTCGCATCAAGCTATTCGGCCGTGGGCATCGACGAGACCATGGTGGTGACACGATCAAACAAGCGCGCCAACATTTACAACAACGGCATACGCAACACAGTGCTTTGGCGCGAGGAACAGCTCACCACCGGCGACATGCTCATGATTGTGAAAAACAACTACTACTGGACTGAGCTTGATGCGGTAAACAATGCCAAGGCGGCACGCCAAAACGGGGGTGGCGAAGAACAAAAGATGAACGGCGACACTGCCAGAAACGACCAGACAGAAGGGCTCGCCACACCGGGTTTCCTTGCTAACGGCGACAGAGCTACGGTGCAGAGGGTGCGCAACGAGCGTGAACTCTACGGCTTTCATTTTGCCGATTTATGGCTGCAGTTTCCCGACTACGACAACTACGAGCTGCAAGTCACCGTCATAACCGACAGCCTTTCAACCGAAGCCCCTGCTCTCACCGCGCAGCAGAACAAGGCTCTGTATGAGAATGTCATGGAGGATTATGCCGACATACGCACGAAACCGGAGCGAATAAAGAAGCTAAGGCAAGACCCCTACTACAATGCCGTGCAGATAAAGTATGCCTATGCCGTGACATGCCACAAGGCGCAGGGCGGACAATGGGCTCATGTGTATGTTGACCAAGGCTATATGACCGACGAGATGCTCTCGCCCGACTACATTCACTGGCTTTACACGGCCTTCACCCGAGCCACCGAAAAGCTCTTTCTCGTGAACTGGCCAAAAGCGCAGACATGTGATTCCGACAACGACTAAGCGTCGACAAAAAAACTTGGTATGGTATTTTTCACCGTCACCATCCCTACACGCAACATGCCGTTTATGTTTTTTAATATCCTTTTCTTTGGCTTTTGCACCACAATAAGTAATTTTGCCGTCACCAAACATTTACCATTCTAACACATTAAGCTTATGAAAGCAAACAGAATCATCACATCAATACTGTTCGCAGTGGCATTCTTCGCTCTGCCTGCACTCACATTTGCACAAACCGACAGCACAGCCGACGACCCCGACTCTAAGTATGCCACCGAACTGTTGAAGCCGGGCACGCCCGCACCCGATTTTGCCCTCACCACCCCCGACGGCAAAACAGTGAAGTTGTCAGACTTTCGCGGCAAATATGTGGTGCTCGATTTCTGGGCTTCGTGGTGCCCCGACTGCCGCAAGGATGCGCCTGAGATAGTGGCCATGCACCACAAATACGGCGGCGACTATGTGGCCTTTTTGGGCGTTTCGTTTGACACCAACAAGGAAACTTGGGTGAAGGCAATTGACAAGCTCGGCATAAAATACACACAGGTGTGCAATCTGAAGAAGTGGAAAGAAACCGAGGTGTCGAAAGCCTACAACCTCAACTGGATACCTACGATTTATGTCATCGACCCCGACGGCAACATAATGCTCGGCACAGTAGTATCGAGCAAGGTGAGGGCTTTGCTCGAACTTGTGGGCAATCCGTCGTAAACTTTGTAGGTGGGTTCTATAAATTGGCTTTGTCAGATTGCGAGGCTGTTTTCGAAGACAATTTGTCTGCGAGTGAAGAAGTATAGCGGGCTATACGACTGAACGAGCAGACGGATTGGACCGAAAAGAGACCGCAAGATGACAAAACGCAACCCGTTATATTAATTCTTGTTTTGCGGTGGGAATTTATAGAACCCACCTGTAAATAAACACACATCATGCCTTTCACGCTCACCGTCGAACTGCTCAAAGAGTGGTTTGCCCGGTTCAACAACATCTATTTCGGCGGCGAGATGCCCATGCCCCGCCTCGGCCTTTCAAAGGCACGCACACGTCTCGGCACGATGTCGTTTTCGTGGCGGCGCACCCTTTTAGGGGTCAAGAAGACTGGGTTCACCATTCGCATCAGCACCTATTATGAATGCACCGAACGCGAATACCAGACGGTGTTGCTGCACGAGATGATACACTACTACATAGTGTTCAAAAACCTGCGCGACACCTCTGCCCACGGAAAGGTGTTCCGATCGATAATGCAGAAAATCAATAGCGAGCACGGGTGGAACATAGGCGTTTCGGCATCGGTGCGCGGCAAGACGGCAGCGCAGGCCGCACAACAGAGCAAGCAACTTGTAGTGTTGGCCATAACGATGACCGACGGCACACATATGATGACCGTAGTAAACCTGCGCAGCGCACCGGCCATAGACCGACTGGCCAGCATGACACCGCAGATAGCATCGCACCGATGGTACAGCACCAGTTTGCCACAGTTCAGCACATTTCCGAAAGTGCGCACGCTAAGGGCACGCAAGGTGACAAAAGAGTTTTATGAGAGCACTACGGCAGCAATGACTCCGCTTGTGCTAAAACGGCGATAGAAGCCAAATTGGGCCACTACCACCGTTTTTTTGTTTATTGGTGTCAGTTAAACTTTTGATCTAACATAGTAAAACGTTGAATGGATGTTCTTTATAAGTTTT
>CAVKCP010000058.1:0-15928 GCA_963654815.1 Lachnospiraceae bacterium | reverse complement strand
CCTTAGTTGCGATGCAAACAAGCCTTAGTTGCGATGCAAACAAGCCTTAGTTGCGATGCAAACAAGCCTTAGTTGCGATGCAAACAAGCCTTAGTTGCGATGCAAACAAGCCTTAGTTGCGATGCAAACAAGCCTTAGTTGCGATGCAAACAAGCCTTAGTTGCGATGCAAACAAGCCTTAGTTGCGATGCAAACAAGCCTTAGTTGCGATGCAAACAAGCCTTAGTTGCGCGGCAAACAAGCCTTGTTTGCATCACTGCGAAGCATCGGCATCGCGGCAAAGCGTGATTGGCGTGCCGCAAAGCAGACTTCTGTCACGCACGGCACGTCTGGATGCGCTCTCTGCGCTGCATAAAAAATTAAGTTTATTTAATGCACCGCACTCCACTCCAAGCCGTGCTTTATGCTTAACTTTGCAACTTGGTGAATTCTTTACTGTAACTTAGGGCATTATGTATGTCCTGCTTTACCTCTGTCAACCGGCTGCCAACAGTTCTCCGGGCATCATCCGGGCAGGCCAACCTCCACACGACTACAAGCAATTAATATATTCAACAAAATCAGAATTCTTATGAACAAACCCAACCTCCGACTTGTGTCGCTGTCGCTCGCGACAGTAGCCGCCCTTGGCACTACGGCCTCTGCTGCGGCACAGACACCTGCCGGCCAGACGCTGAATGTGCAAGACGCGGGCACGCAAGTCACCCCCGCCATGCGCGCGCTGCTCGACGGCGTGGCCATTCTCAACGGGAAACCCTCGGCTACGGTGCACCGCGACGGTGCTGCACAGCATGCCGGCGCACAATTCATCACCCCGCTCAAGGCTGCGGCACGCGCCGCCAGCCGCACACTGTGGGGCTATCTGTCGTCGTTCACCGAGTGGCCCACCGCGAGTTGCACCTACGGCTACATGTCGTTCGACGCGGCCACGGCATCAAACTTCGCCGACCTGAAGACCGAGTCGGCTGACCGCTACATGATGCCCAACGGCGGCGGCGCGCTGGTTGACGGAGTTTACAACGGAATGTGCTACAAGCTCGACGGCACATCTATCACCATCACCCACTACCAGTATGACACACGTTCAAATTGGGGCAGCCTCATAGTGCCCGAAACGGTGTCGTCGGCTGCGCTCATAGCCACCGAGACGGCTTCGAGCAAATACACGGGCAAGGTGTACGGGCAGTTCTACACCACCGACATGATGTCGTTTGAATATGGCGTGGTTGACTACGACAAGCTCACACGCACCACCATAGGTCCCTCCGAGGTGAAAATGGTGGCCATGGGAGTGTCGAGCGAGGAGAAACTCTACGGCGTGGGAGCCGACGGCTACCTCTATCTCATCGACACCACTACCGGAAAGGAAACGAAGATAGGATCCACTGGAGTGTATGTGGCCACTGCCTCAAACCGCACGGCAGGCCAGAGCGGCGAGATCGACCAGGACGACGACACGTTCTACTGGGCGTGCATCGATGCCGACCAGCACTCCGCACTCTACACCGTTGACCTCGCCACCGGACGGGCAACCAAACTTGCCGACTTCCCGGCACAAAACCAGGTGCTCGGAATGGCCGTGCCCGATGCCGTGCCCGACGCTTCGGCACCCGCAACGCCCACATCGCTTGCCGCCACCTTCGACGGGCCGTCGCTTGAAGGAAAAATCAGCTTCGGCGTGCCTGCCAAGACCTACGGCGGACAGACACTCTCGGGCAGCGTGAACTACACCGTGCGTTCCGGCGCAAAGATTATAGCCGAGGGACAGGCCACCGCCGGAACCACCGCCGAGGTGAACATCACCGCTCCCGAAGGCCCCAACTATTTCAGCGTGACACTGTCCAACGCCGCCGGAAAGAGCATCGCCGCCAAGACCACCGTCTATGTGGGCTACGACCAGCCCAAGCAGGTGTCGTTTGCACGCATGTCGCTCAACGCCTCCACCGGAGTTGCAACCGTGACGTGGGGCAAGCCCTCGGCCACCGTCAACGGCGGTTACATGGGCACGATTAGCTACGACGTGGTGCGCTATCCCGGCGCAGTGAAGGTGGCCGAAGCCACCACCGCCACGCAATGCACCGACCAGTTGCCCTCCGGACAGCTCGGCAACTACTACTACGGCATCACGCCCGTGAACGGAACACAGCGCGGAGAGGAACGCTTCACCGCCGCCAAGAGCTACGGCGAGAGCCTCGAACCCACGTTCACCGAGACATTCGACAGCGAAAACGCCTTCGACCTCTTCACCACCATCGACTCCAACGGCGACGGAACAACATGGGACTGGTCGGAAGACCGCCAGTGCGCACGCTACCAGGCAAGCACCACCAAGGCCGCCGACGACTGGCTCGTGACGCCGCCCGTGCACTTGCAGAAGAACCACCGCTACACCGTGTCGTTCAAGGCACGCAACTCAATGAGCTATTTCACCGAGACCATCGAGGCGAAATATGGCAACGGCCCGGCCGTGAGCAACCTCACCGAGACGTTTGCAGCCTCTACCGACCTGAAGGACACCAAGTTTGTGGAGTTCTCGCGCACCATTGATTCCGACTCCGACCAGAAGTTCTATCTCGGCATACACGCCATAAGCGACAAGAACATGGCCTACATATATGTGGATGACATCACCGTGACCGACGAGGGATGCCTCGACGGACCGGCAGCGGTATCGGCTTTCACCGCCACTCCCGACGCATCGGGATCGCTGCGCGCCGACATCAGCTTCACGCTGCCCACAAAGACAGTGGCCGGCAATGCGCTCACGGCAGTGAAAAACGTGACCCTCTCGCGCGACGGCGTGGCCATTAAGGAGTTTGGCGCGCAGCAGCCCGGAGCAACACTAACCTATGCCGACGGCACACCCGCCGAAGGTTTCAACACCTATGAGGTGGTGGCCGAGTCGGAAGCAGGTGCAGGCACCACCGCCACCTGCCGCCAATATGTGGGCACCGACGTGCCCTCGGCAGTGACCGACGTGCTCGCCGCCGACAACATCACATCGGTTGCACTCTCGTGGGACGCTGTCACCGCCACCGGATCCAACGGCGGCGCAGTGGTGACATCCGACGTAACCTATAACATCTACCGCGTGCACGAGGCCGACGGCAACGTCAACACGCAGCTCGTGGGCACATCGCAAACTCCTGTCTACACCGACAACACGCCCACAACGGGCGGTAGCCAGCAGCTGCGCCGTTATGCCGTGGCCGCCCGCAACGCCAAGGGCGAGAGCACAATGACCGTTGCCCGCCCCATAATCTCGGGCGATGCCTACACCTTCCCGTTTGTGTCGGGATGCGGCGAGGGTGAAGGCGAGAAGCTCTGGTGGACTGCCGACGACACCGCTGCCAACGGCTTCACCTACAACACGCAGCTCTCTGCCGACGGCGACTCGCACTGCCTCTCGTTCACATCCTATGCCAAGAATGGTTCGGCAACAATAAGCACGGGCAAGATAGCACTCTCGGGAGCTGCTTCGCCTGCCGTGGTGTTCTCGCATCTCACCGACGATGCGGCAAGCACCATAGCCGTCTACGCCTCGCGTCCCGACGGTTCCGACGCGCAGCTCATAGGCACCGTGACCTACACCTCGGCCACTGCCGACAACAGCTGGCACCGCGCCTCGGTGAATATACCCGCCGAAATGGCTTCGCTGCCCTATGTGATACTCACCTTCAAGGCCACCGCCGGACAGTACAAGAGCGTGCGCATCGACGATGTCAACGTGCGCAACGCCTATGCCAACGACCTCGCCGTGAGCCTCACAGTGCCCGAATCGGTTATGAAGGGCGAGAACACCACCGTCACACTCACCGTGGCCAACAACGGCGACAAGGCCGCCCAGGGCTACAAGGTGACGCTGCGTGCCGACGGAAAAACCCTCATGCAGCAGACAGTGAGCGAAAATCTCGCCGCTCTCGAACGCCGTTCGTTCACCGCCGAAATCACTACCGACGCATCGTCGAAGGCCGATGCCATAAGCCTTGAGGCTTCGGTTGAATATGCAGCCGACGAGAACACCGCCGACAACACGGCTTCGGCCGAGCTGAAACTCACCGCATCAGACATTCCCACACCGCAAAACCTCGCCGCAACGCAGACCGACGGCACGATAACACTCAGATGGACTGCACCCCAGCCGGCAAGCAAGCGCGTGAAGGAAGGCTTCGAGAAATACGACAACTGGACAATAGACACCTTCGGGGCATGGACCACCTACACCTCGAAGAAGGGTTCCACCACCGGCGGACTGTGGGGATCGATGGGCATGCCCTTCCCCCACGAAACCGAGAAATACACCTACATCGTGTTCAATCCCGAGGCCATTCAGGAGGGCATAACATCAACCAACTCATCTATCAAGCCTCACGGAGGCGACAAGTGCCTCATGTCGATGTGGAGCCGCGAGGGCAGCACCTATCTCGCCACCGACGACTGGCTCATCTCGCCCATGCTCTCGGGCGAGGCACAGAGCGTGATGTTCTGGGTGAACAACGCTCAGTCGAACATGGACAACATACGCTATCCGCAGACATTCGAGGTGCTCTACTCCAACGGCGGCAACGACCACTCTGAGTTCAAGAGCATAGCCACCTACACACACAGCGGCGGCGCATGGGAAGCCTACACTGCCGACGTGCCCGACGGAGCCAACTACTTCGCCGTGCGGTGCACCACCAACAGCGACGATGCCTACATATTCCTGCTCGACGACGTTATCTACTACGGCGGCTACGGCAAGCTCAGCGGCTTCAACGTCTACTGCAACGGCAAGATCGTGAAGCAGCTCGGTGCCGACGAAACGCAGGCCACCTTCACGTTCGACCCCACACAGTGGAACAACGACCGCTACTCGGTGTCGGCAGTGTTTGTGGGCGGCGAGTCGGAAGCAGTGACCGGCGACGACTGCGTGGTGACTGCCATCGACGAAGTGAATGCCGGCGGCAACGCACCCTACGACATCTATACCACCGGCGGAGTGATAGTGAAACGCCAGGCAAAGAACTTCGACGGTCTGCGCCCCGGCATCTACATCGTAAACCGCCGCGCCGTGACAGTGAAATAAAGTAAGACGCACACTGCGGCCACGCGCCCGAAATGCGCAAAAAACACAACGCCATGCAGCCCGATGAGGCCGCATGGCGTTTTTTTCGTGGGTTTTGCAACCCGGTTGCACGAAATAAAACCTACCTTTGCACCAGTAAACGATGAAACATTCAACCGCCGCCGCGCGCCTGAGGCTCGCGTTAATGCTCGCCGCCGTGCACCTGCTCATGGTGCTTGCGGTGCTTCCCCACCACCACCACGGCGTGTGGGCTTGCCTTGACATGGAGGTGTGCCGGGCCGACGGGGCCGTGAACGATGCCCACACTGCCCACCACCAGAGCGGCAACGACAGCGGCTGCACCCTGCAGCAGCTGCACAATGCCGTGGCAGGCAAGGGCACGCAGCAGATTGCCCGTGCCCACAAGCAGCAGCGAAACGACTATGCCCCGCAGGCGGCCATTGCTCCGCCTGCGGCCACGCGTTGCCTTGCGGTTGAACAAGAATATGCGCTTTGCCCGTTGGCAAAGCCACGGCAGGCCGCGTGCGCGGACTTGCCGGCACTGAGGGCACCTCCCTCGCGGGGATAAGAATAATTTTTTTTGGCGGCATATAGTGCCGCCGCAACATTCTTGTCTACAACAAAAATATTGAAGTCGGGTGAAACTTTCGCAAGCGACAAGTCCCGTAGGGACGGTAGATTACAGCGCAGGGGCTCGCCCCTGCGGTTATGGTTTTCAATAATTTTGCCCCTGTAAGGGGCGCATATTTCAAACGCATAATGAATTATGCGCCCCTTTCAGGGGCAAAGGAATGGATGCCAGGAGAGATAGGGGCAAGCCCCTATCCTATGATATACGCCCCTTTCAGGGGCAATTGGCAGCAAACCCTGCATTGGGAAAAAGTAAAATCTGTGTTTTCAAATATCTTATAAAGGGCGGCTGTTCAATATTTTCTGTGCTAAACCAAAATTTCGCCGGACTCCAATAAAAACAAAAAGCATTTTATGTTTCAGAAAATCATCAACATTTCAATAAACAACAAGTTGGTGGTGGGAGTGCTCACGCTCGTTCTCGTGGTGTGGGGCACAGTGTCGCTGTGCCGTCTTCCGTTCGACTCCACGCCCGACATCACCAACAACCAGGTGCAGGTTATAACGCAGGCGCCGTCGCTCGGGGCGCAGGAGGTGGAGCAGTTTGTCACCGCCCCGCTCGAGATGGCACTCGCCAACATACCGCATCTGCAGGAACGCCGGTCAATATCGCGCGGCGGACTGTCGGTGGTGACACTCGTGTTCGACGACAATACCGACATCTACTGGGCTCGCCAGCAGGTGAGCCAGCAGCTCAAGGAGGCCGAAGACGACCTGCCCGCGACGGGGGCACGCGTGGGAATGGCTCCGGTGAGCACCGGATTGGGAGAAATTTACCACTACACGCTGCGCACCAAGAAGGGATATGAAAAGAAATACAGCCTTGCCGACCTGCGTGCCATGCAAGACTGGATTGTGCGCAAGCAGCTCGCCGGCACCGAGGGAGTGGCCGAGGTGAACGGATGGGGCGGCTTCGTGAAGCAATATGAGGTGGCCGTCGATGCCGACAGGCTCAACAGCGCGGGCATAACCATTGCGGAGGTGTGCGAGGCGGTGGAGAAAAACAACGAAAATGCCGGAGGATCGTACATAGAACAGTATGGCAACCAGTATTTCATACGCGGCATCGGGCTGGCACGCGGCCTCGACGACCTGCGCCGCATACCCGTGAAAACCGTAAACGGCATGCCCCTGCTCGTGGGCGACGTGGCCACCGTGAGAATTGGAAGCGCAACTCGCTACGGAGCGGTGACACGCAACGGCGAGGGCGAAGTGGTGGCCGGCATCACGCTCATGCTCAAGGGCGAGGATTTTCAGCAGGTAATAAAGAACGTGAAGGAACGCATGCGACAGATACAACGTTCGCTTCCCGAGGGCGTGGTGATTGAACCCTTCATCGACCGCACACAACTTGTTGACAGAGTGACGGGAACAATAGCCCGAAACCTTATAGAGGGCGGACTCATAGTGGTGTTCATTCTCGTGCTGTTTCTCGGCAATGTACGCGCCGGGGCGGTGGTGGCTTCGGTCATTCCGCTCTCCATGCTCTTCGCCTTCGGCATGATGCGCGTCTTCGGCGTGAGCGGAAACCTGATGAGTCTCGGTGCCATCGACTTCGGACTTGTGGTTGATGGCGCGGTGATAATAGTGGAGTGCGTGTGCCGCCACATAGCGTCAAACGCGGCAACATACGGTGGACGGAGACTGACGCAGCCCGAAGCCGACGCGATAGTGAAGGCCGGGGCTTCGAAGATGATGTCGGCGGCAGCCTTCGGCGAACTTATTATAATGACGGTGTATGTGCCTTTGTTCACCCTTGTGGGCGTGGAAGGCAAGATGTTCCGCCCCATGGCGCTCACGGTGTTCTTCGCAATACTCGGCGCATTCATCCTCTCGCTCACCTATGTGCCCGTGGCCGCGTCGCTGTTTCTGCCAAAAACCACGGCCGTGCGCCGCAGCTTGTCGGAGAAAGCCATGATGGCCATAGGCCGCGCCTACCGTCCGCTGCTCATGGCCGCACTGCGCCGCAGGCACGCGCTCATAGCCTCGGCTGCGGCACTGTTTGTAGTGAGCGTAGTGATGTTCACACGCATGGGAGGCGAGTTCATCCCCAATCTCGAGGAAGGCGACCTCGCCGCCGAACTGAGCATGAAGCAGGGCACGTCGCTTTCGCAGATGATAAAGACCTGCTCGCAGGCCGAAAGCATTCTGAAGGAGCGTTTCCCCGAGGTGAAACAGGCCGTGAGCCGCATCGGGAGCAGCGAGATTCCCACCGACCCTATGCCCGTTGAGCGCGCCGACATGATGATTGCGCTCGCGCCCAAGGCTTCGTGGACATCGGCCGACACGCAGACCGAACTCATGGAACGCATGGAAGAGGCTCTCGCCGAGATACCGGGGCTCAACGTGGAGATGTCGCAGCCCATTCAGATGCGCACCAACGAACTGGTGACTGGCATTAAGCAAGACGTGGCCGTGATGATTTACGGCGACGACCTCGAACGCCTCTCGGCTGCCGCAGCGCAGGTGGCCGCACTGGCACGCACCGTCGATGGCGTGACCGAGCCTCAGGTGGAACGCGTGAACGGTTTGCCGCAGCTGCAGGTGGTCTACGATAGGGCGCGGCTGGCAACCTACGGCATCTCGGTGAGCGACGCCAACGCCGTGATGGAGGCCGCATTCGCCGGCAAGGAGGCAGGAAAAGTGATGGAAGGCGACCGCAAGTTCGACATCGTGGTGCGTCTCGACCGTTCGCTGCGCAACGACATCGAGGCTCTGCGAGGCATGCGTCTGCCGTTGCCCGGAGGCGGAACGGTGCCCCTGGAGCAGGTGGCCGACATCGACTTCCGCGACGCTCCGGCGCAGATAACCCACGACGAGGGGCAAAGGCGCATATATGTGGGATTCAATGTGCGCGGACGCGACGTTGAGGGAGCAATCGAGGAGATTGACAACTTGCTGCACCAACGGCTCAAACTGCCCGATGGCTACTACTACCGATACGGTGGCCAGTTTGAAAACCTCGCCGCTGCCAAGAGCCGACTGGCCGTGGCCGTGCCCGCAGCACTCTGCATCATATTGCTGTTGCTTTATGTTGCGCTGCGCAGTGTGCGCGAAACGTTGGTCGTGGCCGCCGCCATTCCGCTCTCGGCAATAGGCGGCGTGGCCGCACTGTGGCTTCGCGGCATGCCGTTCAGCATCTCGGCAGGCGTGGGTTTCATTGCCCTCTTCGGCGTGGTGGTGCTCAACGGACTGGTGCTTATAAACCAGTTCAATGCCTTCGAACGCGAAGGTATGGCCGATGTGACGCGCCGTGTGGTTGAAGGCTGCATGCTGAGGCTGCGCCCAGTGCTTATGACCGCACTCGTGGCATCGCTCGGTTTTCTGCCCATGGCACTCTCCACGGGCGACGGGGCCGAGGTGCAGCGGCCTCTGGCAACAGTGGTGATAGGCGGACTCGTTACCGCCACGCTGCTCACTCTCGTGGTGCTTCCGGCCATATATGCGTCGGCGGCAAAGAAAAACAACATCGCAACGACAAACGACATTAAACCATGATCACAACAACAATAATACTGTTGCTCATTGCCGCAGTTCAGGCAACGGCACAGACAAGGCTCACCATGCAGGCGTGCGTAGACTCGGCACTCGCCAACAACCTCTCGGTGGCAGGCGGAAAGATTGCCGTGGAGAGGGCTGAGGAACTGGCCAAGACGGCCTTCGAACTCGAACCTACGCAGCTCACGCTTGCCCAAGACCCCACGTCGGGGGGCAGTCCCGACAACGCTCTCACCCTCTCGCAGACATTCTCGCTGCCGCAAGTGTATTCGGCGCGCCGCCGCATGCTGCGTGCCGAGGCCGCAACCCAACGCCACAGGCAGACTCTCACCGCCGCCGAAACGGCTTCGGCAGTGCGCGGAGCCTACTGCACGGTGCTCTATCACCGCGAGCGCAGACTCATACTCGAACGTGCCGGCGAAGCCTACGCGCATTTTCTGAAAATTGCCGAGGCTCGTCTTGCCGCCGGAGAAACGGGACAGCTTGAGCGCATGAACGTGCGGAGGCTCGTGGAGGAGAACCGCGTGGCCGAGCAGAATGCCGCCCGCGACTACGACACGGCACGGCGGCGGCTCATGCTTCTTATGAACACCACGCAAGAAATAGTGCCTGCCGACACCGCGCTGACGCATCTCTCGGCCGACACTATCGCCGCCTTCGACCCTATGGCCACGGCTCTCGCCTCGGCACTCGACGGCGAGGTGGCCGCCGCCGGGGCACGCGTCACGGTGACAAGGCGCGAGGCTCTGCCCACGCTGTCGCTCGAAGCGGGCGCGCAGCTCGTGGTGAAGGGCTTCAATCCCTATCATGTTGACCGATCGGCCTACGACAAGGGCGACTTCATGGGCTTTGCCGTGGGCATAGGAGTGCCGCTCGCCTTCGGCACGCACAAGGCAAAGGTGCGCGCCGCATGCAAGGACGCCGAACTGGCAGGAGTGTCGCGCCGGCAGAGGCTCGAGGCTCTCGCCGAGGAATACCGCACCGCCATTGCCGAATACAAGAAGGCCAAGGCAGTGCTCGACTACTACGACCGAGAGGGACTCGCCCATGCCGACGACATGGAACGCATAAGCCGCGCCGCCTACGACAACGGCGAAATAGGCTACATCGAACTGATGCAGAACATGCAGAGTGCCACGGAAATAAGAATGGACCACGCCGATGCTGCCGAAAACTGCAACCAGGCCGTGGTGAACATACAGAGAATAAGACGATAAACGACAGAAAGAATGAAACATTTTATGATATGCATGGCAATGGCCATGACACTCGCAGCGTGCGGAAACAGCACCAAGGAGAACAAAGAAGAAGAGTCTGCCGCCGTGGCCACACCGCAGGCCGTGACGCTCACCGACCGTCAGATGCAGGCCGTAGGCATAACGCTCGGCACCATGCAACGCCGCAACCTGGGCAAGACAGTGCGTGCCTCGGGGCAACTCGCGCTCGATGCGCGCAGCCGGGCCGACGTATCGCCGCTGTGCGGAGGCGTGGTGCGAGCCGTGCTCGTGGGCGAAGGCGATGCCGTGAAGGCCGGGCAAACCGTGGCCTACATAGAGAACACCGAGATAGTGGAGCTTCAGAAGAGTTATCTCGTGGCTTCAAGCGAGGCCACTTCGGCACGGCTCGAACTGCAACGGCAGCAGCGTCTCGCCGCGCAGGATGCCGGAGTGAAGAAGAGTTTGCAGCAGGCTGAGTCGGCAATGGCGGCAGCTTCGGCACAGAAGAAGGCCGTGGAACGCCAGCTTCGGCAGCTCGGCGTTAACCCCGGCAACGTGGCCGCAGGGCGGTTTGCCACGCGCATGCCGGTAGTCTCGCCCATTTCGGGCGTGGTGGGACGCGTGAAGGTGAGCCTCGGAAGCTATGTTGACATGCAGACGGTGATGATGACCGTGGCCGACAACTCCCGGCTGCACTGCGATCTCACCGTGTTTGAGAAAGACGTGCCCTATCTGCGCGAAGGACAATGGGCCGACATCGTGCTCACCAACGACCGCGCGGTGCAGCTGCGGGGCCGCATCTACGGCATCAACTCGTCGTTCGACGACGACACAAGAGCCATCCGTGTGCACTGTTCGCTTGAAGGAAAAAGCCGGGCGAGGCTCATGCCGGGCATGTATGTCAACGGCATGATAAGCACGGGAACACGCGAAACCGACGCGATGCCCGACGAGGCGATAGTGGGAATGGGCGGCAAGAAATACATCTTCGCACAGACTTCGGCGGCAAAGGGCACGCACACGTTCCGCGCCGTAGAGGTGGCCACGGGCGACTCGGGGCTTGGCTACACTGCCGTCACGCCGCTTTCCGACCTGCCCGAAGGCGCGCTCCTTGTCAAGGCCAACGCTTTCTACATCTCGTCGATGCTCGAGGGCGGCGACGAGGAAGAGTAGGGCATAGGCCGACGCGGTGCCGCAAACCTTCGGAATATATACGGAAATAAAAACAAAAAACAGTGAAATGCAAAAAGGGCGAATCTTGGCCGTGGCGCGGCAAGGTTCGCCCTTTTTGCGTGGTATAGTGTGGTGCGGGTTGAAACCGCGTGTTGTCAGTCGAAAAGCGAGGGCTGCGCGGTGTTGCTTCCCTCCATGTTGCGACCCAAATGCGAGTAGGCCATCGGCGTGGCCATGCGTCCGCGCGGAGTGCGTTTTATGAAGCCTTCCATGATGAGATACGGTTCGTACACCTCTTCCACGGTGCCCGTGTCCTCGCCTATGGCCGTGGCTATGGTTGAAACGCCCACCGGTCCGCCGTGGAACTTGTCGATAATGGTGAGCAGAATCTTGTTGTCAATCTCGTCGAGTCCGTACTGGTCGATGTTGAGCGCACTGAGCGAGAGCCGCGCAATGTCGGTGTCTATGCGTCCCGTACCCTTCACTTGCGCGAAATCGCGCACTCGCCTGAGCAGCGCATTGGCTATACGGGGCGTTCCGCGCGATCGTCGTGCTATCTCGACGGCGGCATCGTCGTCAATGGGCACGCCAAGGATTCCGGCCGAACGCTTGAGTATGTGCTTGAGCGTTTCGGGCTTGTAGTATTCAAGGTGCAGGTTGATGCCGAAGCGGGCACGCAGAGGTGCTGTGAGCAATCCGCTGCGTGTGGTGGCTCCCACGAGCGTGAACGGGTTGAGGTCAATCTGTATCGACCGTGCCGAAGGACCCTTGTCTATCATTATGTCGATGCGGTAGTCCTCCATGGCCGAGTAAAGATACTCCTCGACCACGGGCGAGAGGCGGTGTATCTCGTCGATGAAAAGCACGTCGCGGGGTTCGAGTGAGGTGAGTATTCCGGCCAAGTCGCCCGGTTTGTCGAGCACCGGTCCGCTCGTAATCTTGAACCCCACGCCCAGTTCGTTGGCTATGATGTTGCTCAGGGTGGTCTTGCCCAGACCCGGAGGGCCGTGCAGCAGCGTGTGGTCGAGCGGTTCGCCACGGTATTTGGCGGCCTCGACAAACACCTCGAGGTTGTCTACAACCTTCTGTTGTCCGCTGAAATCGCCGAAGCGCAGAGGCCGCAGCGCGTTCTCGAAATCCTTTTCGCCCTGCGCGGTGCGTTCCTGCCTTATGTCGAAACTTTCTGCCATTGTGTTGTCGTATGTATGATATTACCAATATGCAAAGTTACGCCAAATCGGCCACAAACACGAAGAAAGCACGCGCTTTTCGCCCCGTTGGCGTGCACGCGTGTGCTTAATAAATTACAAAAAAGCTAATTTTTCGGCAAACAGGACAGGGCTCTCACGGAAAAATAGTAAATTTGCACGTTTTTAAAAAGCAAATAAACAAAACGAAACAACGTATTATGGATAAAGTGAGTTACGCACTTGGCCTCGGAATAGGCCGCCAGTTGGCCCAAATGGGAGCCGACGGTCTTGACATCAACGACTTTGCCCAGGCAATAAAGGACATCCTTGCAGGCCGCGAGCCGCAGGTTTCCGACGCCGAGGCACAGGCCATCGTGAGCGATTTCTTCGCCCAGCAGGAGGCCAAGCAGCGCGCCGCCGCTGCCGAGAAATACAAGGACAGCAAGGAGAAGGGCGAGCAGTGGCTTGCCGAAAACGCCAAGAAAGAAGGCGTGGTAACGCTTCCCTCGGGCCTGCAATACCAGGTTCTGCGCGAGGGCAACGGCCGCCAGCCCAAGGCCACCGATGCAGTGAAGTGCCACTACGAGGGACTTCTCATCGACGGAACAGTGTTTGACAGCAGCTACCAGCGCGGAGAGCCCGCCACATTCCCCCTCAACGGCGTGATAAGGGGATGGACCGAGGGTCTGCAGCTTATGAAAGAAGGCGCCAAGTTCCGCTTCTTCATCCCCTACAACCTTGCCTACGGCGAGCGCGGAGCAGGTCAGTCAATCCCGCCGTTTGCCGCCCTCATATTCGATGTAGAGCTCATCGAGGTGCAGTAAGGCGCATCAAGCAAAACGAAACAAAATTCATTACAATAAAGAAATGAGAAAATTCACATTCGTAGCCGTACTGGCTATCGCAGCCGCAAGCATCATCTCGTCGTGCGGCAACTCAACGCCCAAGGCAAGTCTCAAGAACGATGTAGACACACTGAGCTATGCAATGGGTATGGCACAGACCCAGGGCCTCAAGCAGTATCTTGTCCAAATGGACATAGACACCACTTATCTTGAAGCATTCATCAAGGGAGTGAACGTCGGAGCCAACGCCGGCGACGACAAGAAGAAGGCCGCCTACTACATGGGTATTCAGATTGGCCAGCAGATTTCCAACCGCATGGTGAAGGGAATCAACCACGAACTCTTCGGAGAAGACTCCACCAAGACCATAAGCCTCAAGAACTTCCTCGCCGGATTCACCGCCGGAACAACCGGAAAGAAGGGCAACATGACCGTAGAGCAGGCTCAGCAGCTCATCCAGGTGAAGGTTGAGGCCATAAAGGCACGCCACATGGAGCAGCAGTATGGCGCCTACAAGAAGCAGAACGAGCAGTGGCTCGCCGCCAATGCCAAGAAGGCCGGCGTGAAGACTCTGCCCTCTGGCTTGCAGTACAAGGTGATTAAGGAAGGCAACGGAGCCGTGCCCAGCGACACATCTACCGTTACCGTGCACTATGCAGGCAAGCTCATCGACGGAACCGAGTTCGACAACAGCTACAAGCGCGGCGAGCCCGTCACCATGAAAGCCAACCAGGTGATACAGGGATGGACTGAAGCACTCGTGCACATGCCCGCCGGTTCGGTGTGGGAGGTTTACATCCCGCAGAACCTCGCCTATGGCGACCGCGAGCAAGGTCCAATCAAGCCTTTCTCTGCGCTCGTGTTCAAGATTGAACTCGTGAAGGTAGGAAAATAAAGCACATAACAAATGCAACCCATGGGGCGGCTCTTTCGGGCCGCCCCTTTTGAAATGACGCACCGAAGGGCATCGCCCCCGACGCGCGCCGCAACATAAGAAAACCACAAAACACAAACGCAACAATGAAAAAGACACTACTCTTTGCCCTGCTTCTCGCAGCAGGCACAGTGTTCGCCGCCGCTCCCACACAGCCCGGCAACAAGAAACAAAAGGCCAAAGCCGCCGCTGCCGTGCAGAAGGTGGCACTTGCCACACCGTCAGACACACTCAGCTACGCCGCCGGACAGTCGTTCACACGCGGCCTCATGGAATATGTCACACAGCAACTGCACGTCGACTCGGCACACATCGGCGACTTCACCGCAGCTCTGCGCGAGCAGCTCGCCAGCGCAGGCGACCCTGCCTTCGCAGCACGCGCCGCTGCCGCCACGGTGGCACAAATGGTTGACGACCGCATGCTGCCCAATGTTAGCAAGGCATTCGAGGGCACTTCTTACAGCATCGACCGCGAGAAATTCAACCAAGGCTTCATCGATGCCGTTCTCGGCGACACCGCAGTGATGAACGTTGAGGCTGCCGCCGGACACTTCGACAAGGTGAGAAAGGCCGAGGAAACAAAGAAAAACGAAGCCTACAAGCAGGAAAACGCAGCATGGTTGGCCGACAACGCCAAGAAAGAAGGCGTGAAGACTCTGCCCTCCGGCTTGCAGTACAAGGTTGTCAACACCGGCACTGGTGCCGTGGCAAAGGCGGACGACAACGTAACCGTGCGCTACGAGGGCCGCACCATCGACGGCAACGTGTTCGACAGCAGCTACAAGCGCAACCCCAACACCACGTCGTTCCGCCCCAACCAGGTGATAAAGGGATGGACCGAAGCACTCACCATGATGCCCGAAGGCAGCAAGTGGGAGCTCTATATCCCGCAGGAACTGGCCTACGGAGCACGCCAGGCCGGACAGATCAAGCCTTACTCCACGCTCATCTTCACCGTCGAGGTAGTGAAAGTAGAGCCCAAGGCCGAGCCCAAGGCCGATGCTGCCGATGCCGACAAGGCTGCCGCAAAGACCAAGACAACGGCTGCAAAGACAACAAAGACCGCAAAGTCGAAGAAGAAATAACGCGTATTCAACTACCGAAGAAGCACAAAAAAGGCGCAACCGCAGGCCACTGGCCAGGCATGTTGCGCCTTTTTTTTTATTATTGGTGTCCGGTAAAAGCCGCAAACGATGGGTCCTCGAAGAGGGCCAATGTGCATAACCGCTGGTGGAGCGAGTATAGCGAGCGGAACCTGCGGATATACGTCCTACCACGAAGGCCGTCCTCGAAGAGGGCGAACAACCGCAAAATAAATTATTAGTGTCCGGTAAAATATTGGTATAACATTGTAAAACGTGAAATGTCAGTTC
>CAVKCP010000057.1:0-16144 GCA_963654815.1 Lachnospiraceae bacterium | reverse complement strand
GCTCCATCCGGCAACTTTATCGAGAAAATGTTTTCAAAGGAGAACTGATTTTTTTCGGTTCTCCTTTGAAAACGTATCCACATTTATAAGACTGAGTAGTTACAAAAAGAAGGGTGAAAACAAAAAAATGCTTAAAAGAAAGCTATAATTGACTGAAATATTTTGCTTGATAAATAAAAATGTGTAATTTTGCACCCTGTTTGGAATAGGTATCAAAAACGAATACACAAAAGAAGATAGCAATGTCGAAGATTTGTCAGATTACGGGAAAAAAAGCCCAGATAGGCAATAACGTATCCCACTCAAAGCACCGCACAAAGCGCAGCTTTGATGTAAACTTGTTCAGCAAGAAGTTCTACTATGTAGAGGAAGGATGCTGGATTAGCCTTAAAATCAGCGCAGCGGGTCTGCGTCTTATCAACAAGGTAGGTCTTGATGCCGCTCTTAAGCAGGCTGTATCTAAGGGCTACTGTGATTGGAGTGACATTAAAGTTATAGGAGAGTAAGGACAATGGCATCAAAGAAAGCAAAGGGCAACAGAGTTCAGGTGATTCTCGAATGCACAGAGATGAAGAATAGCGGAATGCCCGGAACAAGTCGTTATGTAACGACCAAGAACCGCAAGAATACTCCTGACCGTATGGAATTGATGAAGTATAACCCCATCTTGAAGAAGATGACTCTTCACAAAGAGATTAAATAATAAGAATACACTATGGCAAAGAAAGCGGTCGCTACCCTCCATGAAGGTTCTACGGATGGACGCGCATATACAAAAGTTATCAAAATGGTGAAGAGCCCCAAGACTGGTGCTTACATCTTTGATGAGCGTATGGTTCCCAATGAGGACGTGAAAGATTTCTTCAAGAAATAAATAAAAGAAGAAACAAGCATATTATAATATAAGGTGTGGATGCAATGGCATCCGCACCTTTTTGCGTATATTGCGGGCTGTTGTTGCAGACAATTGCAAATCGGACGGTCCTCGAAGAGGGCCAATGTGCATAACCGCTGGTGACCGAAGGAAACCTGCGGACTATCTGAAAGCGGAACTGCCGTCCTCGAAGAGGGCGAACATTCTCATAAGGCATTTATTTTGTGATTGTTCGCCCTCTTCGAGGACGGCTTTGTGGGGGTGGACATGTATCCGCAGGTTCCGCTCGCTATGCTCGCTCCACCAGCGGTTATGCATATTGGCCCTCTTCGAGGACCCAACGCTTGCGGATTTTACCGGACACTAATAGAAAAATTAAATTAATTGTTTGTGCAAATTCAAATATTTTGCTTAAATTTGCATAATTGTTATATATACGCAGAAGTTGTAAAAACTATTCTATATGGCTCAGGTGAACAATCATTTGGTGATAATGGCAGGCGGAGTTGGCAGCCGTTTTTGGCCTATGAGTACTAACGATAAGCCCAAGCAGTTTATCGATGTGCTTGGAGTGGGCAAGTCGTTGCTTCAGCTTACTTACGACCGTTTCGCGAAAGTGTGTCCGCCGGAGAATGTATGGGTGGTAACAAACCGTAAATATGCCGACCTGGTGAGAGAGCAACTGCCCTGCATTGCAGACGATCATCTGCTTTTGGAACCTTGCCGCCGCAACACTGCGCCATGTATAGCCTATGTGAGCTGGAAAATAAAGTCGATTGACCCGAAGGCCAATGTCGTTGTCACACCGAGCGACCATGTCGTTACCGACGAGGAGGAATTCAGACGCGTAATAGTTTCGTGCATGCGCTTTACGGCAGAAACCGACGCAATAGTGACTTTGGGCATCACACCCACACGCCCTGAAACAGGATTCGGATATATTCAGGCCGACTTGAGTTCAAGCTCTCCGCGCAATAAGGAACTGTTCAGAATCGATTCGTTCAGGGAAAAACCCGATCTTGAAACGGCTCTGAGTTACATAAAGCAGAACAACTTCTTCTGGAATGCCGGGATATTCGTATGGAGTGTCAGCACGATAGTCAACGCATTCCGCGTGTACAGTCCGGCAATAAGCAAGATATTTGAGGGACTTCTCAATGTCTACGGAACCGAAAAGGAGCAGGAACTCATCGACAAGTTGTATCCTGAGTGCGAGAACATTTCAGTTGACTACGCAATAATGGAGAAGGCCGAAGAAATATTTGTGTGTCCTTCAAAATTCGGATGGAGCGATTTGGGGTCGTGGAGCTCGTTGCTGCAAAAAACCAAGCAAGACCTATATGGCAATGGCGTAATAGGCGAGAATGTGCAACTCTACGACACCCACAACTGCATTGTGCACACTACAGAAGAGAAAAAAGTGGTGATACAGGGGTTGGACAATTTTATCGTGGCCGAAGAAGGTGGCCGCCTTCTCATCTGTAAATTGTCTGAAGAGCAACGCATAAGGCAGTTCTCCGAGGAGTAAACTGCGTTGCAGTCTGACCATTTTGACAGACTGCAACAAAAACAATGCGCTACACTCTTGGCAAATGTTGCAACATTAGCTCATAATTGCCGTTATATGTTATTTTCATTATGCCAGGGGCAAACTGTTCCACTAATCTGTGGGAGAGTGCTACATGTCCCATTGTGCATCTGAGGTTGAGTTCAACACACGGGTGCAGCAGAAATTTCCCCGTGAAATCTTCTTTCACAATCATCATGTCCACTCCGAACGGCCCAGTGTAGTGACCGTTGACCAATGGTTGCATGATTTTTGAAATATTGCCTATTACGCTTTCAAACAATTCTGTGGGAATGTATTTTGAAATGATATCGCGCTTGTATTTCTCGTTGGCGATGATGTTGCCTTCATAAGCACCATTCAGTGTGTGGAACAATGACAGTCCCGAATAGGCAACGTCGCCGTTGGGGTAGGCTGTAAATTCCACCCCGAGGTCACAAACCTTTTTATAGAACGGTTCTACCGTTACTCCGCCCTGTGCCGCCACTACGTTGTTTATCCATCCCGACTGACTGTCGGTAACGTTGCTGCTTTCAACAAGTCTTACCCCTCTTCCGCTGCTGCTCCACGGCGATTTCACCACCACACGCCCATGTTCGGCAACAAGGTGCATGACTGTTTCGGCATCTTTGCAATACCAGCTTTCGCCTACCAGACTGCGGCTTTCTTTCACCAGGCGCGGAAGCAGATGTTCGGCAGTAAACTGTCGGCTGCTCAACCGCCTTATCTCGGCCAGATTCTCGTCGGTGGGTACATGGGCAGACAACTGCCCATTGGCGTTGACGAGCTGCTTCACGATGGGCAAATCCCAACCCCAAGGATGTATGCTGAAATCTTCTTCGGCAGAGAAATCGCAAAGACTTAATTGGTGGAAATTAACGAAGCGGGCATCGCAATTGGCTCCTGTCAATCGGCAATATGCAGTGCGCGCCGCTGCCACATCTTCCACGAGTGTCATGTCGCCGTTGTCTGCCCACAGTGCCGGCAGAAAGTCCAAGGCGGCACGCAGACGTAGGCCGGCGCGTGATGCCGTGAAATTTCTGAAGTTGGCAGCGAGAGCCATGTCATGTTCAGGGTTGAATATGTGAAGTTTCATAATAAGTAGGTATTCAAAATTATTCGTATAACTTATATGTAAGCAGATGTTTATTATGCTTTGGCATGTCTCTGCACTTTCTTTTTGGCTGTATGCCCGGCTTTCATCGGTCGTGTAGCCCGCTACACTCCCTCTTCAACCCGAACATACAACCAAAAATATGGCGCATATCCATGTCAAATAATTTTGAACACCTACTTATCGTGGTATGTGTATCGTTTGTTGATGGCATCACCTTTGCAGTTGCAGTCTGAAAGAAAGCATGGCAGTCATGTGTGTTCAGAACCTGAATCTTGCTTGAATGTCAAGGTCGGTCATGTATGATTTGTCAATTTCCTGCAGTGCGCTCGATATGGTTTGCCGGTCGAAATATTTTGTCAGACCAATCTTGGCGGCAATTGCGATGTGGGCATTTATATCGGCATTGGCAAATGCGCCAAGCCTGATGCCGTGCCCAAAGAACGATGGGAACGAGAAGCTGTAGAGCATGCCGCGCTCGTAAGTGTAAAGTCGGCTGGCATAGTTTTTTGTCTTGAAGTAGTTGATGTTGGCCGATATGTTAAGGAAACTCTTGCGGTAGGCTGCCGTTTCAGACAACATCCAACCGAAACTTCCTTCATTGTTCTGTGCAGCATAGGCCATGTCAAGCTGGGTTTTAAAATTCCAATTGTGCATGTCTGTCGAACAGGAAAAGCGGGCACGATGCTCGTTTTTGTCGGCAATTGATGTTGTGCCAACGGCGTCGGATTGGCGCAGCCGGAAACGGTAACGTGCATATAATGACACGTTGCCAGTGGTGTAGGTGGCGGAAACGTTGTTGTCGAGTGAGTGCGACGGACTGGATGTGCCGTAGCGCGCCCACGGGAAATAGGCATAGTCGCCATACATCGAAACGGTAAGGTTAGGCGAAGCTTTCCAGTTGGCTCCGATGTATATTCCGCTTTCGTTTTGCACCCTTCCGCCATCGCTGAACGATGCACCGTAAAGTGAGTAATATTTGTAGGAGTAATAACGCTGTATGGCTATGAGCGTAAGTATCTGAGTGGGCGAGAACGACACACTGTTGATTGTGGCAATGCCCCGGGTGTTGTTGGTTGCCGTTTCGCCGTTGATGTTGAGGCGGCTGCTTGTGTAGCCGTAGCTGATGCTTGCATTCCAGAAACGGTTGCCTTGCGGGTAGTATCTTCGGTAAAGTTGCTTTATGTCGGGTGTCAGCATACGGTTGAATGAGGTGTACAAGGCACTCGTGGCGGCATGGAAACCTGCGTGGTGCCATGCAATGTTGCCGCCCGTTGTAAACTGCGAGGAGTTGTGCTTGCGTTCGAGTTCGCTTTCGGTGCGGTGGTAGCCGGTGGTAAGTATTGTCTTTATGCTTCCACTGTCGGTGAGTGTCGCGTCGATTTTGCGGTAGGAAACGAATGCTGTGACATCTACATTGTTTGATATGGCCAGCGTTGCAGCGGCTCCTTGCAGATGTTTCGCTTCGGTGCGTGAGGAGTAGGCCGAAACGGTGTTGGCTGGTGTTGTCAATGCCTGCGTGGCCAACTTTCCGAAATTGAAGCCATTGTTCATTATAAGTCCAAGGCCGAATTTCACCCTGTATAGTCCAAGCGCGATGGTCTTGAACTTGCCGAGGTTGCGGGCGAGTGCATAATAGGAGTAGAAATCATATCCGTATTTGTTCTTGCTTCCGAAAAACGGTTCGCCGGAGTCTTGTGCCCCGGTGATGCCAATCTGGAAGAATTGCCCGTAATGGAATTTGTATCTCAGCCAATGTTTGTATTTGTAGCCAAGATAGCCCTGCTTGTCGCCCGCCCGGTCGTAGAACGGTATTCGTGCGGTTGCAACAATTTCGTTCTTGCCATATTTCAAGATGTTGGCCGGAGTAGGGAATTTTTTGCCTTCGTCAATGGGGCCGATATAAAGAAAGCATTTCAGCAATTCGCGCTCGGTCTTGTCAAGCGTCTCTATCATAGCCAGTTCGTCAAGCGTGCGCAGAGGCTTGTATCGGTAGACATATTCCACAATTTCCTCTATCTGCTGTTCGTTGAGGAAAGGCAGACGGCGCAGGTCGTCTTCGGTTGCGTTGTTGATTTCTATCTTGTTGTCTTCGATTTCGCACAACTGTTCATAAATGTCGCTTATGTTGTTGCCTTCTACATCGTCGATGTTGTAAAGCCGCTCGTAATATTGCTCCCATTGCCTTGTCTCATGTGTCTGTGACAAGGCACTTGCGCCAAAGGCCATCAAGGAAACGGTGACAATGAAATGTTTCATTTCGGAAGTTGTTGTTTACGGGTGTTTTCGCGCTTCTTCTTGTCTTTGCGGAAGAGGTCGCCTATTCCGTTGAAGTCCTTCTTCATAATCAAACCAAGTCCTTGCGTGTTGAGGCTGTTTCTGGTGAAATACCGGTCGTTGGTCTTGTTGTAGACATTTATGGAGAGATTGCCGTTGGGGAAAAGCAGATAGCGGATGTCGAAATCACCGATGAAGCTTGTTGTGGCGTTTGCCTTGTCGCGGTAGCCGAACTGCCCGTTGATGAGCAGGCGGTTGTTCAACAGTCGGCCCGATAGCAAACCCTCGTATTCGGCATTGTTGAAACCCTCGGTTCCGGTAGATATGTTGGCCCCAAAGTTCCAGTTGTTGTTTTTAATGACATTGCTGAGCACATTGTTTATCTGTTGGCTTATCGTGCCGCTGAGGAAACTTTGCATGGCGAGCGATGCCTGGCTGTATTGGGCCGAAGCCTCGTTGTTGGCATTGCTGCCTTGTGTGTAGAAACGTCCTACTGCCAGCAGATAAAGCACCTGCTGGTTCATCTCCTCTTCGGCGTTGAACAGACTGAATACCATTTGCTTGGCATCGTTGCCAAGGGTGGGCATGTCGAGGTTGAAATCAACCTTAGGCGCACCTGGCGTGCCGGTGACATTCATAAGGCAGTTGACACGAGTATTGTTGTTGGAGAACGAACGTCCGATGTTGAGGTCGGACAGACTGACGCTGTTGAGCACATACATGGCTTTCAGGTCGATAGCCGCATCGTAGGGATCTCCGCCGAATGATATTGTGCCGCCTTTCTGGAATATGAAGTCCTTCTTTATGATGTTCTGTATCGTGAGCTTGTACACTCCGTGATCGACGATGTAGTTGCCGTACATGTCGAATGTGCCTTTGTTGAAATAGTTGGCTCTAATCACTCCGTCGCCGTTCAACGTTATGTAGTCGCCGGTTTGCTCGTCCATCAACAGTTTTACGGTTGCGTCGGTGTTGCAGTTTATGAGGAAATTAAGCTTGATGTCGGTCGAAACGTCAATGTCGTCGTTGGCGGCTTGTCGGTTGTCGGTCGTGTCGGTGCAGTTGGTTTGCTTCGCGCTGTACCATTGTATGAAATCGTTTGACGACAGGTCGCTTTGGTCGTTGACTTTATAAACGAGGATGCTGTTGGCGTTGGGAGTGGCATCGATGTCGATTGTGACTTCGCCGCTGCGTCCTTTAATCGAGCAGTCGCCGGTGGTGTATGCCGTTCCGTAGAAAGTGTTTCCGTCGAAAGTATGGGTGTCATACGACAGGAGGTTGTGCGCCTTTATGTTAAGGTCGTATGAAAGGTTGGTGAGATGACGGTGGAATACGCTGCCATCCACGATACCGATGTTGTTGTTGCGGTCGTAGATAGTGTCGTTGCTGAATTTTATCTCGTCGGGAATAAAGTCGATAGTATCATTCTTTATGTAATAGGTTGTGTTGAGGCTGCTTATGCAGAGCGAACCGTCGGCCACCAGTTGGCCGGTGATGTTGATATTGTTGAGCGGCCCGGCAAGCCGCACTCCGCCTTTCAGGTCTACATCTATGTCTTGCATGAAACTTCCGCAGAAGCTTTCAAGAAACTCGGCCCTTGTCTTGTCGGCCTTGAATGCAAGGTCTATGAAACTTTGCTTGGGCGAGACATAACCCTCGATGAAGGTCTTGCGGTCGGAACCTTCTTTGGCCACCGCATCGATGTTTATGCGTTGCTCCTGTGTGTCATACCCCACATTTGCATACAGTGTTCCCATGCGGCCATTCTCAAACTTGAATTCTTTCACCTTCAAATTGGCCGAGATTTGCGGCGTTTTGCTGAAAACGGAAACTATGGAAGCCTGCCCCGATGCCATTCCGCTGAATTCAACAGTATGGAAATCTATCAGGTTGAGGATATAGTTTATGTCAATGTCGTTGAGGTCTACGGTCAGCGAGTCGTCGCGGTTTTTGGTCGCAGCACCGTTTATTGACAGCAACTGTTCGTTGTGTCTTATTGAGAAACCGTCTACGGAAAGGGCGTTTTTGTTGTAGACAATCGACGACGGTGCTATGTGCCACACGGTGTCTCCTATTGTCGCGTTCGACTCCATTATGTTTATGTAGGCCGTAGAAACGCCGTCGGCATTTTTTGCGAAGGTGGTATTGGTGTTAATCGTGCCTTTTAAAGAATGACGGTCGTTGTTTGAAAACGACATCGATGCGTTCAGTTTGTCGTCGTAGGCGCAGGCTTTCAGTCCCAACGACAATACCTTGTTGTTTTTCGACAATCTCTTCATGCGGGCGTTAAGGCGTATGCTGTCGTTGGGCGAGTGTATGTCCAGGGCTATGTCGTTGTATTGCCGTTTGTTGTAAGTGACGGAGGGTATGTTGCACGACAAGTTTATCTTGTGGCGCTTTTCGTCGATCTCGCCGTTTAAGGCCAGTGGCGCGTTTATGGATATTGGAACTGCAAAGAAATGTCTCAGCCATTCGACATCGTTTATGTTTGCTTCAATTATGAAGTCGTTTTTCTCTTTCGTCTCGACAGCATGCAATCCCGGCACTGACGACAACTTTCTTGCAATGAGTGATTTTATGCTGTTGGCCAATGTCTTGTAGTTGAAATGGCCGTAGACGTCTATTTGTCCGAAATCGCTGAGAGCTTTAAAGTAATGAATGTCGTTGGAATATCCAGTTTCAAGGCGTATGGATGCAATGTCGTAGTTATCATCTGGCGATGCGAGACTTAAGTGCGAAATGTCGGCATGACCTTCGATGTTGTGTATCTGAGTGCCCTTTACTTCGGAATGCAGGTTGAGTGCGAACGAGGCATCTTTCCATTTCTTTGAAAGATGGAGCGCATGGGGAACCAGTTTTTTTAAATCTGCGTTTACAATTATTGAGCGTTTGGGTTTCGACCAGTCATATTCGCCCGACATGTCGAGCAGCAAATTGGGGTCGTCGGTGCTGACGTGTCCGCTGATGGCCTTGTGCCGGATGTCGGAACTGAATTTTATGGCTTTGTATTTGTAGCCTTTATAGTCGAAGTCGGAAATGTTGCCGTTTATTGAAAGGTTGGAGAAATCTTTGCCATTGGCATTTATGTTTGCGGCAATGTTGCCGAAATCGTCATTGCCGGTAAATGTCTTGAGGTCGAAACTGTTTGTGTTTATGTTGCCAGTGATTTTTTCCGGGCGTTTGTCTATGGCTATCTGTGTCTCTCCAAGATTGGTTTTTAGTTTCACGCTTGCAGCGAGTTGCGTGTTGCTGCAATTTACATATCCCGCGATGATGGCATAATCGACATTTTGCAGAACCTTGGGCAGTTCTTTCCCCGTTATTGATGTGACTGCTTTTTTGATAAATGGTGCCGTTGCAGAAATGTCGGTTATGTTGGCAAACCACCTTGTTCTGTTTGGCATGTCGTAGATGCTGCCGTTGGCAGCCACATGCAGTTGCCGGTCGTTTGTGTCAATACTTATGTCATTGAATGCAATTGTTGTTGCTGTGCCTGAGAAATTTATGCCTAATGAGAATTTGTTGTCGAAATCTTTCAGTTTTGGAACAATGCACGACAGGTCGGAAGGTGTGAATTTTGAAGACGTTATGATGCCGTTGTATTGTAAGGTTGGTAACTCAAGCTTACCTGACAGCATTTTGTAAGTAGCTGTCGCTTTGTCGATTGCAATGTGGGTGTTGGGCAACTTTATGTTGAAATCTTCCATCAGGGCACGTTGTCTGTTGGCAACGGCATGAAAGGACAGCGACTTGATGTTTAGTCCTGACCTCTCGGTGAAAGCAAGTTTCTTGACCCTTACATTTAAAGAGTCGTCAGACAATTTGTTGATTATGAAATGTGCACTGATGTTGGAAAGGTGTATGTTGTCGAGCGACAATTTCCCTCTTTCGTAGGCTTTCGATCGGCATCGGTATTTGATGTCTCCGTTTCTGATTATCAGCGAACTTATTTGCAGGTCGAGTGGAGTGTGCTGTGTTGTGTCTTTTGAGGCGAGAGAGTCGATTACAAACTGGAAATTAGGCGCGGCATCTGGACTGTTTCTGTACAGGTTTGCCTTGGTTCCGAAAAATTGTGATGATGTTATGACAATCTTTCCGTGTGCCAGGAAATCGAAAATGTCGATTTTTACAGATGCGCGTGACACAAGCAACATGCTTTCGTTCTGCTTGTCGTATATCTTGAAATCATCGATTATAAGCCGGTTTATAAATCCAAGGTCAACTCTGCCGACAGATACTTTCGTTCCTAACTTATTGCACAAAATGTCGCCTACACTTTTCCCTATCTGACTCTGAATATACGGAATGTGCAGTAAAAGAATAATAAGAAAATACAGACTTATCAATGTCCATATTGATATATTTAAGATGCGCTTTAACACGTGCGGTGCAACATTTTGGATTTGTGTCTTCAAAAGTACTGCAATTTTTTTACATTATGAAATTATTGTCTTTAATTCTTTTAATCCTCCATATTTTTTTGTTACTTTTGCAATGTCAAAGTATGCAATTTGCCGCTTGCCGGCACCGCCGGCAAGGAAACTTCAAACAACAGACAAATTTTTTCTTTTATATATTTTTATGACAAATGTGATTAAGTTACGAAAGGGCTTGGACATTAATCTTAAAGGAAGGGCATCGAGAAAAAACCTTCCCAAGGGAAAATGTTCCCAGTATGGCCTTGTTCCTGACGATTTCGTGGGCGTCGTTCCGAAAGTTGTTGTTCACGAAGGCGATAAGGTTAAGGCCGGAGACGTCTTGTTTGTCAACAAGAAGCAAACCGACGTCAAGTTCTCTTCTCCCGTAAGTGGCACCGTTTCTGCTATCGTCAGGGGCGAACGCCGTAAAGTTCTTCGTGTGGTTGTCGATGCTGATGAAGAACAGCAGTATGTGGATTTCGGGAAAAAGGACGTGAATGCGCTTGACGGCGCGAGTGTGAAGGAAGCGTTGCTCGAAGCTGGCTTGTTCGGTTACATCAACCAGTTGCCGTATGCCGTATCGACAGTTCCTACAACGTCGCCCAAGGCAATATTCGTAAGTGCATTCAGAGACATGCCTCTCTCGTCGGATTTCGAGTATGAACTCGAAGGAAACGAGGCCGATTTCCAAACTGGCTTGACTGCATTGTCGAAGATGGCAAAGACCTGTCTCGGAATAAGTTCGAAACAGTCGGCTAAGGCACTGACCGATGCAAAAGACGTGGAAGTGAATGTATTCGACGGCAGTTGCCCGGCAGGCAACGTCGGAGTGCAGGTTAACAATGTCAATCCTGTGAACAAAGGCGAAACCGTATGGACTGTCAATCCGACGGTTGTCATATACATCGGCCGCCTGTTTAATCAGGGCATCGTAAACCTTAGCCACCGTATCGCTGTTGCAGGAAGCGAGATTGACGACCCTGCCTACGTTGAAACAATAGTTGGTGAGAAAATGTCGGCAGTACTTGACGGTAAAATAAAGACAACCGAACATGTCAGACTGATAAACGGAAATCCGCTCACGGGAAAGAAATGCAGCCTTGATGATTTCGTAGGTGCTCACACCTCAGAGGTGACTGCCATTCCCGAAGGCGACGACGTGGATGAGGCTTTCGGATGGATTCTGCCACGTGTAAATGATTTCTCGGTGTCACGCAGCTATCTGTCATGGCTTTTCGGCAACAAGAAAGAATATAGCCTTGATGCTCGTGTGAAAGGTGGCGAGCGACACATGATTATGAGCGGTGAGTATGATAAGGTTCTGCCTATGGATATCTATGGCGAATACCTTATAAAGGCAATCATTGCCGGCGATATAGACAAGCAGGAACAGCTCGGTATCTATGAGGTAAGCCCGGAAGATTTCGCCGTTGCAGAGTTTGTCGACTCGTCGAAACTGGAACTTCAGAAAATAGTGCGTGAGGGCTTGGACATCTTGCGCAAGGAAAACGCTTAACATTATAACTATAATGAGTACATTAAGAAAATATCTCAACAAAATAAAGCCCAATTTCCAGAAAGGTGGCAAATTGCATGCTTTTGAGAGTGTCTTCGACGGTTTTGAGAGTTTCCTGTATGTCCCTAACACAACTGCGAAAAGCGGAAGCAACATTCATGATGCCATTGACTCGAAGCGCATCATGAGTTTTGTGGTCATCGCCTTGCTTCCGGCTTTGTTGTTTGGCATGTACAATGTGGGCTATCAGAATTATCTGGCAGCAGGCAAACTGGCCGATGCGGGCTTTCTTAGCATTTTCGTTTTCGGCTTCTTGGCCGTTCTTCCAAAGATTCTTGTAAGCTACATTGTCGGACTTGGTATAGAGTTCGCATGGGCTCAATGGAAGCATGAGGAAATACAGGAAGGCTTTTTGGTTTCAGGAATTATAATTCCGCTTATCGTTCCCGTTTCCACACCTTTGTGGATGCTGGCAATCGCAGTAGCTTTCTCTGTCATTTTCCTGAAAGAAATCTTCGGCGGCACGGGCATGAATGTGTTCAATGTGGCAGTGGGAGCGCGTATGTTCCTTTTCTTCTCATACCCGACAGCGATGAGCGGCGACAAGGTTTGGATTGCAAAAGACTCTATATTTGGCCTTGGCAACACTTTGCCCGACGCATTTACAGCAGCCACCCCATTGGGACAGATAGCGCAGGGTGGTGTGCCCAACGCTAGTTTGTGCGACATGATAACCGGACTTATACCCGGTTCTATAGGCGAAACATCGGTAATTGCCATTGCAATCGGAGCTGTGATATTGTTGTGGACGGGCATTGCTTCGTGGAAGACAATGGGCAGCGTGTTTGCAGGAGGCATTGTTATGGCAGTGATATTCCAGACTTTGGGAATGACACCCATAGCATGGTATGAACATTTGATTCTTGGAGGCTTCTGTTTCGGTGCTGTGTTTATGGCAACCGACCCCGTAACATCGGCACGCACGGAGTGCGGAAAATACATCTATGGCTTCTTGATAGGAGCAATTGCCGTAATCGTGCGTGTTATGAATCCCGGCTATCCGGAGGGCATGATGCTGGCTATATTCTTCGGAAACATGGTTGCTCCGCTTATAGATTACTGCGTGGTTCAACGAAACATATCACGGCGTGCCAAGCGTGCTGTTAACAAATAATCAAGAAAAGTTATGAAGACAAATTCAAATAGTTACACCATAGTCTATTCGGTTGTCATTGTTGTCGTTGTGGCATTTCTGTTGGCATTCGTTTTTCAGGTGCTGAAACCAATGCAGGACAAGAATGTCGCCCTTGACACACAAAAACAAATTCTGAATTCTCTTAATCTGCGCAATCTTGACAACAATGCGGCGGCAGCCAAATACAAGGAAGTAGTGAAGGCGGAAAAGGAGAAAGACGGAATGAAGTATTATGAATGTGTCGTTGACGGGCAGCCCAAGACAGTCTATACCGTAAAGGGTATGGGATTGTGGGGAGGCATTTCTGGCTTCGTGGCCGTAGATGCCGACAACAATACTGTTTACGGCGTGTATTTCAATCACGAGGGCGAGACAGCCGGCCTTGGCGCAGAAATCAAGGACAACGTAAAATGGCAAGAGAAATTCAGAGGAAAGAAAATCCACAAGGACGGAGTAGACGGCATTGAGCTTGGAGTGAAGAAAGATGCCGACGATGCCGACCCCAATAATGTGGATGCCGTTACGGGCGCAACGCTGACATCGAACGGAGTCGACCAGATGTTGAAGGAAGGACTTTCCAAGTTCATAAAATAACCAAAGATAGATTATGGCATTATTTAGTAAACAAAATAAGGAGGCATTTGCCAAACCGCTGAACCTTGACAACCCGATTCTTGTTCAGGTGCTCGGTATATGCAGTGCCTTGGCCGTTACTTCGCAGTTGAAGCCGGCCATAGTCATGGGACTTGCCGTTACAATCATCACGGCATTTTCAAATGTGATAATATCTCTAATCCGCAACACTATACCGCAACGCATCCGCATAATCGTACAACTTGTGGTCGTGGCAGCACTGGTGACAATAGTAGCCCAGTTGTTGAAGGCGTTTGCCTATGATGTCAGCGTGCAGTTGTCGGTGTATGTGGGACTTATCATCACCAACTGTATTCTGATGGGACGTCTGGAGGCTTTTGCCATGATGAACCGGCCTTGGCCTTCGTTCCTCGACGGTCTTGGCAACGGTCTTGGCTACGCTCTCATACTTGTCATCGTGGGTGCCGTGCGAGAATTGCTCGGCAGAGGTTCGCTGCTCGGTTTCCAAATCATCCCCGATGGTTTTTATGGATTGGGATATGCAAACAATGGAATGATGACCATGCCCGCCATGGCCCTTATTCTCTTGGGATGTGTAATCTGGGTACACCGTGCCTATATATATAAGGAGGAAAAATGATTATGGAACACGCAATAAGTTTGTTCTTTCGGTCGGTTTTTGTCGACAATATGATTTTTGCCTATTTCTTGGGCATGTGTTCGTTTCTTGCTGTATCAAAAAATGTGAAGACATCCTTGGGATTGGGATTGGCTGTAACGTTTGTGTTGCTGGTTACAGTGCCCGTTGACTATCTGTTGCAGACAAAAGTCCTGGGCCCCGATTGTCTTTTGGAGGGTGTTGACCTCAGCTATCTCAGCTTCATTCTCTTCATTGCTGTCATTGCAGGCATTGTGCAGCTGGTTGAGATGGTAGTCGAGAAATACTCGCCTTCGTTGTATGCAGCTTTGGGCATTTTCCTTCCGCTGATAGCAGTGAACTGTGCCATAATGGGTGCTTCACTCTTTATGCAGCAACGCATACTGCTTGACCCAAGCAATACACAGGCTATCACAAACGTGTGGGACAGCATCGTCTATGCAGTAGGATCGGGTCTCGGCTGGACTCTTGCCATTACACTCATGGGTGCAATCCGTGAGAAAATGCAATACTGCGATGTGCCTAAACCTCTGCAAGGACTTGGCATCACATTTATAACCGTAGGACTGATGGCAATGGCAATGCTTTGCTTCTCAGGACTTAAAATATAATTTGGAGGACAGAAGATATGGTAAACACATCATTTATATTGGCGAGTATCGGAGTCTTCCTGATTGTGATACTCTTGTTGGTTGTCATATTGCTGGTGGCTAAGAAATATCTCAGCCCAAGCGGAAACGTAAACATCGAAATCAACGGCGACAAGACAATAAACGTGGCACAAGGCAGCAGCCTGATGTCCACGCTGAACGAGAACGGCATATTCCTTCCTTCTGCCTGTGGCGGCAAGGCAAGTTGCGGTCAGTGCAAGGTGCAGGTGCTTGAAGGCGGTGGCGAGATACTCGATTCAGAACGTCCGCATTTCACGCGTAAGCAGATAAAGGAACATTGGCGTCTTGGATGCCAGTGCAAGGTGAAAGGCGATTTGAAGATAAAGGTGCCCGATAGCGTGATGGGCGTGAAAGAGTGGGAATGTGAAGTTATTTCCAACAGAAACGTTTCTTCATTCATAAAAGAATTCAAGGTGGCTCTGCCTCCGGGCGAGCACATGGATTTCGTGCCGGGTTCCTACGCACAAATCAAGATTCCTGCCTATGACTGTATCGACTACGACAAGGATTTCGACAAATCGTTGATAGGTGAAGAATACATCGGAGCTTGGGAGAAATTCAACATATTCTCGCTCAAGGCCCACAACCCAGAACCTACGGTGCGAGCCTATTCAATGGCCAACTATCCCGATGAGGGCGACATCATAACACTTACGGTGCGCATAGCCACCACTCCGTTCCTGCCCCGTCCGCAAGTTGGTTTTCAGAATGTGCCCACAGGCATCGCCTCGTCATACATCTTCTCGTTGAAACCCGGTGACAAGGTGATGATGAGTGGCCCTTATGGTGATTTCCATCCGAATTTCACTTCGGGCAAGGAAATGATTTGGATTGGCGGTGGTGCAGGTATGGCTCCGTTGAGAGCACAGATAATGCACATGACCAAGACTTTGCACACAACAAACCGCGAACTGCATTTCTTCTATGGAGCACGTGCGCTTGGAGAAGCTTTCTTCTTGGAAGATTTCTGGGAACTTGAGAAGGAATTCCCCAATTTCCATTTCCATCTGTCGCTCGACAGAAAAGACCCGGTAGCCGATGCACAAGGCGTGAAATATTACGAAGGATTTGCCGTGAATTGCATCCGCGACACTTACTTGAAAGATCATGATGCACCCGAGGATTGTGAATATTATCTTTGTGGTCCTCCAATGCTCATCAAGACCGTAACCGATTATCTCGACAGTCTTGGAGTGGATGCAGACAGCATCATGTACGACAATTTTGGTTGATGCAAGCAAACCAAAACAAATTTATAGT
>CAVKCP010000056.1:0-16348 GCA_963654815.1 Lachnospiraceae bacterium | reverse complement strand
ATCTGTCGTCCCTACGGGACTTGCCAGTTGCAAAGTTTTTACCGGACACTAATAATATAATATATATTATCTGTTCTCTTCATCGTATTTGCCAAGACAGATGATTGCTTTTGTCAACGCTTATATACAGATTTTACTTGCAATCGCTTGCGCCAAACATTACCTTTGCACCTGCTTGTAATGGCGGCGTTCTTTGACATACTTACATATTATTGAGCTTTAAGAGCAAGCATAACACACATATTTGTATATATGCGAAAGGGGCATTCCGTAAAAAAGAATGCCCCTCTCGCTTGCGTATTTCGTATTTTTTATCTCATCATCCACACTCCACGGTGTTGCACCATGGGGACAACGATTTCTTCGCGTGTGCTGTCGCTGAAGCAGAGAATGAGAAATGCGCTGCCTATATGGCGTGTTGTATCGGCTTGGGCGTTTGCCACGCTCACTGATTTCAGTCCCTTGTGCTTCTCGTTTATCATGCCTACGAACATCTTCGCATTGGTGATGAGCTGTTCGCGGTAGTTTGCCGGGATGCTGTCGGGCTGATGGAAGCCGTCGACATAAGCCTCGTATTTCTTGTCGATGAGGTAGTCGTAGTATATTTTTGCCGTTTTTCCGGCTATCTCCCCTTGGTCGGGTGCGTTGTCGTGACAACTCGCCAATAAGGCTGCTGCGGCCAGTGAAAATATCGTCAGTGCTTTCATATATATATTATGCAGGCAAGCGGTATAGAGCCGTTTGCCTGCATTTTAGTGTCTTTGTAATAAAGTCGGTCTGATCACAATTCATTGTGGTTGTGTGGCCATCGTTATTTCTGGCGTATGAACACGTTTATCGGGCATCCATGCATCGACCAGTTCTCTCTTATCTTGTTTTCGAGGAAACGCCGGTAAGGCTCCTTTATGTATTGGGGAAGATTGGCGTAGAACACGAATGACGGTATCTGTGTGTTGGGCAACTGCGTGCAGTATTTTATCTTTATGTACTTGCCCTTTGTCGATGGTGGCGGATATGCTTCGATAAGAGGCAGCATCACTTCGTTGAGTTTTGCCGTTCCCACTTTTGCCTTGCGGTTGAGGTAGACCTGTTTTGCGGTTTCGAGCACCTTGAATATGCGCTGCTTGGTGAGTGCCGATGCAAAGATTATCGGGAAATCGACAAACGGTGCCATGCGGTTGCGTATGGCGTTTTCGAATGTCTTTATCACAGCCTGGTCTTTGTTCTCCACCAAATCCCACTTGTTAACGACAACGACAAGCGACTTGTTGTTGCGTTGTATAAGCTGGAATATGTTCATGTCCTGTGCCTCGATGCCTCGTGTGGCGTCGAGCATGAGTATGCACACGTCGGAATTTTCTATTGCGCGTATTGATCGCATTACTGAATAGAACTCGAGGTCTTCTGAAACCTTGTTCTTGCGTCGTATTCCTGCCGTGTCAACGAGGTAGAAGTCGAACCCGAACTTGTCGTAGCGTGTGTAGATGGAGTCGCGTGTAGTGCCTGCAATCTCGGTCACGATGTTGCGGTCTTCGCCTATGAAGGCGTTGATTATGCTGCTCTTTCCGGCATTCGGACGGCCTACTACGGCAAAGCGTGGGATGCCTTCTTCTATGATTTCGCCGTTGTCTGCCTTGAGTTTCGACATTACGAGGTCGAGCAAGTCGCCCGTTCCGCTGCCGGTGGCCGACGATATGCACTGCGGTTCGCCCAGTCCGAGCGAGTAGAACTCAGCCGCATCGTATATCTGGTCGTTGTTGTCGGTCTTGTTGGCCACGAGTATTACAGGCAGTTTGGAACGGCGCAGAATTTGTGCCACATCCTCATCCCAGTCGGTAAGTCCGGTCTGTACGTCCACGAGGAAGAGCACCAAGTCGGCTTCTTCGGTGGCCACAAGCACCTGCTTGCGTATTGCATCTTCGAATATATCGTCGCTTTTTACTACCCATCCGCCGGTATCGACTACTGAAAATTCACGCCCGTTCCATTCGCACTTGCCATACTGGCGGTCGCGTGTAGTGCCTGCGGTGTCGCTCACGATAGCCTGCCGTGTCTTGGTCAGACGGTTGAAAAGTGTGGATTTGCCCACATTGGGGCGTCCTACTATTGCTACTAAATTTGCCACTTTGTTGTCTTTAAATGTTTGAAATGGGATTTGTTTTGATTGCAGAAAACAGGTTCAGGAACTTGTGACGGCGTAAAACTGTAGACAGTAGGGCCGCTATTGCCACTGTTTCTGTGAAGTTGGATTGTGTTGATGCCGCCGGGTGCAGTGTCTTTGTGTTGCTTTGGCGGCGTGGTTTCATTCGGGATTGTATCCGAAATTGTCGAGCTCGCGTTTTGAACTGCGCCAATCCTTGTCTACTTTCACGAATGTTTCAAGATATATGCGCTTGCCGAAGAAACGCTCGAGGGCTTTGCGTGCCTCCGTAGACATCTTCTTAAGGGCCACGCCTTGGTGACCTATGATTATGCCTTTCTGCGAGTCGCGCTCCACATATATTATTGCATGTATGAGAATATGCCTTGCTTCCTCCTTGAACGTATCTACTTTCACCTCTACCGAGTAGGGTATTTCCTTGTCGTAATACAGAAGTATCTTCTCGCGGATTATCTCCGAAACGAAGAAACGTGCCGGTTTGTCGGTGAGCTGGTCTTTGTCGAAGTATGGGGGAGACTCCGGCAGAAGTTCTTTTATGCGTTTCATGAGCATATCGGTGCCGAACTTGTTTTGTGCCGATATTGGGAGAATCTCGGCAGAAGGCAGCAGTGAATGCCATTTTTCCACGGTGTTGCCGAGTGTCTTTTGGTCGCTCATGTCGATTTTGTTTATGAGCAAGAGCACCGGGATTGTCATTTTCTTCACTTTGTCGAGGAAATCCATGTTCTTTTCGGGTGTCTCGACGACATCTGTGACATAGAGTAGAATGTCGGCGTCTTGCAGTGCCGATTCAGAGAAGGCGAGCATCGACTCCTGCAGCTTGTAGTTAGGCTTGAGCACTCCCGGAGTGTCGGAGAATACTATCTGTGCATCGTCGGTGTTTACTATGCCCATGATGCGGTGGCGTGTTGTCTGCGCCTTGAATGTGGCGATGCTTATGCGTTCGCCCACGAGTTGGTTCATCAGTGTAGACTTGCCCACGTTGGGGTTGCCCACGATGTTTACAAAACCTGCTTTGTGCATATATGCTGAAAAATGAATGTCGTGACTGTTGAGGGTGTGTGTCCCTGACGAAAGGGTGACACTTTACCGCTTACTGCAAATTTAGGAAAAAAACTTGAATAAAGTGTTGTTTGTGGGCAAAAAACGCTTTGTTTGACACTGTTTGCGACTTTTTCGGTATGGCGTAAGGGCATGAAAAAAGCCGTGCAACGGTTGCACGGCTATCGATTATTCTTTGAGAAGGGTTGTGTCTGGTTGTTTAATTTGACATTTTTCTTATTGTCGGTTACTTTTACATTTATCCTGTCGGTTTTAGATGTAAATGCATTAGGTAGTGTTGCATTGGTTGCTGTTCTGTTTACAAAGGTAAACCATTTGTGTGTAACGACCAAACAAAAAGGTGAAAAAATGCAAATAAAGTTGAACTTTCATATTCATTTTATTTCAAACGCGGCTTTTTTGCGACAGAATGTTTCGATCATATTGGGTGGAAAGTGAAGCCGTGGAAGATGAAATGGCATAAAGGAAAAATGCTTTGATAATGCAAAAACAGTTGCCTTTACGCTTCCTTGGCTTTCAGTTGACTGATTGTACGTCTTAGCATGACTTGTGTTGTGGGGTTGATGGATATGTATAAAAAGAAAAAATCCTCGCAGTAACTTATAAAAGTGTACTACGAGGAAACACCCCTGTGGGCGCTGAGGGATTCGAACCCCCGACCCTCTGCTTGTAAGGCAGATGCTCTAAACCAGCTGAGCTAAGCGCCCTTGCTTTTCGTAAGCGGTTGCAAAGGTATTGCTTTTTTGTGTTTCTGCCAAATATTTTGGACGCTTTTTTCGCTTTATTGCTGTTTTTTCTTGTTTTTTCTGCTTATATAGTCATTTTGATGTCTTGTTCTCGGTCTTCGTGCAAGCTTTTGCACGGTAAACGTTCTCATATCGTGTCTGCATGAGCGCCACCGTGAAGTTGTCGAGGGCGTATTGTCGCGCCTGTTGGATGAGTTGATGGCGGTTGGCGTGCGGTAGGACATCTTTGAAGATGTGAAGGTATGCCTGCACATCGTTGTCGTGCACTTTCAGTTGCCAATCGGGTGGGAGAGTGTCGGAAAGTCCGGGACAGTCGTTGGCAATTACGGGCAGACGGTTAATGCTTGCCTCCATAGACAGCATGCTGAGACCTTCGAATTCGGACGGCATGAAAAGAAAGTCGAACGAAGATAGATAAGCCGACAGACCGTAGACAGCATCGTATAGCGTGACATTGCCGCAATCGCCGACGACTGCCTGCACCTTACCTTTCATCGAACCGGTGCCTATTATGTGGAAATGATAGCCGTTGTCGCCGCGCAGAGAGGTTATTGTGGCCAACAAAGCATCGATGCCTTTCTGCGCCTCAAGCCGTCCGGCGAAAAGAATATTGGTTTTTCCTTTTACAATGTTCGGGAACGGCTTTTGTTCCACTTCGGCCACGCCGTTGTGTATAATGGGTGGCTTTTCGCCGAAACGTTGGGCATAGCTGTCGCGCACAGAATTGGAGATTGCTATGTTGACACGGCATCGCTCGAACATTTTCTCCACTCTTACGGCAGTGCATGCCAACCCGGTCCATAGCTGCGTGTTGTGTATCGTGCGCACCACGGCAAAACCCTTTGCCCACGGCAACATCTTTGTCGCCACGAAAAAAGCAAGGTCGGGAGTTTCGGTGTGCGTGTGTATTATGTCGGGTCGCCACCTTAGCCAAAGCCACAGGAAACGCAGCGTAAACACAGCGGCGGCAAATCTTTCGGGCAGGAAATGGAAACGGAAGTCGGGCATAAGGCTGCGGTGGCATCTCACCCCGGCTTCTTTTAGCTCTGCCGTGAATTGCCGCGTGAATGCCGAATGACCTCGCAAAATCTCCACCACATGATATTCCATGTCGGGCGATGCCGACTCTGCAATGTTGGCGGCCACGCGTTCTGCGCCGCCGAGGTCGAAGTGTGTGATGAGGTGGAACACCCTCAGCTTGTGTTTGCCCTTTTTCATTGTGTCACAAAATAGTTGAACAATATGCTGCCGTTGTATGCCGCAAGCCACAGGGTGAGCACGCCAACGGCAATGCGCAGAGCCTTTGCTTGGCGTTGCGTGGACTTCTTTATGAGATAAGCAGCTGCTATGGGGATGATGAACGCCCAATGAGCGGTCATTATGTACACCTCGTTAAGTCCGAACCCGAAAAACAGGTGCATTGTGATGTCGAATGCAAACCACGTTGCCACCATCTTGAAGAACCGTTCGCGGCGTGCCGCCCATGCTCCGGCAATGAAAAGCAATGCAATGGCAGCCTCAATTATGTAGTTGACCGTCCAACGGTAGGACACGAACACAGGGCGTGTCTGTTGCACGTCTTCAAGCAAATGGTCGCGGTGCAGTTGCAGCGATTCGCCGAAAAGGTTGTCTGTAACCGACCGCCACCGCGATGTTGTCATGTCGCTCCATTCAAGCAGAGGCACGTTTTTGGTGAGAGCCTCGCCGTTTTGCTGTTTCACCCATTCGTCATGCACTTTTAGTTTGTCGGCAGCGTGCGGGTTTTTCTTGGCCACGGCTTCCTCTATATGTTTTATGTTGCGTTTCTGCGGTTCGATGATGGCTTTCTCTTGCCACACCACTGCCGCCCCGAGCAATAATGTGGGCAACGCGAATGCGGCTATGCCACGCCATGACAATATCTTGCGCCCGTTTGCGAATGCGGCGGCAATGAATGTCTTTACACCGTTGGTGAGTGTTGTTCCGGCGGTGACGAAGTAGAGCAGTCCTGCTTTCCACCATTCAAGTCGTTGGCCGTCGCGCATGTGTCGTCCTGTGACGTAGACTGTCAGAAGCAGCAGCATGAGCGATATTGCAAAATGGTCGGGCACTATTGTGGCGAGCATGATGTGCGCAAACGAGTAGAACATGGCCGACAACCAGTTGGTATCGGTCCGGCTTGTGCCTATGATTTCGTGCAGGGTGCGTCTGAGAAATATGAAACCGTAGAAGTCGCAGACTATCAGCACGGCGGCCATGAAGAACATGGAGAAATTGAATTCCGTGGTCGGCATGAGCCAATGGTTGAGCCAATAGAGCGGCGCGAGCACTGCGATGAACAGCGGGTGACGCAGCGTGTTCCAGTGCACACGCATACAAGATATTGCAATGAGCGAGAACACGTCGTAGCCCGACACGTTGAGATGGTTGTAGAAAAGCGACCAAAAGCCCACATGTGCCCCTCGCGTGAAGCGGTCGTAATGGTTGTATATGAGCAAGGCGTTGAGCACAACGAATACAATTAGTGCTGCAATGGCCTCGATGCGCTCGCCTTTCTTTATTTTCAGAATCATCGTTGTATGTTGGTTATGGCTTTGTCCGGGGTTATGTGAAATACAGATATTGCACTATCAAACGCACGTTGTGTATCCACAGGAACACGGTGATGGCTGCTATCGCGCACCGTTGTGCCGTGAGCAGGCGTTTTGGCGCGGAGCGCAGTGCGTAGGCCATTGCTATGGGGATTATGTAAATCCAGTGGGCCGACATGATATACACCTCGTTTATGCCGAAACCGAGTCCTATGTGCAGTGCCATGTCGAGCGCGAAGTAAGACATAGCGAGCCAGAAGAAGCGCGATTTTCTTCCGCACCATATCCCGATTATAAACAAGATGAGTATCGCCGCCTCTACGGCATAGTTCACCCATGAGCGGTAATGCACTATGATTGGCCGCGATCGCAGCACATCACCGAGCAGATAGTCTTCGTGCAGTTGTATTGATTCGCCGAAGAGGTTTTCAACGACAGAACTTGTGCGCGACGTAGTAATGTCGGTCCAGTCGAGAAACTGTCCGTGCGATATGGGCGCGCCCTTGCTCACGCGGCGTTTCTTCTTGGGCTTCACGGGCTCGGCCTTTGTCGTTTTCACAACCGTGTCGCCGTTTGCCGCCGCGATAGAGTCGGCGCGAGCCTGCATTAACTGCGCGGCCTTGGCCTTCTTTTCTTTTGCCGCTTTGGCCTTTGCCCGTGCGGCCTTTGCCGCCACGTCGCGCGGCCACACGATATGGTCGTAGCTCAGTTTGCCTGCACCCCAAACGAGTATGGCGGGCAGGATTATGGCCCCGAAGAAGAATTTCGGGCGGAATATGCTCTTGCCGTTCACAAAAAGGTCGCTAAGATAAATCTTCAGTCCGTTGTTGAGCGAAGTTCCTGCCGTGAGGAAGAAGTAGAGCACCGTCTGCCACATCTTCAGTTTCCTGCCCTTTGCAATTAGTTTTCCCGACACATATAGTGCTAGTGTGAGCAGCATCATAGAAATGATGAAATGGTCGGGCACAATGGCCGAGATCATGACAAAGGCGAAAGAATAGAAGAACAGCGTGAGCAGAATGGCATCGGCACGGCTCGTTCCGGCAATTTCGTGGAATATTCTGAAGCAGAACAACGCGGCATACAGGGCGCAGAATATCTGTATGGCCGCCACGACAAACAATGCGCAGTTAATGCCAGTGGCCCACATAAGGGCTTGGTTTATAAGATAAGGCACATACATGAAGAACGCGAGCAGCGGGTGACGGTAGACATTGTAGCCCGCAGTCCAGTCGCTCACCACCGAATAGGTGATTGGGTCGAACCCCGATATGTGGAACTTACTGATGAAGAGATGCCAGTAGTGCGCATTTGGGGGCGTGAACACACCGTAGTATTTGCACACTACGAGGGCGTTGATGGCAACAAGTATGGTCAGCATCACGGCTGCTATGGCGTGTTCGCCGCGCTTTATTCCGAACAGGGTAGTGAATGCCCTAAGCACGGGGTTGTTGGAAAATTTGTCGGTCATATTCTATTTCTTCTTGAGGAAAAATCTCACAAGCACAAAATTCACGGGCACGCAGACGCAGAACATCGGCACCGGCGCGAGCGTTTCGGGCACTCCAAGCCACAGAAACAGGTTGAGTGTGGCAATCTGCAGAATATAGTTCACGGCATGCGAGAGTGCGAAACCCATGCCACGGCGTGCCGATGCCTTCACGCGGAACGTGTAGCGTGTGGAGGCGATGAAATTGAAAAGGAAGCTCACGGCATAGCCTATGGTCATCGCCGGCGACGGCGTTATCCAGTGCAGCAGCACCCAGTAAATGGCATATTGCAGCAGTGTAGCCGCCATTCCCACTATACCGAAACGCAGCACCTCGCCTATTTGTTGGCGGCGATGGCTATCTAAACGGTTTATAATGTCTTTCATCAGCATATTCCAGCATTTCTTTGTCGCCCCGGCTGTCGCCGTAGGCAATTATGTAAAAATCTTCGCGGCGCGTAATGTAATCCTTTATGCGGCGCACTTTCTCTGCCCCGTAGCAGTTGGGCGTAAGGAAGTGCCCCGTCAAACGTCCTCCGCATTCTTCCACGCGCGTACCTATAACAACAGGGCGAGTGGCGGAATGCGGAGCTATGTGTGCTGCAAACTGGCTCACCCAATTGTCGATGCTCGCGCTAACTATATAAACCTGCTCGCCACGGTTGAGCGTGTCGTTCAGTTCTTTTACCGCTTCGGGGCGCAGAAGGTCTTGTCGGTCGGCTGCGAAATCGTGGCACAGTGTGTTGAACCGCGCCATTGTCATGCCGCCGAAGAACCAATCGAATATGCGTAACTTGGCGCGGTAGTTGGAACAAAGGCGCAGCTTCATGAGCACGAGAAGCGGGGCGTGCAGAGCAAAACCCGTGACAAACCGCCGCCAACCGCAGGCATAGATGATGAACCAAATGAGTGTGTCGCGATTGGTTATTGTCCCGTCGAAATCGAAAATCTTTATCCGTTCTTTCATATCACATAAATCATGAGCAGGAACGACAGTATCCAAAGCACGACAATGATTTGTGTGAAATGGTCGCGCAGTATTACTTTGGTGGGGTCGCCGCTTTTCTTGTCAACAACACTTATCTGTATGTAGCGCAGAAGTCCGAGCAGAACGAATACAAACGTGAGGTAGAGATAAGGCGTGTCGAACCTTACGGCCACTTCGGGCGACACCGTGTACATGATGTAGCACACGAGCGTTACCGACGCGGTAATGGTTATTGCCTGGTTGATGAACGTGAGATTGTAGCGCACGGTGTTCTTGCGTGGGGCTTCGCCAGTTTCGTTCATGCGCACAACATCGTCGCGTCGCTTTGCAAACGAAAGGAACAATGTAAGTAAGAATGTCATTATCACGAGCCAACCTGTGGGGGTCACCTCACAGGCGAAGCCTCCTGCGAGTATGCGCAGCACGAATCCGAAGGCCACTATGCACACGTCGACAATGGCATATTGCTTCAGTTTAGAGCAATAGGCAAGGTTGAGCAGATAGTAGAACACAATCACTGCCATGACGTTGGGTGCCACTTCGGGCGGAAGCAGGGTCACCGTTGCGAGCGACAGGGCGAAGGTGACGGCCATGAGACAGTAGGCAAGCCGCATCGACACAGCCCCAGAGGCAACTGGACGCATGCATTTCACCGGATGACGGCGGTCGGCGTCAACGTCCACGATGTCGTTGTAGCAGTAAACCGACGATGCCACCATGCTGAAGGCAGCGAATGTTATGGCGCACACCGTGAGGGATTGGGCATCGAAGAGTTCGCCACCGAAGAACATCGGGATGAACACGAACATATTCTTTATCCACTGTTTCGGGCGTATGAGTTTGAGAATGTCCTTTGTCATAGTCTTTCTTTTATTTTTGAGGTGACATGGCCAATGCCCTTGTTGAGCATCCATGCCACGGGGAGCGTCATTGCTACGGTGGCCAGGAACGTGGGCCAATAGCCTAGATGATAAGGCTCTATGTGCACAAGCACGAACTGTATGTGTATGAGGTAGGCTTCAAGGCTCAATGCCCCCACAAACTTGCAGAACGAGTTAAGCCATTTTGGCGTGCGTCGGAAGATGCGGTTGAGCACGAGTATGGCCGTTATCGTGAACGGAATGTATAGCATGCGTTCAACGAATAGCGGGAAATTGCCGTGCCTTACCTGCTCAAGGTAGAGGCATGTGCCGAAGGTAAGACCGAAAGTGAGCAGCAACAGTCCTACGGCATTGCTTTCAATCGTGTCCTTGCGGCGCACCATCTCGCCCATGTTAATGCCTATGAAGAATATGGGCATCCTGCTCCAGAATATCTCCAAGTGTCCCACGGCGCGGTGTATGGGTATCACCCATTGCACCATGACGCACCACACCACCATGAGCAGCGGCAGCCAACGGTATATGGGATACCTGGAAATGAGCCGCATGTAGTGTGGCGCAACGAGATAGAGTGCCATTATGGCCGGCACATACCAGAAGGTAAGTTCGTCGTGGAGCCAGAAATCCCAGTTTATTGTTATGTCGCCTATCAAGTCGATTATGTTGCGCGAGAAACGCCTAGGTCCCATGTAGTCGGCAATGTAGAATATCCCGGCCACTATCAGCCATGTGGGCACGATGCGCAGAAGACGCCTTCGGTAGAAAGCCCGTGTGTCGGGGTTCTTGTGCCAGGCAAACCACAGACCCACACCGCTGAGAAAGAGGAATATGTCCACCCCCACATTGCCGCACCGCCGCAGCCCGTAGAACGGGTCGTTGCGGTTTAGTCCGACGTGGAACAGTATGACGAAAAGCATTGCCGCCCCCATCAGTTCACCGCGATACCGGCTTATGTTTGCCAGTTCTATGTCGGGTATTCTCGGTAGTTTCATCTCCTTACTGTTTTTCTTTTTGCTTCGTGCCGTCGGTGGTGTTGCCGTTCTTGGGACGGTAGAGCTGCCGCGTGCGGTGGTAGAACCATGCGAGTGCCACCGTGGCCACGACATAAAGCAGCAAACCGGTGTAGACATCGCCGTGTCGGCTAACGGGAATGAACACCTTGCGGGTTATGGGGTGCAGCACGAATATGGCCGCCGAGATGCCGCCCAACCATGCCAGACGCTCGCACACAGACTTCGGGGTGAGCTTCACAAGCCCCACCGCGAATGTGCATACAAACAGAGGAGCCCACAACCACAACTGGAAATTGAAGCTGAAGAAGAACACAGCCACTCCCGACAACACCGTCATCACAATGAGTGAACCGTGGGCCATCGTCCTGCCATGGCGTGCATACAGCAATCCGGCGCAGAACGGCAGAACTCCGCCCATGAAGTTGTAGCGCACGCGGTTGAGCGTGTCGCCTTCGGGGGTGCACCATGCCTGTGCAGCCCAGCACAGAACGACGAGTGCCAAAGCCCATATTGACCCACGGCGGTGCAACACCACGCGATAAACGAGGTAAAGCTGCATCATAAGTCCGAAAAACCAGTAAGGCCCGGGCCATATCACATGGTCGGGATCGGGCATGAGGTTGTTCACCATGAGCAGTTGTCCTATTATGTGTGTAACCTCGTAGTGGTGCTGTCCGGGCGTGATGGCATCTACCATGGTGAATGCCACGAAGCCCACAATCATCATGTCGAACAGTTTTGTGTAGTGGTGCCGCGTGAAATCCCACAGTCCCTCGTTGTGCTGGACATTGTGTCCTTGACTTTCATATTTCATCACGAGCCCGTAGGCACTGAGAAACAGGAATACCGGCACACCGTAGTGCCCGAAAAACGACAACAGGTGCACGGGCAGGTTGATGTCGGGCGAGGCCAGAGCCGAGGCCAGCGAGCGGCATTTTGCCATGGTGAACGTGTATTCGTTTTCCTTCACTGCGAAGCCGAGCCAGTGGCAGTAGTTGTGCAGAAATATGCCTGCTATTGCGAGTCCGCGCAGTGCTGCACATTCGGCACGCGTGAGCAGAGGTTGTCTTTGTCGCATTTTCTTTTTTTTATTTCAGTGAATCATAGTCGGTCACACCTTTGAGCAGGCGCGGCCGTGCCTCGTTGTATTCGGGCGAGAGTATGTTGTATTCGTCGTGGTAGTCGGGAGCGTATATGCCGGCAAGGTAGAGCAGAAGATGTGGCAGCGCGTCGGTCATGTAGCGACGGTGGCGTGCCTCGGTCACTTGCTTGAATATCTCGGGTCGCCGTGCGGCATATTTGTGCGAGCACCAAATCCAGAACGGGATGTCGAACTCGGCGTGCGCTAGGCGCGCATCTATCTCGGCCGAGTGCAGGCGGCAGAAGAAGTGCATGTCGCCCTCGTAGCATTCCTCACCGTGATCGGGCACATATATCACTATTGCATCGTCGTTTTCAAAGCGTCCCACGATTTCGCTCACCACCGAGTCGTTGTAGAGTATGGCGTTGTCGTAGTCGGCCAGAATGCCGCGTTCGCGTGCGTTGAGGTTGGGCTTCATCTCCTTGTAGTCGTCGCCCTTGAAATGCTTGCGGTCTTTGGGGCTTCGCTGGCGGTAGGCCACGTGCTGCCCTATGAGGTGGAATATTATCAGGTTGGCGTCGGTGTTGGCCCCTTTCAGTTCGTCGTAGTCTTTGAGCAAGTCCTCGTCGTAGCGGTGCAGCTGCGTGTTTCGCGTGTCAAACTGTGCCGCGCTCAGCTTCGGGTTGTTCAGGAAGAAGCCTCCGCTGAAGTCGTAGACGGCTTCCTTGGCTTTCGGCAGAAACTGGTTGGTTATGAACGTGACGTGGTAGCCCGCCTTGCGGAACAGTTCCGGGAAGAGTGGATAGTCGCACCATTCGCCCTTCTGCCCCGTGACGTGCATCGAGAAGAGACTCTTGAACACGAAACTCGTGAGATTCCACGGCGACACCACGTCGTCGTAGCGCACGAGCCGCCCCGTGCGTTCCAACTTCATCTGCCTTGGCGTGGTGGGCATTGCATAGCCGTACATCTGCGAGTGGTGGCGGTTGTAGCTCTCGCCAATGATTAGCACGATGTTGGGGCTGCGGAATGTGCAGCTGTCCACCTGCACCTTGTCGGCCGTGGCAATGAGCTTCTGCACCTGTTTGGCGGTGAGTGTGTTGGCGTAGATGCTGAACACAAGGCGGTAAATCGGTGCATAGAGCACGGCGTGCCGGTTGTCGGTGAGCGTGTGCTCCACCTCGCCTATGTTGCGTCCCGACATCAGTTTCCATGTGGCCGCCTTGTTGTGCCAGCTCGCTATGGCTGCCCACACGAGCAGGGCAAGCACCATTGTGTCCGTGACGGGCGTGGCCTTTGCTGCCATGGATGCGGCTTTGGCTTTCAAGTCGTGTAGAAGACTGCACACTGCACGGGGTATGAAATGCGGGAAACGCAGCCGTATGGCCGTAAGCACATGCATTGCAGCGAGCAAGAGGACCCATCCTAGATTGCTGAATATGATGTCGGGCGACACGCACGACTTTAAGAATTCGCCTGCCTCGCGCGAGTCTGTCTCGCCAACGAGCAGAAGCATCGTCGGCGTGAGCGTCGACTCGAACTTCACGAAGCAGTAGACATCGATTATGGCTGCGGCATAAAGCGCGGCGTAGAGCACGGCGCGTGTCCAGATGCGTGCCCTGCGCGGCAGCACGGTGAGTAGGGCTGCGAGCAGATAGGTGTCGAGAAACAGTTCAATGTAGAGATTCTCGTAGAGTTTCGCGCCGCGTGTGTCGGGCAGCGTGGCCCATGCGCAGATGCAGCCAAGCAGGTAGGTGAACACAAAGAAGCGGCCGCTCACGCGCAGCGGTGCCGTAAGCGCGCCAGCAGTATGGCGTAACACGTCGGTGAATTTCATCGGTTTTGCTTTTTACGGCAAACTTACACATTTTTTTTCACTTATAGGTTGTTTGTCTGAAATAAATTGCCGCCGCCGCGTGCAGCACCGCGTTGCGCCGCAATGATGTTCTGCTGGCCGCGTGCCGAAGGCGAATGGGGCGCGTGGGGCGTATGGTGCACAAGCGTGTTGCATGTGGTGCACGCGTGTGTCGCAGCCGCAGCGCGCGGCGGCAAAGTGCTTGCCGCATGGCAACGGAGCGTGCATGAAATCGGGATTAGCATCCATAATGCGGTATAAAAACGCGTACTTTTACTTAATATATGTTTTGGTGTGTGAATAAATGTTTGTTTTTTGCATTATTTTCTTCATATATTTGTCGGTTACGTGGAATATTACTACTTTTGCACTCGCTTGAAACATCAAGCTCTCGGGCGCTTAGCTCAGCTGGTTTAGAGCATCTGCCTTACAAGCAGAGGGTCGGGGGTTCGAATCCCTCAGCGCCCACCGATGACGAGACGAATGCCACATGGCATTCGTCTTTTTCGTTATGTATGGCCGTGGAACGGAATCTTTTCATTAACTTTGCGTTGGCGCGCTGCGCATGCTTGCGGTGTAGGAGAAAGACACACGCTGTTGCCGTGCACTTTCCGCGCCAGCGTTAACCGTAAAACAACCTCTTGCCGATGAACAACCTGAGCCGACTTTTAGTGTGGATGCGCCGCCTGCCGTATTGCCGGGGGTTTGGCGTGCAGTCGCCGTCGGCCTACCGCTTCATACGCTATGTCGTAAACGAACACTATCCTTACTATGCCTACTCTCGGCTGCGGCGCGAGTTTCCGCATATAGGGTGGCGCAGACGCAAGATGGCCCAATTCTATTTGCGCGTGGCCAACTACGCGCAGGCTGCCGCATGGATTGATTTCGCCGACGGCGACAAGGTGGTTGAGGCTTATGTGGCAAGCGGATGCCGTGCCACTGTGCTGCAAAGTGTGGGCAACACAGTCTGCCCGGTGGAATGCAGCACACCGCAGGTGGTGAGAGTGTCCGCACGCGAGGGATGCCGCGAGTTTGTGCTCGGCATGGCTGCGCGTGCCGGGCGCGACACGATAATGATTGTCGAGGACATAGGGCGCAGCCGCTTGGCAGCCCGGGCATGGCAGGATCTGCTCGCAAGCGGATGCACAAGCGTGAGCTTCGACCTCTACTATTGCGGCGTGGCATTCTTCGACAGAGAACGTACAAGACATGACTATATCGTAAATTTCTGAAAATATGAGACTTTACACACGACAAGGCGACGACGGAACTACCACCCTCTGCGGCGGCATGCGTGTGAGCAAGACCGACGTGCGCGTGGCGGCGTGCGGCGACATCGACGAACTTAACTCGCACATTGGGTTGCTGCTTGCTCTTATGCAGCCCTCGCACGATGCCGACCGACTTGCTGCCGCGCAGGCCACTCTGTTTCATGCAGCTACACACCTGCCCGAGTCGGTTGGATCGTCGGCGGTGCGCGTGACGCAGGCAGATATTGATGCCGTTGAGGCCGACATCGACCGGTTGCAGCACGACACGCCGCAACCGCTTACGTTTGTGCTTCCGGGCGGATACCGCGCGGCGGCGCAGTGCCATGTTTGCCGCTCGGTGTGCCGACGGGCCGAACGCAGCGCGGTGGCACTGGCGGCGAGTTTTGAGGTGGATGTCTGCATCCTTGCCTACCTCAATCGACTGTCCGACTATTTTTTCTCGCTAGCGTTGAATTTAAACTTTATTGCACATACTGAAGAAAAAAAACTCCATATCTCTTGCAAATAGCGTGAAAATTGCTATTTTTGCAAGCGGTTAGACCGGGCATCGTGTTGTGCGCCGGGACGCGCGGCAGTGTCTGCCGTGCTGCAGGACAGTTGCGCCAGCAACGTGGCTTGCACCGTGTGCGGTCTTGGAAAACAGTAAAAACGATTTTAAATTTAAGACTATGTATTGGACACTTGAACTGGCTTCCAAACTGGAAGATGCTCCCTGGCCGGCAACCAAGGACGAACTGATAGACTATGCGATGCGTTCGGGCGCACCTCTTGAGGTGCTTGAGAACCTGCAGGAAATAGAGGACGAAGGCGATGTGTATGACAGCATCGAAGACCTTTGGCCCGACTATCCTACAAAAGAGGATTTCCTCTTCAACGAAGACGAGTATTGATTGCTCTGTTCTGAGCCGTTAAGGTTTAACACATTGAATATAAGCGATATGAGAATTTTAGTAAGAGATTCTCATATCGCTTTTTTCGGCCTTTTACCGCCAAATAAACTTGCCAAAAGGGACTATTCCTGAGTATTAAATGATCAATAATCGTGTCATTTCCGCGACTTTCTTTTGTGATCATTTTATTTTGGGGGATGCCTGAAAGAAATGCAACCTAAAAGTTGCACATTTCGTTCTGAATATATACCTTTGCAACAAAGATATAGGTTATATATGAAGTTTGTAAGAGCCATACCAGGATACAATCATCTTTGGGCAGTAAGAGATGAAGCTAAGGA
>CAVKCP010000055.1:0-16535 GCA_963654815.1 Lachnospiraceae bacterium | reverse complement strand
ATTGTCCTCGAAAACAGCCTCGCAATCTGACAAAGCCAATTTATAGAACCCACCTATATTTCACGTGTGCGCTTGCGCAGCCACTCGCGATCTTCGTCGTCGAGGCAGGGCGCGAGGCGGCTGTAAACGAGCGCGTGGTAGGCGTTGAACCATTCGCGTTCGTCGGCCGAAAGCATCTCCACCACTATCGGTTCGGTGTCTATCGGGCAGAGCGTGAGCGGCTCAAACTGGGCGAATCTTCCGAATTCTGTTTCGCGGTAGGGCACAGTCAGGAGCGTGTTCTCTATGCGCACGCCGAAGCGTCCGGCAAGGTAAAGGCCGGGTTCGTCGGTTACTGTCATTCCGGGCACTATGGGTGCGGGCTTCCATTCCATGCGTATCTGGTGCGGACCTTCGTGTACGCTCAGGCAAGATCCCACTCCGTGGCCCGTGCCGTGCATGAAGTTCATGCCCTCGCGCCACATTGCCTCGCGTGCCACGGCATCGAGTTGGGTGCCCGACGCGCCCTCGGGAAACTTGAGGTTTTGCAGCCGCAGGTGGCCTTTGAGCACGAGTGTGTAGACGCGCCGCTGCTCCTCGGTGAGCCGCCCGAGCGCTATTGTGCGCGTTATGTCGGTGGTGCCGTCGGCATACTGTGCTCCGCTGTCGAGCAGCAGAAAGCCTTCGGGGCGCAGAGGAGCGTCGGTTTCGGGCGTGGCCTCGTAGTGCACGATGGCTCCGTGGGCTTCATATCCGGCTATGGTATCGAACGAAATGTCGCGGAACAACGGTTGTTCGGCACGCAGCGAACGCAGTTTTTCGCTCACGCTCATCTCTGTTTCGCCGCCTTTCTCAACCGCCGGCCGCAGCCATCTCAGGAATTTCACCATGGCAACACCGTCGCGCAGCATGGCATTGCGGAAGCCTTCGGTTTCGGCACTGTTCTTCACCGCCTTCATGGCCGGTATGGGCGACGGCGCGAGCACGGCCTTGTGGCGCGTTGCGGCCTGCATGAGTGTGTGGTTGGTGGTGTCGGGATCAACGAGAATGGTGTTGTCGGCATAATGTTCCAGAGCCTCTTTCACGCTGCGGTATTCGGCAGTCTGCACTCCTTCGGCGGCGAGATAGCTTTCCACCTCGGGCGTGAGCTTTTCCTTTTCTATGTAAAGCGTGGCTCCGTCGGGCGTGATTGTCAGGTAGGACACGAACACCGGCGTGCAGTGCACATCGCTTCCCCGCAGGTTGAGCGTCCATGCAATGTCGTCGAGCGGAGCCACGAGCATTCCGTTGGCACCGCGTGCCAGCAGGGCATGGCGTATGCGGTTGATCTTGCTGCGGCATGTTTCGCCGGCATATTCAAGCGGTTGTATGTAGACTTTCCCCGTGGGTATGCCGGGCCGTGCAGTCCATATCCGGTCGAGAATGTCGAGGTTTGTGCGCAGAGTGATGCCTCCGAGATTTGCAAGATCGCGCTTGAGGCCGGTAGCCTGAGCCTCCGACACGCACAATCCGTCAACTCCTGCTTCGGTAGGGTCGCCCGTTTCCACCTGCGAGGCTATCCATTCGGCTATGCCGGGAGTGCCTGCCACACGTTCGCGCATGAGCGAAATGCCCGTTCCGGCGAGCTGCTCTTCGGCGGCGAGAAAATATCGTGAGTCGGTCCACAGGGCCGCACCGTGCAGCGTTATCACCGCCGTGCCTGCGCTTCCGTCAAACCCCGTTATCCATTTGCGGCCTTCCCAACGTTGCGGCACATACTCGCTCATGTGCGGGTCGGCACTCGGAAAGATGAATGCCGACAGATGTTCGCGGCGCATCTCGGCCCTGAGCATGGCGATGCGCTCCCTTATGCTTTCTTTGTTCTCCATTTGTGTGCTTTTTAACCTATATGTCTTACAAACTTAACCATTTTCTCGCGGCGACGCAAATGTGCCGTTTCTTTCGCCCGAAAATTAAGATTAAACAACATATTAAAAACATTATAAATAATCGATTGTGAAAAAAAAAGAGTAACTTTGCAATACACAACCGCGTGAGGTTGCACACAGAACAATTCATAAACACAAATAAATTTAAAGTTATGGCATTTTTAAGTAATGAGAAACTGTTGATCGTCGGTGCCGGCGGCATGATTGGTTCCAACATGGTACAGAGCGCTTTGATGCTCGGTTTAACCCCCAACATCTGTCTTTACGACATCTATGAGCCGGGCGTTCACGGCGTGTTCGACGAAATCCAGCAGTGCGCATTCCCCGGTGTTAACGTTACTTACACCGTAAATCCCGAAGAGGCATTCACCGGAGCCAAATACATCATCTCCTCAGGTGGTGCTCCCCGCAAGGACGGCATGACCCGCGAGGACTTGCTCAAGGGCAACTGCAAGATTGCAGCCGAGTTTGGTGACAACATCAAGAAATACTGCCCCGACGTTGAGCACGTTGTGGTTATCTTCAACCCGGCCGACGTTACAGCCCTCACAGCTCTTATCCACTCTGGTTTGAAGCCCAACCAGCTCACATCTTTGGCCGCTCTCGACTCTACACGCTTGCAGCAGGCACTCGCACTGGAGTTTGGTGTGCAGCAGGACAAGGTTACAGGAGCCCACACCTACGGCGGACACGGCGAGCAGATGGCCGTATTCGCATCGCAGGTAAAGGTTGACGGCAAGCCGTTGGCAGAGATGGGACTCTCTGACGAGCGCTGGGAAGAAATCAAGCACCACACTGTTCAGGGTGGTTCTAACATCATCAAGCTGCGCGGACGCAGCTCGTTCCAGAGCCCGGCATACAATGCCGTGAAGATGATTGAGGCTGCAATGGGCGGCGAGAAGTTCACCTTGCCCGCTGGTTGCTATGTAAACCACGACAAACTCGGCTTCAAGAACGTGATGATGGCAATGCCTACGACCATCGACAAGACTGGTGTTCACTTCACAGAACCTGCCGGTACTCCCGAAGAACTCGCTTCTCTGGCCAAGTCTTACGAGCACCTTTGCAAGATGCGCGACGAGATTGTAGAGCTCGGCATCGTTCCCGCAGTTGAGAAGTGGAGCGAAATGAACCCGAACCTCTAAAAGAAAGTGTCCTTATAAAGCGAAGGACAAAAAATAAAGGGCATTGCTTGCCGCGGCAAGCAATGCCCTTTTTGCGTGTAAAAGCCTAAGTGAAGCAATGGCATATAGTTCCGCCGTGCAGACAGGCGGATTATTGCCGACGCAAAGCCCCCACCACTTCGCCTATGTATTCGGTGTGGAAACCGCCGCCGTCGTCGTGTGATCCGTAGAATTCGGAGGGTATCTCGCTGCGGAAGCCCTTCTCGGTCATCAGTCCGGCATACATTGTGCGGCACTCAATCACGGTGTCGGCCTCGGCGTAGTAGGGCGTGCCGTTCTCGGTGTAGAGCGTGTGCAGACCGAGAGCCTTGGCCTTGTCGCCGTCGCGTCCGCTGTGCGTTCCCATGTAGCGGAGCACGTTTTTGTCGCTGAATGTCATAACGGTGAAGTAGGGCGAACGCTCCATAAACTCATGGGTGTGCCTTCCCTGCCGCACATACACCGTGACTGCCGGCTTGCTCCACATCGTGCCGAGCGCGCCCCAACCTATTGTCATGGCGTTGGCCGATGTGCTGTCGCCTGCGCAGAGCAGCAGTCCGTCGCCGGTGAAGAACGTGAACGGGCGCACGCTGAGGCTTTCTTTTATGTCGAAAGGTTGCAGTTGGCCTTTCTTTGCAGTGCTTTCCTGGGCTGAGTCAGGCTTCGCGGCATCGCTGCCGTTGCTGTTTTCCACCGCCTTTATACCGAGAACGACCACGGCAGCGGCAAGGACAAAATTAAGAATTACCGATGTTTTCATGTGGAATATCGTGTTTTTGGTGAATTATTCAGAACCCTGCGAGAATTTGAGAAGTGTTCCCGTGGGGCAGACGAAGCGGCAGTAGGGTCGCGGAACGAACACCGACAGCACAAGGACAACCACTGCAAAGGCCACGACCACCCACGAAGCGGTGGTGAAAAGAAACGCGGTGAACAGTTCGTAGTCCATCCATGCGCTCCAAACTCCGGTTAGCGAGAGTGCCGTTAGCACTCCCCACAGAAGCCGCCGCACTGTTGTTAGCCTGCGCACAGTGCTTGGCCGAAGTTGAATCTTGCGTCGCCGGGCGTGCGCAGCAAGCTCCTGTGCCGATCCGAGAGGGCAGATGTGGGCGCAGTAATGGCCTTTCCGCCCGAAGAGAGGGTAGACAAACGCCACGACAAGCATTGCCACCGGTGCGAGCGAAGCCGTGACTGTGATGCCGTGAGCGGCTATTAGCGTGAGGAGAGAGTGCGAAACGAATGTGCCGCACCACAATCCGAGCACCGAAACATTGAGCACGAGCTGCGCCATGTGGTAGCGTCGGCTTTTCACCCAAATGGGAATCAGCGCGCCGATCAGCACCACAGCGAGTGCGGCCAAGCCCTTTGCGTCGGGCCACTTGCTGCCGGCCGGGTCGTCAGGGACACTGTTTTTCGCCGCGAACGCAAGTCCGCGCCGCGCGTTTTCGATTATTGCCTTCGACGAGAACGTAGCCCCCGACACCCCGTCAACGTCCATCCCGACGGCTTCTTCAACTTTCTTGCCGTTCCACCGCGACAGTATTGCCGAGGCTTTTTCAAAGAATTCGGGCGTTTCGGAGTTGGCCTGCGCTTCCATGCGCACCACTTTCCCGTCTTTTACATATACGAAGAGCGGCACGGGTCCGCCGAATCCGCTCACGTCCTTTCCCAACACGGCGGTGTTGACAACCATTGTACCGTCGGCAAGGGTGTGCAGTGTGTCGTTGTCAACGGTTGTTGTTGCAGCCTTGGCACCGATTTTTTTGCCCAGGAAACTATGGTCGCTGACGATGGCCGTGGCCGTGACGATGAGCAGAACGGTGGCAAGGGTCAGCACGTTCTCCAATGTTTTCAGAGAATTTCTGTTCATGAATTTTTGAGGTTGTGTTGTTGTAATCGCTGCAAAGTTACCGCGTTTTCGTTTGAAAATGTTACGAAACCGAGGGACAATGTTGCGAAATTATGGTTTGCTTGAATAGAATTGCTTGGCAAGACAAGCTATGCTTGCCGGAACGAGCTGACTTATGTCGAGACCCTCGGCGATGCGTTGGCGCACCTGAGTGCTGCTTATGTCGTAGAGCCCGGTGTCGTAGAGCTGCACGCCTGACGGCAGATTGGCCTCGTCGATGGGCGATCCCGATCGCGGATATATGGCTATGCGGTAGTTGGCAATGATGTCGTCGGCGCGAAACCAACGGTTGAACACCGCCCAGTTGTCGGCTCCTATGAGCAGGGTGAACTCGCAGTCGGGGTGGGTTTCAGACAGGTGTTGCAGCGTGTTCCACATGTATGACGGTCGGGGGAGGTTGAACTCGCAGTCGGAAACCTTTATGCCTTGGATGCCGTCGGTGGCAGTGCGCGCCATGGTCAGCCGCTTGTCGTCGTCGAGCAATGTGCCCGACGGTTTCAGCGGATTGTGCGGCGACACCACAAGCCACACCTCGTCAAGTGCGGCCAAATGCAGCATGGCGCGTGCAATGGCCACATGTCCGTTGTGTATGGGGTTGAACGATCCGCCGTAGATGCCTATGCGCTTCATTCGCCGATGAATTGCTTCAGAATGCCGTAGGTTTGTGCCACGGCGCAGTCGAGGTCGTCGTTCACCACAACGTGGTCGAATTTCGGGGCCTGCGACAGCTCAAACTCGGCGCGTGCCAGGCGAGCCTCAATCACCTCGGGCGCATCGGTGGCGCGGCCTTCGAGCCTGCGGCGCAGCTCGTCAATCGATGGCGGCTGGATGAAGATGCTCAGTGCGCGATTGCCGTAATACTCCTTTATGTTGCAGCCTCCCTTCACGTCGACGTCGAACACCACGTTCTCGCCGCGTGCGGCCTGTGTTTCCACCTGCTGTTTCAGCGTTCCGTAGAAACGGTCGGCATACACTTCTTCGTATTCGAGAAACTCGCCCCGGCTGATGCGGTCGCGGAATTCCTCGGGCGAAATGAAGAAATACTCCACTCCGTTGCGCTCGGTTCCGCGCGGCGCACGGCTCGTGCAAGATATTGAGAAGGCGAGGTGCAGTTCGGGGCACTGCATGAGGCGGTTGATTATTGTGCTCTTTCCGCTGCCGCTCGGCGCGGAGAAAATTATGAGTTTTCCCATGTTCTGTTGTTTTTCGTTGTCGGTTGCTTGGGCGATGAGCCGCAGAGTGTGCGGCGCAGAGTGCGTGCTTCGGGTTGTGCGGAGCGGAATCCTGTCTTACAGGGCGTTGAGCACCTGCTCCTTTATCTGCTCCAGTTCGTCCTTCATCTTCACCACTATGTTCTGCATTTCGGCGTTGTTGCTCTTGCTTCCGGTGGTGTTTATCTCGCGTCCCATTTCCTGTGCTATGAAACCGAGCTTCTTGCCCTGTCCGTGGCCCTCGTTCATTGTCTCGCGGAAATAGCGCAAATGGTTGGCAAGACGTTGTTTCTCCTCGCTGATGTCGAGTTTTTCGATGTAGTAGATGAGTTCCTGTTCGAGGCGGTTTTTGTCGTATTCCACGTCGGGAATGGCTTTCAGACCCTCCACTATGCGTGCCTTTATCTTCTCCACGCGCGATTTCTCAAACGGTTCGATGCTCTTCAAGAGCCGCTCTATGTTGTCAACTTTCTCGTTGAACTTGCGTTCGAGCGCCGCGCCCTCCTGGTTGCGGAAGGCCACGAGGTTGTCTATCGCCTCGCCCACGGCCTGCTTTGCAGCCTCCCACTCGGCATCGTCGAGCGTCTCGTTGTCGGTGCGTGTGGTAACGTCGGGCATTCTCAGAAGTGTGGCAAACCAGTCTTCGGGCTCGGCTATGCCGCATGCTGCGGCCACTTCCTTTATCTGCCGGTGGTAGTCGGCCACGAGAGCCGCGTTTATCGGGGCTGCGTCGGCTCCGGCATCCTTCTCTATCCATATCGAGAAATCAACCTTTCCGCGCAGCAGCCGTGCGGTGATTTCCTTTCTTATCTCCATTTCTTTCTCTCGGTAGAGCGGCGCGATGCGTGTGGAGAGGTCGAGCGTCTTGCTGTTGAGCGACTTTATCTCGACGTTGATTTTCTTTCGGTTGTAGGCCACGACTGCCTTGCCGTAGCCTGTCATTGACTGTATCATAATATCAGTTTGTGGTTTGCCGCCGCGCCCGGCCTTCGTTGTGTGTCGCGGTGCAGTGCGGATTGTCTGATTGGTGGGCGTGTGCCCATGCGGATGCAAAAATACTTATATTTTTTGAAAACGTGAAACAATGCCGCGATTTTGTGCCCGTTGCGCCGCAGACGGTGCTTGCTTCGGTCTGTGCCGAGGCTTGCCCGTGGCGTGCGGCGGCTGCGCTACGTGCGTGCACCGCACGGTGCATGAGCGTGCTGCATACGGTGCACGCCGCTGCACAACGTTAGTTCGGGGCTGCAGAAGGCATGAAAAAAGGCCGACAATTAGTTAATAAATCGATAAACTCAGCTTGTTTTGGCGGAAAAGTTGTATTTTTGCATTTCATTACAAGCAATAGGTCCAATGCCGCCGCACCCGGTTTCATGCATTGCGGCAGATACAGTTGGCCGCCGTGCAACCGTCGCGGCAGAGGGTTTCGGCATAGCTGTGGCAGGCAAGACGGCCGGCACGGGCCGAAACGGGCCGAAAACATTTACATCATGTCATGTATTTTGAACATTGAAACGAGCACCGACGTGTGCTCGGTGTCCGTCAGTCAGGACGGAGCGTGTATATTCACCGAGGAAGACCATGAAGGCCCCAACCATGCAGTGAAGCTCGGCGTGTTTGTCGATGAGGCCATGTCGTTTGCCGACAGCCACGCCATTCCGCTCGATGCCGTGGCCGTGAGCTGCGGGCCGGGGTCGTACACGGGTCTGCGCATAGGCGTGTCGATGGCCAAGGGCATCTGCGCCGGACGCGACCTGAAGCTACTTTCGGTGCCTACGCTCGAACTGTTGGCCGTGCCTGTGCTCCTGCGCGAGGAGGTGGAGGAGGGAGCTTTGCTCTGCCCGATGCTCGACGCACGCCGCATGGAGGTATACTCGGCCGTCTACGACCGCTCGCTCAAACCCCTGCGCGGCGTTGGCGCCGATGTTGTTGAGGCCGACACCTACCGCGAATGGCTCGACCGTGCACCGGTTTATTTCTTCGGCAACGGTGCGGCAAAGTGCAAGGAAACCATAAAACACCCCAACGCGCGCTTCATCGACGGCGTGGAACCGCTCGCCAAGTGGATGTTCCCCATATCAGAGAAGCGCATGCTCACCGGGCAGTTTGAGGACGTGGCCTATTTCGTTCCGTTCTATCTGAAAGACTTTGTGGCAAAGCAGTCGAAGCCGTTGCTATGACATGCCCGTGCCGCCGCACCCTAACTGCACTGCGGCAGGGGCGGCACTGCCAAACGAAAAAGATCAGCAAATGAATATAAAAGGACTAGATTACAACACGCAGCGCGAGAAACTCGTCTTGCCGGAGTACGGACGCGAGGTGCAGGACATGGTAGACCATGCCGTGGCAATTGCCGACCGTGCCGAAAGGCAGCGTTGCGCCAATGCCATCGTGGCCATAATGGAACGCATGCGGCCTGCCGGCAACGACGTGGCAGCACACCGCCGCAAGCTGTGGGACCACCTTGCGCTCATGAGCGGGTTCCGTCTCGACATCGACTATCCCTTCGACATAGCCGGAGCAAAGAAGATGCTCGCACGGCCCGAGCCCATGCCCTATCCCATGACGCGCATACCCGTGAGGCACTACGGCCACATGATGTTCGAAGTGTTTGCCCGGCTCAAGACCATGCCGGCCGGACGCGAGCGCGACGAACTGGCCCGTCTGGCCGCAAACCAGATGAAACGCGACCTCTATCAGTGGGGGCACGGATCATCAGACGACAGTAAAGTGGTGGCCGACCTTGCCGAATACACCGACGGCAAGGTGCAGCTCGACACGAACAAGTGCCACATACTGCGCCCCGACGCAAAGGAACCCGAACGCAAACGCAGAAGAAAATAAACATATATGGAATCGTTCATCATCGAAGGCGGGCATCCGCTGAGCGGCACCATCACGCCGCAAGGTGCCAAAAACGAGGCTCTCGAGGTAATATGCGCCGCACTGCTCACCACTGAGCCGGTGCGGATAAGCAATGTGCCCGACATTCTCGACGTGAACAACCTCATAAGCCTGCTGCGCGACATAGGCGTGAAAGTGACGCGCAACTCGCGCAACGACTACACTTTCGTGGCCGATGAGCTCAACCTCGACTACCTTGGCAGCGACGACTATGTGCGCAAGTGCTCGGCACTGCGAGGCAGCGTGCTGCTCATGGGGCCTCTGTTGGGACGTTTCGGCAAGGCCACGGTGGCCGAACCGGGCGGCGACAAGATTGGAAGAAGGCGGCTCGACACGCATTTCCTCGGGTTCAAGAACCTCGGGGCAAAGTTTGTCAACGAGGAAGAACGCAAGGTCTACTCCATTGAGGCACGCCGCTTGGAGGGCTGCTACATGCTGCTCGACGAGGCTTCAATCACCGGTACGGCCAACATCATAATGGCTGCCGTGCTCGCGCATGGCACCACCACAATATACAACGCCGCCTGCGAACCTTATATACAGCAACTTTGCCATCTGCTCAACGCCATGGGAGCCTGCATAAGCGGCATCGGGTCGAACCTGCTGACTATTGTCGGCGTTGAAAAGCTGCACGGTGCCGATCACCGTGTGTTGCCCGACATGATTGAAGTGGGATCGTTCATAGGCATGGCGGCAATGGTGGGCAACGGCATCCGCATAAAAAACGCGTCGGTGGCACAGCTCGGCATCATTCCCGAAGCGTTCCGCCGCATTGGCGTGAAGATAAAAATCGACGGCGACGACCTCGTGGTGCCGCACCAGCCGCACTATGTTGTCGACTCGTTCATCGACGGAACGATAATGACTCTGGCCGACGCTCCGTGGCCGGGACTCACTCCCGACCTCATCTCGGTGCTCATTGTCGTGGCCACGCAGGCACGCGGCACGGTGCTCTTCCACCAGAAAATGTTTGAAAGCCGACTGTTCTTCGTCGACAAACTCATCGACATGGGAGCACAGATAATACTCTGCGACCCGCACCGCGCAGTGGTGGTGGGCCACGACAACCGCAAGCGGCTGCGCGCCGGACGCATGACAAGCCCCGACATAAGGGCTGGCATCGCGCTGCTCATAGCCGCTCTCGGGGCCAACGGCACTAGCCGCATAGAGAACATCGCGCAGATTGACCGTGGATATGAGGACATAGAGCAGCGGCTCAACGCGCTCGGCGCACACATAAGTCGCGTAGATGCATAAACGGGCAGTGAAATGATACGCACAGAAGAAGTTTACAAAATAGGCCGCATAGGCAAGCCCCACGGCGTGGAAGGCGAGGTTTCGTTCCATTTCGACGACGACGTTTTCGACCGCACCGATGCCGATTATCTCGTGCTTTCGGTAGAAGGCATCCTCGTTCCGTTCTTCATGGAGAGCTACCGCTTCCATGGCAGCGCCACAGCTTTGGTGAAGTTCTGCGACATAGACACGCAGGAACAGGCTCGCACGCTCACTGGTTGCGACGTGTTCTTCCCCCGGCGCGACGGCAACGACACCGCCGACGGACTGTCTTATGCCGAAATCGTGGGCTACACGATAGTCGATGCCAATTCGGGGCAGCACATAGGCGCAATTCAGGCAGTTGAAGATTCGACCATAAACACACTCTTCGACATAGCCACACCGGGCGGCGACAGCGTGCTGATACCCGCCAGCGACGACCTCATTGCCGACATTGACACTGCCGAACGCACCCTGACCATGGCATTGCCCGAAGGACTTTTCGACCTTTAAACCGCACGGCGCATATATAAATAATGTATAACGACAGATTATGAAGAAACAGATATGCATCCTGGGTTCCACCGGTTCTATAGGAACGCAGGCTCTCGACGTGATAGCCCAGCACCCCGACCGCTATGAAGCCTACTGTCTCACGGCCAACAACCGCGTGAAGGAGCTTGCCGAGCAGGCCCGGCGTTTCCGTCCGGCAGCGGTGGTCATAGCCAATGCCGAACGTTACGGCGAACTTAAGGAGATGCTTTCCGACCTGCCCGACATAAAGGTTTATGCCGGAGCAGAGGCTCTCGACCAGATTGTTGAGGCCGGACCGGTTGACATGGTGCTCACCGCAATGGTGGGATTTGCCGGACTTTCGCCCACCATACATGCCATAAAGGCACGCAAGACGATATGCCTTGCCAACAAGGAAACACTCGTTGTAGCCGGCGAACTCATCTGCCGTCTGGCCAACGAATACAAAGTGCCCATCCTTCCGGTTGACAGTGAGCACTCGGCCATATTCCAAAGCATCGTGGGCGAAGGCGGAAATGCCATCGACAAGATATTGCTCACCGCTTCGGGCGGGCCGTTCCGCAAGTACACACTCGAACAGATGGCGCACGTAACGGCACAGGATGCGCTACGGCATCCCACTTGGGAGATGGGCGCGAAGATTACCATCGACTCGGCATCTATGATGAACAAGGGCTTCGAGGTGATTGAAGCGAAGTGGCTCTTCGGCGTGCCCGTCGACAAAATACAGGTGCTTGTGCATCCGCAGAGCATCGTCCACAGTGCCGTGCAGTTTGCCGACGGGTCGGTGAAAGCCCAGCTCGGCGTGCCCGACATGCGCCTGCCCATACAGTATGCGTTCTCCTATCCCGAGCGATTGCCGCTCGACGGCGCACGGCTCGACCTCTTCAAGCAGCCGTTGGAGTTCTTCGAACCCGACATGGAGAAATTCCGTTGTCTCGCGCTCGCATTCGAATCGACGCGCCGTGGAGGCAACATGCCGTGCATAGTGAATGCCGCCAACGAGGTGGTGAACGAGGCTTTCCGCCACGGACAGTGCTCGTTCCTCGCCATGGCCGACATCATTGAGCGCACAATGGAGCGCGCCACCTTCTCGGCCAAGCCCGACTACGACACTTACATAGCCACCGATGCCGAGGCGCGGCGCATTGCCGCCGAACTTATCGGGGCGTGACGGCGGCACGGGCGGCACATGGCCGCACCGCCACAACAATCCTGACAAAACAAAAAGAACATTTATAAAAAATGGAAGTATTTCTTATAAGACTGCTGCAGCTTGTGCTGGCAATCTCGATTCTCGTGCTTCTCCATGAGGGAGGCCACTTCTTCTTCTCAAAACTCTTCGGCGTTCGCGTCGAGAAATTCTACATCTTTTTCGACCCTTGGTTTCATCTCTTCGAGTTTAAACCACGCAAAAGCGAAACTGCCTACGGCATAGGTTGGCTTCCGTTGGGCGGTTATTGCAAGATAGCCGGAATGGTTGACGAGTCGTTCGACACCGAACAGATGAAGCAACCGGCACAACCTTGGGAGTTCCGCTCAAAGCCGGCGTGGCAGCGTCTGCTCATAATGGTGGGCGGAGTGCTGGTTAATTTCCTCCTTGCCTTGTTCATTTACTCCATGTGTCTGTTTGTGTGGGGCGACGAATACATACAGCCCAAGAACATGACAATGGGCATGAAATTCAACACCGAGGCCAAACAGCTCGGTTTCCGCGACGGCGATGTGCTCGTGGGAACCGAAAACGGCGACTTCAAGGAGTTTGATGCCGACCTCTTCCGCGATCTTTCCACAGCGCGCGAGGTGCGTGTCGTGCGTGACGGCAAGCCTCTCACGGTAGCCCTTCCGGGCGACCTCAACCTGCTGGAAATGCTCAAGTCGGTGCCGCAGTTTGTGCGTCCGCTCCTCCCGGCACGCATCGACAGCGTGGTGACAGGTTCGATTGCCGAGAAGATAGGCATGCGCAAGGGCGACAAAGTAGTGGCCCTCAACGGCAAGGCAGTCGATTCCTACAACGAGTTCACCAACGAGGTGGGCCGCATGCGCGACATGCTCGCCGCTGCAACAACCCACCGCGACAGCGTGGCGGCAATGTCGGCCACGATAACCTTCGTGCGCGTTGTTGACGGAAGGGAGTGCCGCGTGACGCAAAACACGATCCTTACCGACAAGCTGGAGTTTGGCTTTGCGGTGCCGTCGCTGCTTTCCTACTACAAACCTACGCACGTAAGCTACGGTTTCTTCGCAAGTTTCCCGGCCGGAGTGCGCTACGGTTGCGACGTATTGGCAGGTTATGTGGGCGACTTGAAGTATGTGTTCACCGCCGACGGAGCCAAGTCGCTCGGCGGATTCGGAGCTATCGGCAGTCTGTTCCCGCCACAGTGGGACTGGCACATGTTCTGGCTTATGACGGCATTCCTTAGCATAATGCTCGCGTTTATGAACATTCTGCCCATTCCCGCGCTCGACGGCGGCCACGTATTGTTCCTTCTTTACGAGATGATCACGCGCCGCAAGCCCAGCGAAACGTTTATGATACGCGCCGAATACATAGGCATCGGCATTCTGCTTTTGCTCATGGTGGTGGCCAATCTCAACGACGTGCTGCGATGGCTGCACCTGATTTGACGGCAGAAACGACATAGAACGACACCAATAGCGGGCTTCATCTGCGTGAAAGCGGGGTGAAGCCCGTATCGTATTGCGGCGGCATCGGGTAGCGAAAAAATATTGCAAAAAACAAAATCTTCTGAAAATACATGCAAAAACATGGCACGCCATTTGCCGTTGTAAGAGTAAAGGCATATATTTGCAGAACTGACAAAATTACAAGAAACAACTATGGAAAGAGAAAACTGGAATGAAATTGCCGGACGGTGGGACGCTTCCCTCTCTGCGGCTTTCCCTGCGCTCATGCGCAAGGTATATGTATGGATGACGCTGGCACTTGCCATTACGGGCCTCACGGCCTACGGAGTGGCCGGAAGTCCGGCCTTGCTGGGCATGATATACAGCAGCAAAGTGACGTTCTTCGGACTTATTATTGCCGAACTCGCGCTCGTTTGGGGCATCTCGGGAGCACTCAACCGCCTGTCATTGTCGGTTGCCACGCTTCTGTTTGTGCTCTATTCGGTAATCAACGGAGCCACGCTTGCGTCGATATTCCTTGTGTTTGAGTCGGCGGTGATAGCCAAGACGTTCTTCATCACGGCCGGAACGTTCGGCGTAATGTCGCTCATCGGCTACACCACCAAGACCGACCTCACGTCGATGGGCAAGCTCCTGCTCATGGCAGTGCTTGGCCTGATCATCGCAACGGTGGTGAATGTGTTTGTGAAAAGCTCGGGGCTCGACCTCGTGGTGAGCTACCTTGGCGTGCTCATCTTCACCGGTCTCACCGCCTACGACACGCAGAACATAAAGCGCATGCTGCAACTTGCGCCCGACGGCGGCGAGAGTTCGCAGAAGCTCGCCCTTGTGGGTGCGCTCAGCCTGTATCTTGATTTCATCAATCTGTTCCTTTACTTGCTGCGCATCTTCGCACGCAACAACGACTGACAAGGCTTTTCCTGTCAGCCCGGCAGACTGATAACGTATAACCGCGAAAGGCGGGCAATGACCGTAACTGGTCTTGCCCGCCTTTCGCTTTTTGTTTGCCTTCATCGGCTGTTGCCGTGGTTGCCGATGCCGTCAGTTTATCTTCACGTTGTCTATTAGGTATCTTGCCGGTGCAATCTGTTCGTCGCATCCCGGCAACGGTGGGCATTGATCCTGGTTGGGAGTGTGGCGGTCGGGCAGAGAGCGGTATTGTCCGGTGCGGAAACTTATGCGTTCGGCCTCTTTGGCCGAGTGCATCGGCGCGAAGGTTTGGCCGTTGAATGTCACCGAACTGTTGCTTACGGCAATGGCGTGGTGCAGAGTTTCGCCCGTGCGGTAGCTTCCGCACGCGTTGCCGTTGCACGTTATTGTGCCTTGGCAGAGGCTTATGCAGGCTATGCGCTCGCCGTGTCTGTCGGTTATGTCAATCTCCATGGGGTCGTTGTTCTCCTCTGCCACGGTCAGATCGTAGCTTATGTGGGCGTTGGCCGAGGCTTCAAACACGCGAATGGCGCGTGCGTAGTCGTAGCGGTCGGAGTCGGTCAGGCACAGACGGTGCTGGGCATCTACATACACGTCGGCCCATCGCGGGCGGTAGATGTTCCAGTTGGCTATGCGACTGTGCGGTGCAATGTCGTCGAAGTTGTCGTCAACGGGCCCTTGCCATGTGGTCTTCACCGGCACGGGCACCCTTGCCACCCAAATATCTTCCTTGTTCACCGAGTAGGTGAGCCACATGTCGCTGCCCGGCGGAGTGGCCTCGCCCTCGGTTATTCCCCTCACATAGCACGGGCCGAAATCCTTGTTTTCGCCCATGAAGCGTCGCGGCGGCACTTCGCCGTGCACCACGCACATCGAGTCGAACGTTATTCCGTCGGAGCTTGTCACCGCCGTCAGCGGATAGCGGTAGGGTTGTGTCTCTATTGGGTTGTACACAATGGCGTAGCGACTGTCGGCCGTGCGTTGTCCCCATTGCTTTCCCCCGGCCATGATTAGGGTGGGTATTCTCACGGGAGTGCTCCACGTGAGTCCGTCGTCATCCGACAGTGCGGCATACGACCACTTCCACAATGCCACGGTTTTGCCGTCGGCGCGGTGGTAGTATGACGTGGCCTGCACGCGGTTTATCGAGTCTTTGAGGGTGTAGAAACCGTCCAGTCCGCGGTCTTCGTCAATCCATTGCAGCGTTTTCAGGCGGTCGGCGAGCAGCGCGCGGCATGCCTCTTTGAATGCTTTGTCGCGGCTCGACGTGTAGAAGGGGTAGGAGGTGTTCTTCTCGTTCCATGTGGTGTGCGACGAGTAGCGTATGAAATATATCGGCCCCATGGTGCCGTCGTCGTGCACTTCTCTCACCACGCGACCTATTCCGCCCTCCTTGAAGGGGTTGTAGCTGTGCCCGTAGAAGGCCATGGCCAGCAGTTTTCCGTTTGGGGCGGTGTAGAATCCCATGCGCTGGTGCATGATGTAGCCGTAGTAGGGCTTGGGTATTGTCACGCCTTCGGGTGCTTTGTAGGGCGGAAAGGCCACTTGCGGCTTGTCCCATGTGCGTCCGTCGCGCGAGGTCACGATGAATGTCTGTCCGGGCGGCTGCTGCTCGTCTTTCGGGTTGGAGAGGTATTCAAGGTAGAAACGCCCGTGCCAATAGGTTATGTTGGGCGCATGGTTGTAGGTCCATCCGAAGCTGTCGCACTGTTCGGGATGCGTTCGGTTGGCTCTCGTCACCTGGATGTTCTCGGTGCCTATGGCATATCTGAAGCCGCCGTCGTGCAGCCTCGGGTTGCATATCTCGCCCCCGATGTATTGCACCGGTTCGTAGGCCGTGCCCGTCTGGGCATGTGCGTGCATAGCCGTCATGGCGGCAATGGCAATGATGTGGGTTATCTTCATGGTTGGCAAATTGGTTTGTTGCAAAGTTACAAATAAAAAATGAGAGAAACACTTGCGTGTTCCTCTCATTATAGCCTCGGTTGTGTAGGGACGATCGGGCTCGAACCGATGACCTCTGCAATGTGACTGCAGCGCTCTAAACCAACTG
>CAVKCP010000054.1:0-16640 GCA_963654815.1 Lachnospiraceae bacterium | reverse complement strand
GAATGCCTGCCTGTCACGCAGGAGGTCACGAGTTCGAATCTCGTACGCACCGCAGGAGCCCGGAAGCAATGCTTTCGGGCTCTTTGCATATATGGTGTAGGCGAAACGGCAAGGTGTCGGTAGAAAACCACTGAGGGCCAGTATAAAAAGCAACGGCACACACTTTCCTGCATTGGGAAGGCGTGTGCCGTTGTCGTATGTGTGCCGTTTCGCCGTGAATATGGTGCTCGGCGTTGTGTCGTATTGTTTATTTCTTCTTGCTGTCAGCTTCCTTTGCAGCGGGAGCGGGCTTGTAGGCTTTGTTGAGTCCGGCAATCACTTCGTTGGTAATGTCGTGTGCTTTGTCGGCATACAGGATGTTGTCGCCTGCCTTGCTGAGTATGAGGCTGAACTTCTTGTCCTTGTTATACTGGGCAAGGAAGTGCTGGATGCTGTCGCGCAAGGCGTTGTTGTATTTGTCAGTCTCGGTTTGGAACTCGCTGCTCAGGCGCTGGTTGAGTGCCTGCAGGTCGTTGTTCTGTTTCTGAAGCTGTGCCTGAATGGCCTGAGCCTGCTCGCGTGTGTAGGCGTTCTGCTGTATTTTCTGCTGGAAATTGGCAGCGGCGGCCTCAAGCTGTTGCTGTTTTGAGGCGAGAGTGTTCTGAATGTTCTGTCCCTTTTTCTGCAATACGAGCGAATAGTCTTTGCAGAATTTGTACTGCGACATGATGCTGTCCACCTCGACGAATGCGATCTTTGTTTCGGTAGCTGCCAGTTGTTTTGTAGCCGGAGCGTTGTCGTCGGCGTTGTTTTTCGACTTGTCGCAGGCGGTCATTGTCATTGCTGCCAATGCCACGATGGCAAGTTTGCCAAAAATGTTGTTCTTGTTCATATACTGCTATTTTGTTTTTTTTGATTTCTTCTTGTGTGCGGCGGCATGCGGGCAAAACTTGTCCGTCGTGCCATCTGACGCGTGTTGTCAATAGGCTTTGCCGTTTTTGCGTGCCTCGCGGTCCTGGTCGATGACGCAATGTATGCCCTTTGCCCTCAATCCGGGATTGTCGTGCACATGCTGCGACGAGAATTTCCCGTTGCGGCGGAATATCAGTTTCACCGACAGGAGTGCCACGGCAATAGCAATAATTAACATGCTTGCGAGTAATGTTTCTACCATTTTTATTACCTTTGTGTTTGCAAAGGTAATGCAAAACAGGCAGAGAACAAAATTATTTATTTGTTTTTCACCTTGTATAAGAGTTTATTGCAAGCCGGTGCCGACTGTGTTTGCGACACGGTTGTTTGCTCTGTTGCAGAATGTAAAGATGAAACCAGACAAAAAAACAATTATAAGATGAGTAAATGTGAATTGAAACCTGCCCGCGTGTTCGAGCAGTTTGCCGAGATTAACAAAATTCCCCGTCCGTCGAAGCACGAGGAGAAGATGATTGAATACCTTAAGGAGTTTGGCCGAAGCCACGGTCTTGAGACAGAAGTTGACGCTACAGGCAACGTGATTATACGCAAGCCGGCCACCAAGGGCAACGAAAACCGTCCTACGGTGATACTGCAGAGCCACATGGATATGGTGTGCGACAAGCTCGTAGATGTTGAGATTGATTTCCTTAACGACCCCATCCAGGCCTATGTTGACGGCGAATGGCTGACAGCCAAAGGCACTACACTCGGTGCCGACGACGGTATTGGCTGTGCCATAGAGCTTGCCATACTCGACAGCGACGACATAGAACACGGACCGTTGGAATGTGTTTTCACCCGCGACGAGGAGACAAGCCTCACCGGAGCAATGGGTATGAAGGCCGGATTTATGAAGGGTGACATGCTAATCAACCTCGATTCTGAGGACGAAGGACAGATTTTCATATCATGTGCAGGCGGCCGCACCACATCGGCCCATTTCGCTTTCGAGGCCGAGGAAGCCGAAGATGGAATGTTCTTCATGCGTGCTTCGCTCAAAGGACTTAACGGAGGACACTCCGGCGACGACATCGACAAGAAGCGTGCAAATGCCATAAAGATTCTCACGCGTTTCCTTTACAAGGAGCAGAGCAAGATGAATCTGCGTCTTGCAAGCTTCAACTCGGGCAAGATGCACAATGCCATACCGCGCGACGGAAGCATCGTCTTTGCAGTGCCCGAAGCTGAAAAGGAAACAGTGCGTGCCGACTGGAATGTGTTTACAGCCAATGTCGAGGAGGAGTTCCACGTTACCGACACCACGATGGAGTTCCACTTGGAGAGCACCGAGCCCGTGAAGGTGATGCCCAAGACTGTGAGCCGCAACGTCATCCTTGCTCTGCAGGGCATCGACAATGGCGTGTTCTCTATGTGTCAGGACGAGGCTTTGGCCTGGATGGTGGAGACTTCGAGCAACATCGCGAGCGTAATCACTGGCGAGGGAAGCGTAGATATGGTTGCTTCGCAGCGTTCCAACGTGATGAGCAACCTCGAAAACGAGTGCAACACCGTGAAGGCCGTGTTTGAACTTGCCGGTGCCGAGATTTCGCAGAGCGACGGTTATCCGGCATGGAAGATGAATCCCGACAGCAAGCTCACCAAGGTTGTGGTTGACTCTTACAAGCGTCTCTTCGGCAAAGACCCCATTGTGAAGGGAATACATGCCGGATTGGAGTGCGGACTGTTCTCGGAGCGTTACCCCAACTTGGACATGGTGTCGTTCGGTCCCACGTTGCGTGGAGTGCACACACCCGACGAGCGTCTTCTCATACCCACCGTACAGATGGTGTGGGATCACCTGCTTGACATACTGAAGAATGTATAATCCACGGCGGTAAAGCCTTGCCGCCATGATAACGAAAAAACGCCGCAGACGGAAAACTCCGTTTGCGGCGTTTTTTCGTAGGTGTATTCATAAGACGGGTGCAGTCAGCCAGCGCTGCGGGCAAGCAATGCTTACAGTCCGCAAATGCGTCTGTACGGACAGTATTCGCACCGTTGATCGTCGTCGGTAGGTTCGAAAGACGTAGCCGTGGAGAACAGTTCGGCAAGTTTTTCGGTAAGCATCCGCGTGAAATCGCCGTCATATTTTCTTATGTCGTCTATCCTTTCGTCGGCAATCGAGAGCACCGGGTCGTAGTCATCTTTTGCTGCCTGCTTTATGAACAGCAGTGCCGGGCTCACGGGCAATGCCTCCGCGTTCCATTCAACAGAGTTTCTTACAATCTGCGAGTAGAGCATTGTCTGCAGGAAATAGTCGGAATGTTGCTTGCTTATGTCGGCATCTGAGAACACATCCTCCATGCAGGCAATCTTCTTTGAAGGCTTGTTTCCTGTCTTGTAGTCAACCACCCTGATGCTTTCTCGGCCGGTTTTCGTGTCAACCACCTTGTCAAGGCGGTCGATGATGCCCCCAATTCTCACGTTTTTCTGCGTTCCGTCCACATCCACCGTGAAGCTTTTGTACACGGGCTGTTCCAGACCAAGTATCGTGAACGGTGCCAGTGTCGAGTCGATACTAAGCAATTGCGTGAGATACTTCACAATTACTTCGCGGTTAATTATCTGCATGCCATTATAGCGTGCACTCATGTTTCCCGTCTTGAATAGTTCTTCGTCGAACGCGCGGTTTACAATCGATGTTATGATTTGCTTCGAATCGGCATATTTCTGTATGTCGGCTTTGTCCACCGTCTTCTTGTGCCGGCATATATCTTCATATATAAGGTAGGCCGCCTTGTGGAATATGTTTCCGAATATGCGGTTGTCCACCTCATCGTCGTCGTTGTTGTCGGGTTCGGTTATGCCCGCGATGTATTTGTAGAAGAACAGAAGCTGGCACCTTATATAATTGTTTATTGCCGACGGCGATATGTAGTTCATCTTGCCTATCACGTCGGCTATGCTTCCGTTTTTGGCTATTGGTTTTGGCGTCAAGGGCATTGCCGCATTCGGGGCGAGTATGTTTCTGTGCGTCACGCGGTGGTTTCCGTCCACCATAAGTTGCAGCATGAAGCGGCTCATCTCGCCTGTGTGTCCGTTGTCGGTTGTGTCGTTGTATAGAATGGTAATGTCTTCGGCCCGTTGCAGGATGCTGTGGAAATAATACGAGTATATGGCCACCTTGTTGTCAATGGTAGTCAGTCCGTGAGCCTTGCGCAGTGTGTAGGGAATGAACGACGAGTCGTTCACGCCTTTCGGCATGTTTCCCTCGTTGCACGACAGCAGCAACACATGCTTGAAGTCGAGGTTTCGGGTTTCGAGCACACCCATTATCTGTATGCCCACCACAGGTTCGCCGTGGAAAGGAATTGTCGTCGAGTCTACGAGCTGCTTTATCAGTCGCCTCAATGTAGTGGTGTCAACGGTCAGGTCGCCCGTTTTTGTAAGCGAAATCAGTCGGTTCAATATGGTGTACATCCTGAACACCGACTCCTGAAAGAATGCGTCGCTTTCATCCTTGGCGTTTGTTCCTATCACCTTTATTGTTTCGGCAATGGTGTTGAGCAGACGTTCGTTGAACGAAGCCGCATTGACGTCGCTCTTACCAGCATCGATTGCATGCAGACTGCCGTAGGGCGGAAAAAGCAGACAGAGGTTCTTGTCCTCCCCACCGATTGTCAGTGTCCGGCAAGAAGGATAATATTGCTTGTGTTCCTGCAACTCCTTCACCACGTCTTTCACGGCAGGCGAAATGTGCCGTGCGTAGGGATGCTTCAGCACTTTGTTCACATGGTGCAGCCGGTAGCAGTCGCCTTTTGCGCTGATGCCTACGGTGTAGAGGTCGATGAGCATGTTGGTGAGCGACGACACGGGCGTGAGAGCCAACGGATAACCGCTTGTTATGTTCACCTTGTCGGCCTCTGGTGGCAGACTGTGCACCACGGGCAGCAGAATATTCTCGTCGCACATAATCACGGCGGTGTCTCTGCCGTCGGCATAACGGTTGTTTTCGCGCAGCCAAGCACTTGCATATTTCGCCTGTGCGTTTTCGGTTGAGGCCGATATGTAGGTTATTTTCTTGTCGTTGGCAAGGTTGTCGTAGATTTCGGCCGACGCATTGTCGAGCTCGTTGGGAAAGTCGGCAAGATATTGCGAGATGAAGTGTCCGGCCTCGTTGTTGTGCACGCCGCTGCCCGCGTGGGGCATGTAAGCCTTGTCGAAATCCCAGTAGAAGTGCGCTTTTCCGGCTTCATGCAGTTTCTTGAAAAGTGTTTTCTCCACCTCCTGAAGCATGTTGAAGCCCACAAACACATAGTTGTCATATTCAAAGTCGATGTCGTTGCGCGTGGCCACTTCGCGGTAGACTGCGCCTTCATAGCCCAGTTTCTGCGCGCGCAGGCAGTCGTTGAACGAGTGGTAGATGTCTTTCAGATGAAGCCAGATCTTGCTGAACCGCCGTTTCAGTTCGGTGTCGTCGCCGCTTTCAAAGTTGGCGAAGAAGCGTTTGAGCAGTTCTTTCTGCTCTTCGGTTATATACGACGTGTCGTCATATTCGTGCAGTTCGTATAGGTTGCAGAAAATGCGGTCGGCATCGCCCATGTTCTTGTCCAAATCGTCGAAGTCGGCGAGCAGCAACTGCCCCCAACCGTAGAAGTGGTCGATAGTCTCGTCGATTCCGGCACATTTTGTAAACACTTTGTGCAGGTCGCAGATGAGCTTTATCTGGTCGGCCACGGCATATTGCGAATGTCGGCGGAACAGGTCGCTAATGGTTATGTAGGCCGGGCTCCATATAGGTTGCCGGGCCATTTTTGCCAGATGTTCGTTCATGAACAGGGCCGCACGCTTGTTTGGAAACACTACGGCGGTGCGTGAAAGGTCGTGGCCGTGCTTCTTTATGAGGTCTTCGGCCACATATTCTAGGAATGTCCTGTTTTTCATTTTGGGTGGGTTCTAAATAAAATTGGCTTCATGTTTCTCTGCGGCGGGAGTGTTCATTCCCCACCTTTTACGCTTACTATTTTGTTGGGATATACATACCACAGGTAGCCCTCCACCTGCTGGTGTCCCATACCTCTGAGCAGGTTCATGTAGCCCAACACCTGGTCGTGGTGCTCGGCATGCTCGTTGCCGAACTTGAAGTCAACCACTATATACCGTGTTCCGTCGGTCATCACTCTGTCGGGGCGGAAATTTTTCACCTCGCCCGTGAGTTTGTCCTCGGTGAGTATGGTGCATTCGTTGAACAGCCGCCATTTGTCCGAGAACCATTCGGCCACCTGCGGTGTTTCGAGTCTTTTGTGCAGCATTCGCCTTATGTCCTCCATGTCCTTGTCGGCAACGGGCATAATTCCTGCCATTTCAATGCTTTTCAGGCTTTGGTCTATGTCGTCGGCAGTGCGTATTGTCGAGAATATGTAGTGCAGCACGCGTCCGTTGTTTATATAGGCCATGCGTTTCGACTTCTCCTCGTCGTCGGTTTCAACGAAAGTGCGGCTTTGGTTGCTTTGCTTGAATTCGGCTTTGTTGCCGTAGGTGGCATAAGGCACCTGCAAGTTCGTCTTCTCCGGCGAGAAAATGTTTTCAGAAGAATGCTGCTTCTTTTCTGCTTTCGCTCCGTCAATCTCGCCGTAGACAAAGCGCAGCTCGGCTTTCTTGTCGGCTGGGTCGCCCTCGAGTGTCGCCCCTTCAAGGCTCATGTCGGTTATCACCTGTTCTATTATGTTCGATCGCGTGCTCTTCTTGCCGCGCTGCGCTATCACCACAAGACTTTTCGAGGCTCTCGTGAAGGCCACATAAAGCAGGTTGAGGTTGTCCACGCAATTCTGCAAGTGTTCGAAGGCATAGTCGGATTCATATATCGACCCCTTCATATTCTTCGCGCTGTAATCCACCGGCACGAGCGGAAGTTGGCTGAACGGTTCTTCGGTGGGCGAGCACCACACCGTGCCCGGCATCTCCATGAGCCAGTCGCAGAAGGGTATTATCACATGGTCAAACTCCAAACCCTTGCTCTTGTGTATTGAGACGAGCCTTATGCCATCAACCGAATTCACCTGAATGGTCTTTTTGCTGATGTTGTCTTCCCAGTCTTTCACAAACGAGTCGATGTCGGCCGTGGCACCCGACATGAAGTCTTCCAGACAGTCGTAGAACGAGTTCAGATAGGCTTCCTCGTTCTTGATGTTCTCGAGATGGAATATGCGGTATATGCGTTCGGCCAGGTCGAAGAGCGGTGTCGATGCAAGTTCCTGCCGGTTTTGGGTGTATTCCTTGGGCAAGGCACTGTCCATGTCATCGGCGTTGCAGATGATGTCGTTCACGCTGTCGGCATTTCCGAGCACTCGCGAGTGGTAGGCTTTTGCGAGGAAAGCCTTGGCCACGTTGTCGTCGGGGTGGGTGAGCAGGTGCAGGGCGTTGACAATGATGTTGGTTGTGAGTGCGTTGTCGAGCCGGAACGCCTCGTCTGACACCAGTTTCACCGTTGGCATCTCCTGCGCAAACCAGTTGGCCATCAGTCTTATGGTTGAGTTTGAACGCACAAGAATGGCAATGTCCGACTGTGCGATGCCTTTGTCGGTGAGTGCTTTAATGGCTTCGGCCGTTTCCTGCAATATTGCTTGCTTCGTGCCGTGGCCTTCCGATGGCAGCAGACTCACGCTCACGAAACCCTTCAGGGGGCGGCTTTCGGGCACTGCCTGCCTCACGTCGGCATAGGCTTTCTTCATTTGCTGGTCGGCGGCAGGTTCGTCGCCCAGTTGCGACCCCTCGCTTTTGGCGGCCATTTCAAAGAAAAGGTCGTTGAAATCTATTATGCGCCGTTCCGATCGGTAGTTGGTGCTGAGCGTCTTGATGTCGAGCGGAAACACCTTGGTGTTGAATTCGCCCTCGATGTTGTTTAGTATGCGCCAGTCGCCCGATCGCCATCGGTAAATGCTCTGCTTCACGTCGCCCACCACAAGTGTCTTGCCGTCGCCCCGGCTGAGGCATTCCTCAATGAGCACCTTGAAGTTTTCCCACTGCACGGTGCTTGTGTCCTGAAACTCGTCAATCATTATGCTGTCGAGCTGCGTGCCTATTTTCTCGAATATGAAAGGCGTGTCGCTGCCGCTTATTAGCGAGTGCAGCAGCGTGTGGGTGTCGCTCAACAGGAAGCGGTTGGTCTCGGTGTTCATCTCGCGCACCTTGTGTTCAATGCTGTTGAGCAACCGCAGCTGGTTCAAGTGGCGCAGCGTGAGGTCAACCGATGTGTATTGCCGCCAGCATGTCTTGCGCAGTTCTTCGGCGCGGCACAGCATGGGCGAGAGCTGTTCCTCGGCTATTGTCTTTATGTTTTGTGGCGAGTCGGCTTTCGCCCAATCGGCGTAGCCGCCGTTGTCAATCACGTTTTGCGCGCGTTTGGTGACGATACTGTCGTCGTATGTCCCGTTGCGCAGTTTGATGAAATATGCCCCCGGCCCTGTATTCTTGTTCTTCAGGTCGGTCATCGACAGGCCGTTGCTTTCCAGACAGTCGAAGAAAGCCTTTGCTGCACCTTCGAGCTGGTCTTTGGCATGGTTTTTTATCTGGTAGAGCTTTGAGGTGAATTGTTTGAAAAATCCCGGTTGCAGCAATATGCTGTTGAGCTGTTGGCTATGCGTCTTGTAGTATTCGCGGAAGATGTTCTCGCCGAATTTCTTTATCTGGCTTATTACGTTCCAGTTTTTTTCTTCGTCGATGTTCTCCATTATATAGTCCATCACCCACCGCAGCAGTTCGTCGTTCTCGCCGAGTGCTTCAAGCATTTCGTCCACGGCAAGCTGTTCTATCTGCTTGTCGTTGAGTTCTATGCGCAGGTTTGCCGTGAGGTCAAGCTCGCGTGCAAGGTTTCTTAGAATGCTTTGGAAAAACGAGTCGATGGTTTCAATCCTGAAATAGCTATAGTTGTGCACTATGCTTTTCAGTGCAAGTCCGGCTCGTGCGGCGAGTGTTTGTCTCGACATTCCCGTGTCGGCCGACAGTTTCTGTATGTAGCTTTCCGAGTCGGGCAGCAGCTTCCATATTCCGTAAAGCTGCCCCAGAATACGGCCTTTCATCTCCTCGGTGGCTTTGTTGGTGAACGTCACGGCAAGAATGTTGCGGTAGCATAGCGGATTGGCTATGATCATCTTGATGTATTCCACCGACAGGGTGAATGTCTTTCCGCTTCCTGCACTCGCCTTGTAGACGGTGAGTGCCCGTTGGTCGTGTTGTGTGTGTGTCGTTATCGTCATGGTTTTGTTGCGTTTCGGTTTTGTTGCCGGGCCGTTGTTGCGGTTGGTCGGAGTGTAGTTTGCCATGTGCAGCGTGTGCCGTGCGTGTGTGTTGCGGCTGCTGCACGCTCGTGCATCATGTGCGGTGCGTGCGTGTTGCGGCTGCGTTGCGCCGCAGAATTATCTTTGCGGCAGCAGAGTTTCGAGCTGTTTGAGTGCCGATTGCATGTCGTCGGCAAAATGAGTGTGCTCAAACAGAAATCCTTTTCTGCCTTGTGCGAGGGTGGAGTAGAGTGTGCGGTTCATGCTTTCGGCATACGACGCTATGGCATATTCAATGTCGTCGCGTTGCGTGGGGCAGGTGGAGTGCTCGTAGACCCGGTATTTCTGGTGCAGAAAGCAGTAGGCCGATTCTATGCTGTCGGTTGTTATCATGTGTGCGTATGGTCAGTGTCGTTGTTGGGGCAAGCCGTTTGCCGTGGCGTGTCAAATCTCGTCTTCGCTGGCATCGGCATCGTTTGAGGGCTGGTCGCTGCCCGTGTCGAGCTGCGTGTCTTTCTTTATTGTCACCTGTCCCATGTTGCTTATGCTCACAACGAGGGGCACATATTCGTCGCTCATCTTGTCGGGCGAACCCACACTTGCCGCAAATTGCAGCGTCTTGCCCTCGGCTTTGTCAAACACAATGCCCAGCAATGCGCCGTCGGCTTCGCTGTCTTTGGTGCAGTCGGCAAAGTCGGCTTTGGTGAAAGTGCGGTGGAAGAAGCTTGTGCCGTCGTTTCTCTTTATGTCAACCGTTATGGCGTTGTCGTAATAGCGGTTGCCGTTCTCGTCCTTGACAATGGCAAGCGACGTGTCGGCCTTGCGCTCTACAATCACCTGATAGGTGCTTCCGAGCCACTTCACCTCGCGGTTTTGCGAGTAGTCGCCCACCTTCATCACCTCTTTCTTCACGGTCTTTTGTGGCTTTTTGGCTATGATGTTTTCGGTTTCGGGCTTGTGACCGCACGAAACACATATTGTCGCCGTTGCTAAGGCGATTGATGATATTGCTGTAAAAAAGCGTGTTTTGTTCATGCACGCAAAGTTAATAAAAATATTGTAAACATGGGGTTGTTTGCCTTAAATCGTGGTGTGGCAGTTGGTGTGGGCGTTTTCACGGCGTAAGTTTAGGGTTGAAAAACCTGCACTTGTGTAAAATTGTTGGCCTTCGGTAAGTTCAAATTGCCGTTAATTGATTAACTTTGCAAAATTAAACGACCTTTATGCGCTCTTTGCGTGTGCATTGTGTCGTGCATTTAGTGATGATGTGAAACATAAAGTAAGGCAATGAAAAACTTTACAGGACTTGTGATCGCAGCTTTTTGCATCTTGTGTTTTTCGTGCAAGGAAAAGCAAACCGATGCAGCCCCTATGGCCATCGACACCATTCCGGCCATGGTGCTGCAGATACAACGGTGTTCAAAGCTGTATGCCACCGAGTGCCGCATACACAAGATAATTACCCATGAAGACAAGCTGAGGCTCAAAGGCACTCTGTTGAAGCAGGACTATGACATCGCTCTGCCTATGGGAGAGAGAAAAGTGGCCATTCCGCTCGACGTTACGGTGAAGGCGTATGTCGATTTCGCGGGCTTCTCAAAAAAGAATGTGGTGAAAAACGGCGACCGGATAGAGATTATATTGCCCGACCCAGTGTTGGAGATTACAGGCACGCGCGTGAACCATAAGGAGATAAAAGAGTATGTGCCGATCACGCGCAAGCGTTTCAGCGATGCCGAACTCTCGGCCTACGAGCGCGCTGGGCGCGACTCGGTGCTCGCTGCGGTGGCGCATATCGACCTGCTGTCGCGTAGCCGTGAAAGTGCGGCCAACGTGATTGTGCCCATAATAACGAGCATGGGTTACAGTCAGGAAAATGTGGTGGTGACATTCCGCAAGACATTGACCAACAACGATGTGTTGCGCACGTTGAACAAATACGGCAAATAGTGATGGGCAGAATGGATAACTCTAAGAATACGTTGCGGCACCGGCTGAATGCAGGATTGCTGAAAATGGCCGTGGTTGTTGTTGTGGCTGCCGCCGTCGTACTGGTATATGTGCTTGGCTGCAAGGGCAAGTCAACCAACACCGTTGCGGTGGCTGCCGACCAAAACATAGGCATCACGCCCGTGCAGATAGCGGCCATAGAAAACATAGGCGAGTGGGAATTTCTGTCGGTGAGCGATGAGGAGATTGTAGACACCGTGAGACACGGGTTCTTCGGCGACGATGAACTGGTGCGCATATACTATGGTGTGGCCCGGCTTGGCATTGATATGCGCAAGGTGGGCGACGGTTGGATAAGCATGCACGGCGACACTTTGGTGGCACGCGTGCCGCAAGTGGAGCTGCTCGACAGCAATTTCATCGACGAGGCACGCACGCGGTCGTTTATAGAGAAAGGCAAATGGAGCAATGCCGACCGCGCCGACATGTATCGCCGGGCGTTTGCAGCGATGCGCAGCAGGGCCTTGGCCAAGAGCAATGTCGATGCCGCGCGGCGCAATGCCGAGGCGCAACTGCGCAACCTTTTCAGGTCGATAGGTGTTGACAACGTGTCGGTGACTTTTGAATAGCGACAAAAAATTCAGTAGGTATGGATAACATAAATCAGTTTTTTGCAGCCGTCAGTGGGTGGCTGTGGGGGTGGCCCATGATAATATTGCTCTTGGGCACACATTTGTTTCTCACTTTCCGCCTGCGTTTTCCGCAGCGCAAGTTGTTCACGGCCATAAAGTTGTCGGTGACAAGAGAGAAAGGTTCGTCGGGCGACGTGTCGCAGTTTGGCGCGTTGGCCACGGCTCTTGCCGCCACCATAGGCACGGGCAACATCATAGGTGTGGCCACTGCCGTGGCATTGGGCGGCCCCGGGGCGGTGTTCTGGTGCTGGCTTACGGGCGTGTTTGGCATATCAACGAAATATGCCGAGGGCTTGCTGGCCATAAAATATCGCGTGGCTGGCGAAGACGGCAAGATGCAGGGCGGCCCCATGTATGCACTTGAATACGGGTTGGGATGGCGCAAGCTGGCCATAATGTTTGCCGTTTTCACTGCCTTGGCGGCATTCGGCATAGGCAATACGGTGCAGGCCAACGCCATATCGACAATAGCCCACAGCACCTACGGCATTCCTGCGCCGGTGTCAGGACTTGTGATAATGTTGCTCACGGCGGCAGTTGTGCTGGGCGGAGTGAAGAGCATCTCGCGTGTGTGCGGCATGCTCGTGCCGTTTATGGCACTGCTCTATGTCATAGGCTGCATCTACATTCTTTGCTGCAACAGCAGCTATCTGCTGCCGGCACTGCACGTCATTGTCAGTTCGGCGTTCTCGCCGCAGGCTGCCGGAGGCGGTTTCGCGGGCGGAACGGTAATCATGGCGGCACGCTACGGCATTGCACGCGGACTGTTCTCCAATGAGTCGGGACTTGGCTCTGCTCCCATCGTGGCGGCAGCGGCGCGCACCAAGAACCCTGTGCGCCAGGCGTTGGTGTCGTCAACAGGCACTTTCTGGGACACTGTGGTGATTTGCGCCCTCACCGGACTCGTAATCGTGAGCAGCATCATAGCCTATCCCGACATCGACTACACCAATGGTGCCGAACTCACCAAGGTGGCTTTCGGCAAGATTCCGTGTGTGGGTCCGGCCATTCTCAGTTTCGGTTTGCTCACATTCGCATTCAGCACCATTCTCGGTTGGTGCTACTATGGCGAGCGTGCAGTGGAGTATTTGAAGGGACGGCGGTGGACTCGCTACTATCGTGTGGTCTACATTGCGGCCGTTTTTGCAGGCAGTGTGGCCAACCTCACGGTGGTGTGGAACGTGGCCGACTGCATGAATGCGCTCATGGCCATACCAAACCTTATTTCGCTGCTGTGTCTTAACGGCGTGATTGTGCACGAAACAAGGAAATATCTGTGGCGCGGACGGCTTGACCGCGAGATGTGACGCGGCGCAGCAATGATGCATAAAAAGGCGGAGCAAAGTGCATGTGACACTTTGCTCCGCCTTTTTTGCGTTGCCGTGGGCATTGCCCCGGAGTTAACGGGCAATATACTTGTGGCCGTTCTTTATGTATATGCCTTTCTTGGGTTGGCTGCCTTCGTTGCCGGTGCAGATGCCGTCGATGGTGTATATGCGTTGGTTGGTGTCGCCATCGAATGTTATGCCGTTGATGCCGGTTGATGGGTCGGCTGCGAAATCGAAGGTGACGGTGCCCGTTGCGGTGTCTTCACTGATTGAGGTGAAGGCGTGGCCTATCTTGCTGTCGCCTGCATACCATGCATAGTTGGGCAGGTTCTGATCGCTGGTGAGCTTGTCTACGGCCGATGTTCCGGGGAACGGGTCGCCCTTTACTTGGTTCATGTGTAACGTGGCTACATCTTCCACGTCGGCATATTTGGCGTTGCTGGTTTTCATAAGAAGACCGTCGGCAGGGATAATGGCCATGCGCGGATGTCCCAAAGTGTTGTTCACCGTGTTCACCGACGATGAGAAAATGTTCGGGTCGTAGTCTACATGATAGGCTATCATGCCGTGTCCGGGCATCGATTTGTTCCAACCTGTCTTCTGAATGTTCTCTATCACGACAAATTCGTTGCCCGATTCGTCGGCCGGATTCTTTATGCAGTAGGCCTTGCCGCCCTCGTCGATGCTCTTAAGTTCGATGCCGTTGGCCGACGTTTTCAGTTCGTCGATGTCAAACCAACCGAAGTATGACCGTTCCCAGGCGGTGTAGGCGGTGGGGCGGTAGCCGTTGTTCACATATTCGCCCATATCCATAATGCTCCAATAGTCCATTGACTGGTTCTCGGCATCCTGACATTCTTGTGTGGCGGCAGTGGTGGCATAGAAGTCGGGCATGCCCATGCAGTGCGAGAATTCGTGGCAGAACAGTCCGATACCGTTTATCAGTCCCACCTGCTGGCCGCTTCTTCCGTTGAGCTCATTGTTCACGCCGAAACGGCTAATCTTGGTTCCGTCAATCTCGATGGTGCTGGCAAGCGTTCCCGATTTTGGCCAGATGCAGTCGGTGGAGTTGCCGCTCCAGCTCTCGGAATAGCCTGCATAGATGATGTAAACGAGGTCGGCATAGCCGTCGCCGTTGCTGTCGTAGTCGGCAAACTTCACTCCATACTGGTTCTTGGCGGCGTTGCACACGTCGCTGACAAACGACTGCATGTCGTCGTTGCCTGCTCCGTAGGTGCTCAGCGGGTTGTTGAGCGTGACGGGACCATATAGGTCGAAGCTCGGAGTGAATGACCCGTTGCTCATGTCCTTGAAGTATTTTGCCACGCTGCCGTAGTTCTTCGTGTCGCTGTTGTTGTAGTCGGTCATCTCGCCTTCGGCGTTGAGATACTGGTAGAAAGCCTTGTAAGGCTCGTTAATGGTGAATTTGGTGTCGCTGAACTCGGCCATGATTACCAGCACCTTAACGTTGCCGTTGTGGCTCACGAAGCTTACTTTGCTTGCGGCGCGGCTTGCGGCCTGCATTTTCAGGGCACTGCTTTGCATGGCTGCAAAGAATTTGGTGCGGTTTTGCGATGCTGCGGCTTTCAGCTCGGCAGTGCTGCGTAGTGCCGTGTTGTGTGCCAGAATGCCGCTGGGGCTTATCTCTCCGCTGTCGGAGATGAAGGCCACTTGAAAGCCGTTGCCCACCTGGCAGAGAAGCACTCCGTCGGTGGTGGTGTAGTAATGGAAATTCTCGTCGCCATGACCAACGATTGTCAGTGTCGTGCCGTCGGCCTGGATGATGTCGGTGGGCAGGTTGTATGCTCTCACAGCCCATGTAGACAGGTGGGCGAGCATGATTGCCACGATTGTGAATAGTGCTCTTTTCATTGTTGGTGACTATTTGTTGTTTTTGTTTTTTTCGTAGTAGTATTGTCCTTTGCCCTTTGTTCTGCGCCCGTATTCAATGGATCGGGTGGGGCAATGGTGGTAGCAAGCGAAGCACGACAGGCACTGCCCGTTGTGCAGCCATGTGGGTGTTGACCCGGGCGGGCATGCTATGTTGCCCACAGGGCACGCCTTTGCGCACCGCCCGCAGCCGGTGCATTTTGCGGGGTCGGCACTGAAATGACGGTCGCCAATGATGTGTTTTATGAAAAAATAGCCCAACAGGCGGCTGTTGGTGCGTTTCCATCGGCCCTCAACAATATGGTTGCCGGGGGCGCATGGCATGATGATTTCTTTGGTGAATTGGGCCAAAAGACGTTTGGCCTCGTCTTTCTTCTGCTTCTCGCGTTGTGGGTTGTCAACGTCCATAAACGGAAGGCCGACAAACGACTCGGGCATTAAGAGCGACAGGCGGCTTGACAATGTGAGTTTGGCCTGTGCAAGGTCGTGTTCGAATATGTCCATTCCTTCGCCCACGGTGTCGCCTGCCGTGCACACGGCATAGCAATATGGGGCTTTGCCCGAGGGTGTGGTGATGTTGAGGCGAGCAATGAAATTCCTGACGGTAAGGGGTGGGCGCCACCCGTGAATGGGAAAACAGAAGCCTATGCGCTCGCCCTCGGCTGCGCAATATGGCTTGCCGGGATCTTCGGTAGCCATATTTATGAGTGTGTCGCCAGTGGTTTCGGCCAGTGTCTTGGCCGCCCATTTGGTGTTGCCGGTGCATGAAAAATAGAAAATCATTGCTCTGACCGTGTTTTCTTGTGTTGGCGTTTACCGGCATCATGCAGTGAAAACCTGTGCCGGCAAACGCTTGGTTATGTTGGTGGACATTGCGCCGGGTGTGGGCATGTGGCCTGAAACAAAACGGTAGAGGCCACATGCCTGTTTGGGTTTTGGTGTGTGGGCTGCACGGCAACGCACACACTGGTGGTGTGAAAGGGCATGCCGGGGTGTGCATGCCGCCTTAGGTGTGTCAGTTGGCTTCCTCTATTGTGCCTTCAATATAGAGGCGGGTCATCTCGGTGGCACCGTTGGTGCGCACGGTTATGGTCTTCTTGAAATGGCCGGGAAAACTGCCTTTGCCGTTGTATGTCACCTTAATCTCACCCGACTCGCCCGGCTTTACAGGCGTTTTGGTGTATGTCGGGATTGTGCATCCGCAGCTGGCGACGGCCTGATTGATTACCAATGGGGCGGTGCCGGTGTTGGTAAACTTGAAAACGCACTTCTGCACGGGCTCTTTTTCGGAGAATTTGCCGAAATTATATAAAACCTTCTCGAATTTGATTTCAGCCTGTTTGGTTTGGGCGAAGCTTGTTGCAATGCATCCCAAGAGCATTACAGCCATAAGTAAAAACTTTCTCATTTTGTTTGATTTTGCGATATGGACGGATTTGTCCGCCTTTAATCTGTTTTCAATTCAGCAAAATTAGCAAAAGAAATTCCAGTTGCGACAAACCGTATGCTATTTTTGCAAATATTAAATATAATATGTGTTTCTTAAGGCGTGTTATATAAATTGCCTTTGATGGATTTTTGGATTTTAGCCGAGCAGATTTTACTTTCTT
>CAVKCP010000053.1:0-16676 GCA_963654815.1 Lachnospiraceae bacterium | reverse complement strand
TAAGGGGCGTATATTTCAATATCACAATGAATTATGCGCCCCTTACAGGGGCAAAATCATTGAAATTCATAAACACAGGGGCAAGCCCCTGCGCTATATTCTGTCGTCCCTACGGGACTTGTCTGTTGCAAAGTTTTTACCGGACGCCAATAACAAAGAATGAGAAAAACAGCGGTTTTAGTGGTAAAAATGTTGCACGCAACGATTTTTGCAAGGTTATGAAACATTTTTTACACCCACATTATTTTATAGGGCATAACTTTGCAGCACGGAATTGACGGAAGCCGAGGCCGCCACGGCGGCAGAGCAACCGCAAAATCCGCACATCGCTTCAAGTCTTCAAAACAAAACAACAAGGCACTGCGATTTGCCTCGACAAACCTAACAACTTAAAACAAAAACCTCATCATGAAGAAAAAAATCATGGGGCGTGCCGCCGTCACGGCATTGCTGCTCGCCCTCGCCACAAACTCAGGGGCGCAAACAGCCCGTTTTCTAAGCAGCAACCACTGCATATACAACATAGAAAAGCGCGGCAAATGCCTGCTGCTGCCCGTGCAGGAAAAGGCCGAAATGTGCAACGTGAAGGTAGTGGCCGACAACAACCAGGTGCAGTCGCTCAACGTGCGGCTCGCAAGCAACCACATTGATTATTATGTGCCGCTCTTCATCGACAAATGGAGCGGCCGCAAACACCTCGCCCTCGACATACATGTGAACGGCACCTACCGCACCGACGGCGAGATAGCAGGCTTCACCTGCTGGAAAAACATGCGCACGGCCGACAGCTACGACAGCTCAAACCGCGAGGCATGGCGCCCGGCCTACCACCAAACCCCGGCCTGGGGGTGGATGAACGACCCCAACGGCATGTTCTACAAGGACGGCGTGTGGCACCTATACTTCCAGCACAATCCCTACGGTTCGCAGTGGGAAAACATGACATGGGGCCATTCCACATCGACCGACCTCGTGCACTGGAAGTTTGAAGGTGAGGCCGTTGAGCCCGACGCATGGGGCACAGTGTTCAGCGGTTCGGCCGTGGTTGACAAAGACAACACGGCGGGCTACGGCAAGGGTGCCGTGGTGGCCATGTACACTGCCGCTGCCGAGAACCAGACGCAGTGTCTGGCGGTGAGCACCGACAATGGAAGCACGTTTCAACGCTATGAGGGCAACCCGGTGATTACGGGCAACGTGCCCGACTTCCGAGACCCGCACATGTTCTGGAACGAAGACACCCGCCGGTGGATCATGATTTTGGCCGCCGGACAACAGATGAACATATACTCGTCGGACAATCTCAGGAACTGGACCTACGAAAGCTCGTTCGGCGCAGGCTACGGCTGCCACGACGGCGTGTGGGAGTGTCCCGACCTGATGAAACTGAAGGTGCGCGGCACCGACAAATACAAGTGGCTACTCATTTGCAACCTTAACCCCGGCGGACCGTTCGGCGGTTCGGCCACACAATACTTCGTGGGCGACTTCGACGGCAAGACATTCACCTGCGAATCGAAGCCCGAAGTGACCAAATGGATGGACTACGGCAAAGACCACTATGCCGCCGTGACGTTTGCCAATGCACCCGAAGGACGCCACGTGGCACTCGCGTGGATGAGCAACTGGCAGTATGCCAACCAGGTGCCCACGATGCAATACCGCGCAGCCAACTCCATTCCGCGCGACCTCGACCTCTTCGAATACAACGGCGAAACCTACTGCGGCGTGACTCCGTCGCCCGAAATTACGGCGGCAAGAGTGGGCAAACCATCGAAACGGCTTTCGAACACCTGCGAACTTGTAATCACCTTTAAGGGCGACGCCACCGTTGAACTGGCCAACGCCAAGGGCGAGAAGGTGACAATGGCCTACAATGCCAAGGCACAGACGTTCACCATGGACCGCACCAAGAGCGGACGCACCGACTTCAGCGACGACTTCCCGGCCGTGACCACGGCTCCCACCCGAGGCAAGCTGACAACCCTGCGCGTGTTTATCGACCGCAGCAGCATCGAGGCAATCGATGCCGAGGGCAAGATGTCGATGTCGAACATAGTGTTCCCCACGCAGCCTTACAGCAAGCTGACTGTGAACGGAAAAGCGAAATACACCATTTACCAAATAAACTAAACAAAAACCTGAAATGAACAATTCAAACAAAATGGCACTGTTCCCGGTGATGCTCGCATTCTTCACAATGGGATTCGTCGACCTTGTGGGCGCGGTGTCGAACAACATGCAGGAGGATTTCGGACTGACCGACTCGGCCGCCAACTTCTTCCCCTCGCTCGTATTCTTCTGGTTCCTGATATTCTCGGTGCCCACGGGCATGCTTATGAACCGCATCGGACGCAAGCGCACGGTGCTGCTCTCAATAGCCGTGACCACGGTGGCGGTGCTGCTGCCACTGTTCGACAGCTTCATGCCCACCAAGGAGAGCCAGTTGTGGCTCATGTACATATCGTTCTCGCTGCTGGGCATAGGCAACGCCATAATGCAGACGAGCATCAACCCGCTCGTGACGATGATTGTGAAGGGGCATTTGGCATCGACCCTCACCTTCGGACAGTTTGTAAAGGCCATAGCATCGTTTATTGCACCGCTCATAGCAGCATGGGGTGCAACGACAACCGCACCGCTGCTCGGACTGAGCTGGCGCATTCTCTTCCTCGTGTTCTTCGTTATCGGCATGGCGGCAACGCTGTGGCTCGGACTCACCAAGATTGAGGAAGAACCCGTTGAAGGCGAAGTTTCGACCTTTGCGGGATGCTTCAAGATGCTCGGTTCGCCGCTCATCCTACTCTCGTTCATAGGCATCATGTGCCACGTGGGCATCGATGTGGGCACCAACGCCGTAGCTCCCAAAATCTTGCTCGAACGTCTCGGCACCGACGGCGACACGCTGAAGAACTTCGAATATGCCACATCAGTATATTTCCTGTTCCGCACCGCAGGCTGTCTCACGGGTTCAATCGTGATGCGCAAGCTCAACATACGCACGTTCTTCACCATTATCGTGCTCATGATGGCACTCTCTATGGTGGGCTTCGTGTGGGGAACAACCAAGTGGGAATTGTGGGCCGCCATTGCTCTCGTGGGCTTCGGCAACAGCAACGTGTTCTCGGTGGTGCTTTCGCAGGCACTGCTCTCGGCTCCGGAGAAGAAGAACGAGGTGTCGGGACTTATGATAATGGGACTGTTCGGAGGCACTGTGTTCCCACTCGCCATGGGTTGGGCAAGCGACGCCGCCAAGGCCGCCGGGGCTGCCTGTCCGCAGGCATGGGCCGCAGTGGTAATGGCAGTGGGCGTGATATATTTGCTCACCTACATTCCGAGAGTGAAACAATGACCGCACAACTGTAATACTCCACAGTAGCAGAAGAAACGACTAAAAAAAGAAAAAGATATGGAAAAGAAATATGTAGTGGGCTTGGGCGAGGCACTTTGGGACGTGCTGCCCGAAGGAAAGAAACTCGGCGGCGCACCTGCCAACTTCGCGTTCCACGCGGGGCAGTTCGGCCTCAACTCAATAGCAGTGAGCGCGTTGGGCGAAGACCCGTTGGCCGAAGAAACCATACAGCAGCTCGAAGAAAAGAAACTGAACTATTGCATGCCGCGCGTGCCCTACCCCACGGGCACCGTGCAGGTGGCTCTCGACGAGGAGGGCGTGCCTACATACGACATAAAGCAAGACGTGGCGTGGGACAACATTCCCTTTACCGACGAGGTGAAGGAGGTGGCCGAGAACACGCGCGCCGTGTGCTGGGGATCGCTCGCACAGCGCAATGCCACGAGCCGCGAAACGATATACCGTTTTCTCGACGCCACTCCCAAGGACTGCATGAAGATTTTCGACATCAACCTCAGGCAGAATTTCTACACCAAGGAGGTGATATGCGAGAGCTTGAAACGCTGCAATGTGCTCAAGATAAACGATGAGGAGCTCGTCACGATAGGCCGGATGTTCGGCTATCCCGGCCTCGACATCGAGAACAAGTGCTGGCTTATACTCGGCAAATACGACCTCGACATGCTGGTGCTCACCTGCGGAGTGAACGGAAGCTATGTGTTCACGCCCGGTGCGATGTCGTTTCAGGACACTCCAAAGGTGGAGGTGGCCGACACGGTGGGCGCGGGCGACTCGTTCACCGGCACTTTCTGCGCCTCCATACTCGCCGGACTGCCGGTGGCAGAGGCACACAGACACGCCGTGGAAGTGAGCGCATTCGTGTGCACGCAGAACGGTGCCATGCCGCAAGTGCCCGACACGCTGAAGAATTTTTGACTTCATTGATTATAGGTTTTCAGGCAGCCGCCTCCTTGAAAGGATTATCCTTCCAAAGCAGGCGGCTTCGCCGTATCTATAGGGACAGTAAAAAACAACTAAAAATGAGGGTACATTTACACCTACCCGCGATTAATTTTCACTCAATCTTACAACTATCCGCGATTATTGCCAAACAGATTCCGCGTTTTCTTTGACCGACTTAACGACACATTCCTGCTATTACCATCCATTATTTCGGAACAAAACATGCAAAATAAGGCGTTGCAGACAAGCTGAAACATGTAAAATAAGGCATTCAAAACACCCTAAAACATGTAAAATAAGGCGTTCAAAAGAAACAAAATTTGTAAAATAAGGCGTTCTGCGAGTTTTTTAATATATCTTTGCGCCTATGAAACAAGAACTTACAGACAAGAGAACTCTGGAGATTATCCTAAGCGACCAACGCTAAGAAATCGGGAATCGGCAAGAAGAACAACTTTGTCCTCGCCGAGAAGAGCAACTTGTTGACTTGGGCAGTCCGCAAGCACAAGTTGTAATAGGGGTGCGCCGCTGCGGGAAATCGACCCTGTGCTTTCAGGTTTTGCAACATATCGGGGAGACTTTTGCTTATGTGGATTTCGACGACGAACGCCTTGCCGGACTGCAAAGCCAACAACTGAACGACATTCTGGAGGTGCTTTATAAAATATATGGCGACTTCCGCTACATTTTCCTTGACGAAATACAGAATGTAGAAGGTTGGCCTTTGTTTGTCAACCGTTTGCTGAGAAACAAGCTGCATGTGGTGATCACGGGCAGCAACGCCAAACTGCTGAGCAACGACCTCGCCACACATCTCACCGGCAGGAGTTGCGAGATTGCACTATATCCTTTTTCGTTCGGGGAATACTGCATCGTCAGGGAAGTAAACACGCAGGGCTTCGCCACAAAAGAGATTGCACAACGCCGAGCCGCGTTTGACGATTACATGCAGAATGGCGGTTTCCCCGAACTCATGCTCGTCAAAAACAAAAGGGCATACGTTTCAAATCTGGTGGGCAATGTTCTGAAAAGAGACATCGAACAACGGTATAAAATCGCATTCACGGCAAACTTCGAGAACATGGCCAACCACCTTCTTAACGTATCGCCTTCGGTACCCGCAGTCAGCGAACTTGCCAAAACGTTCGGCTTCAAGTCGCCGCATACCGTAAGAAACTACATAGACTATCTCAAACAAGCCTATTTGCTGATAGGAATAAAAAAATATTCGTCCAAAAGCAAGTTGAGGGTAACACAGGAGAAATTGTACGCTGTGGACGTGGCCTTGATGAACAAAAGAGAAAATGCCTTTGCCGGCGACAATCTGGGGCGGCGGTTGGAAACCGTCGTATTGCTGCACCTGATACGCAAGTGCAACTATGAAGGTTGGGACGTGTATTATTTGAAAGACAGGTCGGGCGAATGCGATTTCGTGGTATGCAACGGCAACAAGGTGTTGCAGTGCATACAAGTGTCGTATGACATCTCTAACGAAAAGACAAGAAAACGTGAAATCGACGGATTACTTCTCGCCTATCGCCAGACAAGATGCAAAAATCTGCTTTTGTTGACCGACCACGAGTTTCAAGAAACTGAGGCAAACGGCATACCCATCACTATAAAGCCTGTATATGAATGGGCTTTACAATAGAAGGACTGCAAATTTAGGGCACAAAAGGCCGCAAAGTCGGCATTAATAAGTAATTTTGCAGATAAAACAACCGCCGGCCGCACTTGCCACGGGGCAGTGGGCCGACAATAAGCGTAATGACATGAAGATAAAGATAGTAAACCGTGGACGGCAGCAACTGCCCGCCTACGCCACTCCTCAGAGTGCAGGCATGGATCTGCGCGCCGACATCGACGACCCCATAACACTGCATCCCATGGAACGCCGCATCATTCCCACTGGACTTTACATAGCACTTCCGCCGGGCTACGAGGCTCAGGTGCGCCCGCGCAGCGGCCTCGCACTGAAGCACGGAATAACGGTGCTCAACTCGCCGGGCACGATTGATGCCGACTACCGGGGCGAGATAGGCGTGCTGCTGATAAACCTCTCTACCGAAGATTTCGTGATAACCGCCGGAGAGCGCATAGCGCAAATGGTGGTGGCACGCCACGAACAGGGTGAGTTTGAGGTGGTGGACGAGCTCGACGACACCGAGCGCGGCACCGGAGGTTACGGACACACGGGAGTGAAATGAGCATACATACAAGCAACCTACACACACGCCGCACAGCACTGTGCACCATAGTGGTCATGGCACTGACGGCCATTGTCCCGGCTCTGGCACGGATGTCGGGGGCGGACGACACCATTCAGCACGACAACATCGTGCTGGCAGGCGACACTCTGCGGCACGGCGACCGCCGCGCCTACGACGTGTATTTCCTTGAAGCGGTGCGGCAGAAGCTCGCCGGACACGCCGACTCGGCACTCACGCTCTACCGCCGGTGCATAAGCATCGACTCCACAGCGGCCGAAGCCTACTACGGGTGCGCCGAACACTACGCAGCCTGCGACAGCGACTCACTGGCCTTCGTGTTTCTGAAACGTGCTGCGGCTCTGTGCCCGGGCAACGACACCTACCAGGAACACGTGGCACAATATCATATAGGTACGGGCGATTACGACAAGGCCATAACTGCCTACGAGAACCTCTACTCGCACCATCGCGACCGGAGCGACGTGCTCGGCATCCTGCTCCAGCTCTACCGGCAGAAGAAAGACTATGCCATGATGCTCAACACACTATCGCGCATTGAACAGACCGATGGCGAAAACGACGAGATAACGCTCATGCGCATGAACGTGTATGAAATGGAGGGCGACACGAAAAAGGCCGGACAGACCCTGCGCGCACTCGTGGCCAAACGTCCGGGCGAACCGTCGTTCAAGGTGATGTTGGGCAACTGGTTGATGAACCACGACGGCAAGGCCGAGGCACTGGGGCTTTTCAAAAGCGCACTCAACGACGACCCGGAAAACAGTTTCGCCCGCAACTCGCTCTACGACTACTACCGTTCGGAGGGCAACGACACTGCGGCCATAAGCATGCGCGATGCCATTCTGCTCAGCCAAAGCACCGAGGTGAGCGAAAAGGTGAAGATGCTGCAGCAGGCGATAAAGGAAAACGACACGCAGGGCGGCGACAGTGCTGCGGTGCTGCAACTGTTCGACCGCGTGGCCGCTGCCGAACGCAAGAGCAGCGACATATATTATCTGAAGGGACTTTACATGCATCTCAAGGCGATGCCTGCCGACTCCGTGGCCGCAGCCTACCGCCTCGCGATTGAAAAAGACCCTGAAAACAGTGCCGCACGCATGCAGCTGATACAGATAGTATGGGGCGAAAACCGATGGGACGAACTTGCCACGCTCAGCAGCCAAGGCACGCAATACTCTCCCGACGACCTCGCTTTCTACTATCTGCTCGGACTTGCCTACGCGCAGAAGAACGACGACAAGGCGGCACTCGACGCTTTCAAGCGCGGAACGGGAGTGATTGACGAGAGCAGCATCCCTTCGCTCGCGTCGGATTTGTATGCCTTCATGGGCGACTTACTCTACAAAATGTCGTCGCCCGACGAGGCTTTCGCCGCCTACGACAACAGTCTGAAGTGGAAAGGCGACAACATCTCGGCTCTCAACAACTATGCCTACTACCTCTCCGAACTGCGCCGTGACCTCGGCAAGGCCGAAACAATGAGCCGCAAAACCATTGATGCCGAGCCCACCAACGCCACCTATCTCGACACCTATGCCTGGATACTGTTCCTGCAGAAACGCTACGACGAGGCACGGGCCTACATCGACCGCGCCGTGGAGTGCGACACCGACAGTGTGCCAAGCCCGGTAGTGACCGAACACGCAGGCGACATCTACGCTCTCTGCGGCGACACCGCACGGGCAGTGGAGCTATGGCAGAAGGCCTTAAAGGCCGGAGGCGACAAGGCCATGCTCGAGAAAAAGATAAAAAGAAGAAAATACATCCCAAGAAAATAACCATACTACGAATATGCACACAAAAACACTTCTGCCCATCGTGGCTCTCGCAATGCTCGCATCATGTGCCAGCAAGAAGACAATGCTCATCGACAACACCGCAACCGCAGGCTCGGCAACGACGCAAACCACCACCGCAACGGGCACGGCCTCAACCGCAGTGGAACAGTTGTCGTTTGTGCAACGCGTGGCCGACAACAGTGTATATGCCAAGAACATCGTGGCCGACGCCACATTCCGCATAAACATCGAAGGCAAAGAAGTATCGGTTCCGGCAAAAGTGCGAATGCGCCGGGGCGAGGTAATACGCCTGCAACTGCAAATGCCGTTGCTCGGTACCGAAGTGGGCAGACTCGAATTCACCCCGAAACGCGTGCTCGCCATAGACCGCATGCACAAGGAATACATCGAAGAGGACTATTCCAAAGTTACGTTTCTGTCGCAAAACGGGTTGTCGTTCCACACTCTTGAAGCCCTCTTCTGGAACCAACTCTTCCTCCCGGGAAAGGAGAGCGTGAGCGAGTCGGCACTGAAGCATTTCACCGCCAACCTCACATCGGGCGGATCCTCCGTGCCCGTGACTCTGCAAAACGGCAACATGAGCTATTGCTGGAACGCCGACCGCACCACGGGACGCATCGTGGAAACCGACGCATCTTACGGCAGCACGGCACACGGCAAGTCACAGCTCGTGTGGAAATACTCCGATTTCCGCACCATGGGCGTGAAGCAGTTTCCCGCAACGCAGCAATTGTCGTTCACCACAACGGTCAACGGCAAGCGACGCACCGTTGATGTGTCGATAGCAATGAGCAGCATTAAGAACTCCGACGACTGGGATGCCGTAAGCACAGTTTCGGCAAAATACAAACGTGTGGAGGCCGGCGACATACTGAAGAAAATTGCAAGTTACTGATGAGAACATTCGTTACAGCACTCATGGTCGCGCTCGTCGTGGCTGCAGCTCCGGCCCAGACGCGTCAGAAGACGACGGCAAAGGCCACCGTCAAGCAGTCGGCACGCGCCAAAACGCAGACAAAGAAGACGACGGCAAAGAAGAAAACCACAGCCAAGAAAAAATCTGCCAAGAAAGGAGACGCACAGACTTACTCTACAGCCGAGATACGCGGTCTGCAACAACAGAAGTCGAATCTGCAGCAACAGATACGTAAGCAGGAGCAGGCTCTGCGTGCCAACCAGGCCGACGTGAAGAAACGACTCGGCGACTTGCTCGTGATCAACAGCGAAATAGACAAACACCAGAAAAACATCGACGGCATACAGCAGGACATAACCCACATCGACGGCAACATAAAACTGCTGCGTGCGCAGCTCAACAACCTCGAGCAGCAGCTCTCCGAGCGCAAGGCCAAGTATGTGAAGTCGATGCGCTATGTTGCACGCAAGCACACATTACAGGAACGGCTCATGTTCATATTTTCGGCCAAAAACCTCGCCCAGATGTACCGCCGCATGCGTTTTGTGCGCGAATATGCCGCCTACCAGCGTGCACAGGGCGAAATGGTGAAGACGAAGCAGGCCCAGGTGAACGACAAGCACCAGCAGTTGGAGCAGGTGAAGGGGCACAAAAGCAACCTTCTCTACAAGGGACAGCAGGAGCGCAAGGCTCTTGAAGGACAGCAGGTTGAGCAGCAGAAAGTGGTGAACACCCTGCAGAAGCAGCAGAAAACCATACAGCAGGTGATAGCGAAGCAACGCAAGGATGCCGCCGCAATAAACGCGCAGATAGACAAACTCGTGGCCGTTGAAGTGGCAAAGGCACGTGCCCGCGCCGAGGCCGAGGCCAAGCGCAAGGCCGCCGAAGCTGCCGCTGCCGCCAAACGGCGTGCCGAAGAGCTTGCACGCAAACGTGCCGAAGCCGAAAAGGCACGGCAGGAAAACGAGCGGCGCATTGCCGAGGCACGCGAACGTGAACGTGCCGCCAAGGAAGCCGCAAGGGCTGCTGCCGAGCGCGAGGCCGAAGCGCAGCGTCAGCGCACCACCGACGAGCAGCGCACTGCCGCCGCACAGAAAGCCGCCGCCGACCAGAAAGCGCGCGAAGCCGAGGCCGACCGCCTTGCAGCTGAACGCAAAGCCAAGGCCGACGAGCAGCGCAACAAGAAGGAAATAGCCGACGCAAGCAAAGCAGTGGAGCAAACCCAGGCCATGACATCGGTAGACCGCATGATGAGCGGAGGCTTCGAGGCCAACCGTGGACGACTGCCCATGCCAATAACCGGAAACTACCGCGTGGTGAGCCATTTCGGGCAGAACAGCGTGGAAGGGCTCAAAGGCGTGACAATCGACAACAAGGGCATAAACATAATGGGCTCGCCGGGCTGTCAGGCACGCGCCATTTACGACGGCGAGGTGAGCGCAGTGTTCGGTTTCGGAGGCTCGATGGTGGTCATGGTACGCCACGGCATCTACATATCGGTCTACTGCAACCTACGATCCGTGAGCGTACACCAAGGACAGAAAGTGTCAACTCGCCAAGCCCTCGGCGCAGTGGCATCCGACAACATACTGCAGTTCCAACTGCGCCGCAACATGGACAAGCTCAATCCCGAGTCTTGGCTGGGACGTTAGCAATGCTGCAAGCCCCCGTGCAGCACGCCAATGGGTCTTTGCGGCACATAGCGGCAGAAAATGCATGAAATATTTGTAAGAGTAAGGAAATATTAGTAATTTTGCACCGTTCAGTGGAATGAGGGGCTCAGGAGAGCTCCTCATTTTTGGTTTTAATTTCCGTATGTTCGGCCACGGGCAACGTTCTGCGCCGCAAGGCGGGCACGGAGATTTTCCTATAATATATAATGTATGATAGACAAAAACGTAGTAAAGAGAATCGTTGATGAATGGCTTGACGGTAAGGAATACTTCCTCGTCGATGTCGAAATAAGCCCCGACGACAAGATTGTAGTCGAAATCGACCACGCCGACGGCGTGTGGATAGAGGACTGCGTTGAACTCAGCCGTTACATTGAGGACCACCTCAGCCGCGACGAGGAAGACTACGAACTCGAGGTGGGCAGCGCCGGCCTTGGCCAGCCCTTCAAAGTGCCGCAGCAGTATGAATGCTTCGTGGGCAAGGAAGTGGAAGTGCTCGATGCCGACGGCACCAAAGTGAAAGGCATTCTCAAGAGCGTCAACGGCAACGATTTCACCGTTACGGTGGCCGAGAAGCAGAAAGTGGAAGGCAAGAAACGCCCGCAACTGGTGGAAGTTGACCACGCCTATCAGATGGACAAAGTGAAATATACAAAATATCTAATAAATTTCAAATAAGGCTATGGCAGCAAAAAAAGAAGATACAGTGAGCATGTTCGACTCGTTCAAGGAATTCAAGGAAACCAAGAACATCGACCGTACCACTCTTGTGAGCGTGCTTGAGGAGAGTTTCCGCAACGTGCTCGCCAAGATATTCGGCAGTGACGAGAACTTCGACGTCATTGTCAACCCCGACAAAGGCGACTTCGAGATATACCGCAACCGCGTGGTTGTGGCCGACGGCGAGGTGGAAGACGAGAACAAACAGATTTCTCTCACCGAAGCACGCAAGATTGAGGCCGACTACGAAGTGGGCGAAGAAGTGTCGGAAAAGGTAGATTTCGCCAAGTTCGGCCGCCGCGCCATACTCAATCTGCGGCAGACCCTCGCCTCGAAGATACTCGAGCTGGAGCACGACTCGCTCTACAACAAATACAAAGACCGCGTGGGACAGATCATCGCAGGCGAGGTTTACCAGGTGTGGAAGCGCGAAGTGCTCATCGTCGACGACGAGAACAACGAGCTGCTGCTGCCCAAGTCGGAGCAGATTCCGAGCGATGTCTACCGCAAGGGCGAAACCATTCGCGCCGTCATCGAACGCGTTGACAACGAGAACAACAACCCGAAGATAATCCTTTCGCGCACAAGCCCCACATTCCTCCAGCGTCTTCTCGAAGCCGAGGTGCCCGAAATCAGCGACGGCCTCATCTCGATAAAGCGCATAGCACGCATGCCCGGCGAGCGCGCCAAGATAGCAGTGGAGAGCTACGACGACCGCATCGACCCCGTAGGAGCCTGCGTGGGAGTGAAGGGAAGCCGCGTGCACGGCATCGTGCGCGAGCTTTGCAACGAGAACATCGACGTAATCAACTACACGTCGAACACCAAACTCTTCATACAACGCGCTCTCAGCCCCGCAAAAGTGTCGAGCATCAACATCGACGAAGAAAGCCACAAGGCCGAAGTATTCCTCCGTCCCGAGGAAGTGAGCCTTGCAATCGGACGCGGCGGTCTCAACATCAAGCTCGCGTCTATGCTCACCGAATACACCATCGACGTGTTCCGTGAAGTGAGCGACGATGAAGCCGACGAGGACATCTACCTCGACGAGTTCTCCGACGAAATCGACCAGTGGGTGATCGATGCCGTCAAAGCCATGGGACTCGACACCGCCAAGGCAGTGCTCAACGCCCCGCGCGAGATGCTCGTTGAGAAAGCCGACCTCGAAGAGGAAACGGTTGACAACATGCTCAAGGTGCTTCGCGCCGAGTTTGAGTAAGCCGCTGCAAGCGAAGGGGGCAGAGCCGGCACATTAGGCACGCCTCCGCAAAGCGACAACGCAAGGCATAAAGAATTATCAATTTAAACAAAAAATAAAGCAAGAAAAGGAGAATACGCGCGCAAGGCAGCACCCAAGCACGTCAAAGGCGGCAGAAACCGCGACGTGATTGAGGTGCGGGCGACGGCAGAAGCCGGTGTTTATTGCCTTCCACGCCATTCTACTTTAAAACGACAAAATATGAGCATCAGGTTAAACAAAGCATTACGTGAGTTGAACATCGGGCTCCAGACGGCAGTGGAGTTCCTTGAAAAGAAAAGCGATTTGGGCGAGGTGAAGCCGGAACTGAGCTTCAAGTTGAACGACGCCCAATACGCCGCGCTTGTCAGCGCGTTCCAGCACGACAAGGAGGTGCGCACAGAAGCCGAGAAACTCCTGCAGAAGAAGCCGAAAGAAAAGAAGCACACGTCAGAGGCGAAAGACTCCAACGCCGACCGCTTACTCACGTCTGCCACCAAGCAGCAGTACAAGCCGCTCGGAAAGATCGACCTCGACAGCATCGGAAAGAAACCTTCCGAAACATTGAAGGCGACACCTGTGCAAACAAAACAGCCTCAGGCTCCGGCCGCTGCCGTAGTCGGTAAAGCCGAGGAAACAAAGCAGCAGCCCGCAGCAACGCAGACTTCCACGCCGAAGCCTGCCGCAGTTGCACCTGCCACCAAGCCCGCTGCCGAACCTGCCAAGCCCGTTGCTCCGGCAAAGGAAGTCAACATCGAAACGCCAAAGGCACAAGAACAAAAGCCCGTGGCCCCGAAACAGCAGCCCGAAACAGCCGCAGCGCCCGCACCGAAAGCCGTAGCCGCAGAACCGGCAAAGCCGGCTCAGCCTACAACCGAGCCGGCAAACGACTCTGAAACGGCACAGAAAAAGGAAGAACCGGCCATTTTCACCACCAAGGCAGAGAAGAAAATACTCAACGCCCCCAAGGTGAACGTGCTTGGAAAAATCGACCTTTCGGCACTCAACCAGAGCACTCGCCCGAAGAAGAAATCCAAGGAAGAGAAGCGCAAGGAGCGTGAAGAGAAGGCAAAGCAGCAGACCGGCGAGAAGAAAAAGCGCGAACGCATAAACAAAGTGCGCGTAGACATCAACGCAGCAGCCAACCAAACGGGCCCGCAGCAGGCCGGAAACAAGAACAACAACGGCAAGAAAAAGAAAAACCGTGGACGCGGACAGAAGCCGCTTGAGGTGAACGAGGAGGACGTTGCACGCCAGGTTAAGGAGACATTGGCACGCCTCACCAACAAGCAGAACCAAAACAAGAAGGGAGCCAAGTATCGCAAGGAGAAGCGCGAAGCCGTGCAGGAACGCATGAACGAGGAGCGCCGCGAAGAAAGAAAGGAAAGCAAGGTGCTCAAACTCACCGAGTTTGTAACCGTTTCTGAGCTTGCCACGATGATGAACATCAGCGTAAACCAGGTAATCGGCACGCTGATGAGCGTCGGAATAATGGTTTCCATCAACCAGCGTCTCGATGCCGAGACAATCAATCTCGTTGCCGAAGAATTCGGATTCAAGACCGAATATGTGAGCGCCGAGGTGCAGGAGGCCATCACCGAGGTTGAGGACGACGAGAACGACCTCATACCGCGTGCGCCGATTGTAACTGTCATGGGTCATGTTGACCACGGAAAGACATCGTTGCTCGACTACATACGCAAGACAAACGTGATTGCCGGTGAGGCCGGAGGCATCACCCAGCACATCGGAGCCTACAACGTGAAGCTCGAAGACGGCCGTCAAATCACCTTCCTCGACACCCCGGGCCACGAGGCTTTCACCGCCATGCGTGCCCGTGGAGCACAAGTTACCGACATCGCAATCATCATCATCGCCGCCGACGACGCCGTGATGCCCACCACAAAAGAAGCCATTGCCCACGCCCAGGCAGCCAATGTGCCCATGGTGTTTGCCATAAACAAGATTGACAAACCGGGTGCCAACCCCGACCGCGTGCGTGAAGAGCTCGCCAACATGAACCTCCTCGTTGAGGACTGGGGCGGAAAATACCAATGCCAGGAGATAAGTGCCAAGAAGGGAATAGGCGTTGAAGAACTGCTCGAGAAGGTGCTTCTCGAAGCCGAGATGCTCGATTTGAAGGCAAACCCCAACCGCAAGGCCACCGGATCAATCATCGAGTCGTCGCTCGACAAGGGTCGCGGATATGTCTCCACGGTGCTCGTTTCCAACGGAACACTGCGTGTTGGCGACAACATCATAGCCGGAACAAGCTGGGGACGCATAAAGGCCATGTTCAACGAGCGCAACGCCCGCATCGAAAGTGCAGGACCTGCCGAACCGGCCATAATCCTCGGACTCAACGGAGCGCCCACCGCCGGCGACTCGTTCCATGTGCTTGAAACTGAACAGGAAGCCCGCGACATCGCCAACAAGCGTCTGCAGCTGCAGCGCGAGCAGGGTCTGCGCACACAGAAGCGTCTAACTCTCAGCGACATTTCGCACCGCATTGCCCTCGGATCGTTCAAGGAACTCAACATAATCGTGAAGGGAGACACCGACGGTTCGATAGAGGCTCTGGGCGATTCGTTCCTGAAGCTCTCCACCGAGAAGATAAAGGTGAACGTGATACACAAGGCCGTGGGACAGATTTCGGAAAGCGACGTGACGCTCGCCGATGCTTCCGACGCCATCATCGTGGGCTTCCAGGTGCGCCCGTCGGCTGCCGCCCGCAAGCTGGCAGAGCAGGAAGGCGTTGAAATCAACACCTACTCTGTGATCTACGATGCTATCGACGACGTGAAGTCGGCAATGATCGGTATGCTCGACAAGGTGAAGAAAGAAGTCGTTACCGGCCAGGTTGAGGTGCGCGAAGTGTACAAGATTTCCAAGGTGGGCACCGTTGCCGGCTGCTATGTCACCGAAGGCAAGGTGCACCGTGCCGACAAAGCGCGTGTGGTGCGCGACGGAATCGTGGTGCACACGGCCGAGATTGCAGCCCTGAAACGTTACAAGGACGACGTGAAGGAGGTGGCAACCAACTTCGAGTGCGGTATCTCGCTCGTCAACTTCAACGACATCCAGCAGGGCGACATCCTCGAAACATTCACCGAAATTGAGGTGAAACAGACGCTCTGACACGTTTCCAACGACGGGAACAAGACTGATTGAAGCCAAAACAATGCAATAAACCGAAGGGAAGCCTTTGCCACCTGCCGATCATGGCGGATGCCGGAGGCTTCCTTTTTTTGTTTTTCCCCTAACCAAACAACAAGCGATGACACACGAAATAGCCTTCTCTTTGGGTCACGACCTGCTCACTTTTGTCTCGGCCGCAGTCATTGCGGTTATGGCTCTTTTCATGATCGGGGTGCGCGTGCCGCATGCCGCCCAATGGAAAGCCTACCGACGCATGCGCGCTATGCTTGTCGTGGCCTATCTGCTGCTTGCCGCTTCGGGTTTCGTCACCAGCATGCTGCAGCTTGAAGAAGGTTCGCAGGAGTGGCTATCGGCCGTTACTCTTGTTGTTGCATCGTTGCAGGCCCTCATGTTCACGGCCACCACGGTGACGTTTGTAAGTCCGCTCTCAATAAACCTGCGTTGGTTTCTGCCGCAGATTTTCGGAATCTTTGCCGGCGGCGCGGCAGTTATCGGCACATTGGCGTGCATGCCTTCGTTCCTGACTTCATCACTTTCTTACGCCATTACATAGCGCACATTGAAAATCAGCGAGTTAGATGTTTAAATTGGGTGACTCAGGGTGACGCAAACATAAAAATGCCTAC
>CAVKCP010000052.1:0-17155 GCA_963654815.1 Lachnospiraceae bacterium | reverse complement strand
AAGTAAGTCCCACATTTCCCAAAACTTTATAAAGGATGTCAATTCAACGTTTTACGATGTCAGACCAATATTTTAACGGACACCAATAGTTGTTAATAAACTGTGGCATCGCGGTTTTAACAGGTGCTTATTGTGGTTTTAGCAGGTGTTTATTGCGGTTTTAACAGGTGTTTATTGCGGTTTTAACAGGTGTTTATTGGCAATTGCACCGAGTGCAGTGCGTACGTGCATCGTCTGCAACACGTGCGTGCACCGTCTGCCGCACGCCGTCGGCACGGCTCATATTGTGGAAAATGGGGTAGGCATAAACCCGCGAAAAGGACAAAGGAAGACAAAATATTGGCGTGTGACGAAACTTTTTACAAACCGTGTAACGTACATGACGTTATACCTTTACGAAGTTTTTTTGCATACATAGTTTACTGCTGTGAATAGGACGGTCGTCGAAGACGACCCTCTTGTTGCAATGTCTTTACCGGACATCAACAAAAAATCCCGGCACTCATGCGAGAGCACCAGGATTTTTTTATGTTTAGCCGTGGTATGGCGGCTTAGAAATTAGGCTCGTTCACATCCCACCACAGGCGTGTGCCCTGCTGGTCGGCACCGCCGAGTGCGGGAATACCTGTGGCTTCGAGGTCGGCCTTGGTCTGCGGGTCGTCGGTGAACCAGGGCAGACGGCGGATGATGTTGAGGCCAGAACTGTATTCGGCATTGTCGCCCATGGTGAGCGAACCGTCGCCATCGTCGGGGTTGAGAACCGGGAACAGGCGCGGATAGCCGGTGCGGCGCAGGTCAACCCACGGCTCGTAGCTGTAGGGGAACGAGGCGATATACTTCTGGGTGATGATCATCTCGAGCTGCTTCTCGCGGTCGCCGCCGGCCGATGCCCATGTCACTCCAATCTTTGTCACGCTCGGCATGTCGGGCGTTTCGCCCGTCGGGTCAACATAGGTGTAAGCCTTCGGAGTAGAAACGTTAAGGTAGTCGTCGAGCAGAGTCTTGTAGGTGATGTCGTCCATGTTGCGGTCTTCGAGGTAAGCGTAGCGTATGCCTTCCTCGTAGAACTGCTCGGCCGAACCTCCCATGTTCCATCCGCGCAGCGCACCTTCGGCACGCAGGAAAAGCACCTCAGACAGCTTCATGAAGTAGCAGGGCGGGAAGTGGGAGTTCATGTACTGGTTGTCGAGCTTCGAGAACGAGATGTAGCTGTTGGTTCCTGCACTCTGTCCCACGCCGGGGAACGTGCCGTCGCGCATGCCCACGAGCACTGTGTTGGCGGGAGTTTCGGCAGGTGCCGATCCCTCGCTGCCCACCTTGGTTATGGCCTCGGTGTTCTTCTTGAACAGATACTTGGCATAGGGGTGGTCGAGGCTCTCGAGAATGCTGCAGAACGATGCGCTAAGACGTGAGTCGCCCCACTCGGATACCTGCACGAGAGGATGGTCGAAGCCGAGCGTTGACGAGAAGAGTGCAAACTCGTGGTCAACCTTTTCAATCACGCCGCTGGCCACTGCCTCCTCGGCCCATTTCTTGGCCGTTTCGGGTTCAACCTTGGCTATGTGGATGGCCATGCGGAGCTTGAGCGAGTTGGCAAAGCGCACCCAGGGCTCAAGACCTTCGGTTTCGAGCACCTCGCCCTTCTTTATAAGCGGCAGGCGGTTGATGAAGATGTTCTTGATGACCGCTGTCTTATACCATTCGGGACGGTTCTTGAAGTTGTTGAACGCGTTGATGCAGGTGTCGATGTTGGCCACTGCGCTGTAATATATGGTGCGCAGGTCGTTGTAGGTGAACGGCGACTCCTCTTTGTTGGCCTTGAAATCGTCGTAGGGCAGCGGGCCGAAGAGGTCGGCATTCTCTATGGCCGAGTAGTTGTAGAGCAGCAGATAGGCTGCCTTGAGCTCGGGAATGGAGTCGAGCTGTCCGTTGTTGAGCACCGGGGCAACGCTCTGGCGGCACAGCGAGAAGCCGCCGCCGGGGCCGCCGTTGAAGCCCTTTGACAGGTGATAGGTGGACAACAGTTCGGCGTTGGAGTAGGGGAAGTCGGTGTGGGGCACGCAGCTGTATTGCACATAGTTGTCGGGGCCGAGGCAATACTGGAACTGGTAGGCGTGGGCTTCGGGCTTGCCGCCCTCCTTGCCGCCGCGTATGCCGTAGATGCCGGTGAGCGCGGTGCCGAGGCTCGAGCGCAGGCTCTTGTAGGCAGCCTTATAGCCGGCCTCTGAAATCTCTTTCTTGTAGTTAATGGAGTCGGCCTTGCCTTGCAGCACGGTAGGCTCCACTACCACCGTGTTCTGCTGGAACTCGTCGGAGGGAGTGTCGTAGTCGAGGCACGACTGCAGACCGCACACCGAAAGAGCTATGGCTGACAGCAACAATATTTTCTTTGTTTTCATATATCGTTTTTCTTCTTTTAAATGGTGATTTGATTAGAAGTTTGCGCTCAGCGAGAAGCCGAACGAACGCGATGAAGGCATGTTGAACACCTCGAATGCGCTCAGACCGGTGCCGGTAGAGAGCGACACATCGGGATCAACCGGGGCATCCTTGTAGAGGAAGAACAGGTTGCGGGCGATGAACGAGAGGCTCAGGTTGCGGTTCTGGCCGAACAGATCGCGGAAGGTGTAGCCGAAGGAGAGCTCGCGCAGGCGGAAGTTGGTGCCGCTGTAAAGGTAGCGCTCGATGTCCTGCGGTGCAACGCCGCCTACCGACTGGTAGTAGCCCTCGATGGGCACGATGCGTCCGCTGCCGTCGTTGAGCTGGATGCCGAGCACGTTCTCGCCGTACATCTTGTCGGCGTAAACCTTGTTGGCCTCGGCACTGAGGCGTGCATCAGCCGAACGTTGCGACACTCCGTAGCCGTCGAGGAACGACTCGGTCATGGAGAGCACCTTGCCTCCGATGCGGCCGTTGATGAGGAACGAGAGAGTGAAGTCTTTATAAGAGAAGGTGTTGGTCCAACCCATCTGCCAGTCGGCATTCATGTTGCCAACATACTTGCCGTAGGTGTTCTCAGAATCCATCTGCACTCCACCCTTGGAGTTGAGTACATACCATCCTTCCTTAACTGCCTGAAGCTCGCCGGCCTCAATGGCTGTCTTGTTGCGGCGGTTGTATTTCTCGGCACTCTGGGCTGTGTAGCGTTTCAGGTCGGTAACGTACATGTCGCCAAACTTGCCGCCTTCCTTGTAGAGCACCTGCACGCCACCCACATAGCTGGCGATGATGTTCTCCTTGCCGGTCTTCTCGTCGTAGGCTGTGCGCAGAATCTTGTTGTCGTTGTAAGACACGTTGTAAGATGTCTTCCAACGCAGTCCGCGTGCGCCGAACTTGAAGTCGTAGCCGATGGTGGCCTCTACTCCTTGGTTGCGTATCTTACATGTGTTCATCGGGATAGACTTGCCCGATGCGTTTGTGCCCACGAGATAGAGGTTGGACATTGTTGCATTGTAGTAGGTGAGGTCGAGGCTGAGGCGGTTGTTGAAGAACAACGACTCGATACCGGTTTCGAACGATGCTGTCTTCTCGGGGCGCGGGTTCTTGAATGTAGCCCACTGCGAGGGTGTGTAGGCACCAGTTTCGTAGTTGATGGTCTGTGTGCCGTACACCTGGTTGGGTATGGAGTTACCCACCTCAGAGTAAGATGCGCGGTATTTCAAGTAGTTGAACCACTCCGGAAGTTTGGCCAGCGAACTGATGATGGCGTTGGCACCGAAGCCGAAGTAGCCGTAGTGCTCGGGCGTTCCACGGTCCTTGAACTGGCGGAATGCACGATACCAGTCTTCACGGTAAGACCCGTCTACATAGATGCGGTCTTTCCATCCCACTTGGGCTGTGAACACTGCGCCCTTGTTCCAGTCGGAAGATTTGCTCTGAGAAAGTGTTCCGGGGCCTCCGGCCGAGGTGGAGAAGTAGTTGACCAAAGTGCTCAACTGCTGGCGGTTGGCAAAGTAGTAGGTGGCATTGCCAGAGTCGTAAGACTTCGACTCGCCCTTGGTGGTGTGTCCCACCCAACCAGCTGTGGCGCTAACATCCCAGTCGCCGAAGGTCTTGTTGTAGTTGAGCATGTAGTCGGTGTAGATCTCTGTGGTCTTGCTGAAACCCCACCAGTAGCGTCCGTAGTCTTCCATGCCCGACGGAATCCATGTCGTGGCATAGCGGCGTGCGTCGCTCTCATACTTGTTGAAGTCCATACCGATGCGGGCCTGGAACGAGAGTCCGTCGTAGATGTCAACCGTTCCCGTCACGTTGCCGAAGAAACGGTCTTCGCGGTTAACTCCGCTGTTCTGCTTGAGCAGCCAGTAGGGGTTGTTCTGTCCGCTTTCCTGATATGCCCAGTTCTGCTGCGGGCCGGAGAGATCGGCACGGCCAGTAGTCCAGGAGTAGCTGTTGTCGGAGTTCTTCTGGTAGTAGCCCTGCGGCTCGCTGCGCCAGTTGCCCTCGGCATTGACATAGTTGTTGCGGTAGTAGTCCATGTCGATGTTGCGGGCTGCGGTGTACATGTGGTAGATGGGGTTCATCGCAACACCGCCGCCAGGACGGTTCTTGGTCTTTGTCTGTATGTAGTTCATCGACACGTTGATGTCAACGCGGTTGAAGAACTTGAAGTCCTGACGGAACGACAGGGTGTGGCGGTTGTATGTATTCTTGGGCAACATACCGTTGGCATGCGAATTTCCGTAGGAGAAGTAGCTGCTCATCTTGTCTGTTCCGCCCGACAATGCTATCGAGTTGTTGGTTGTTACACCGGTGCGGTAGAAATCGTCGAGGTCGTTCTTGGCGTAGTTGCGCAGGTGGACTTGGTTTACTTGCGTGCCGGTTACATTGCCTTCGGAGTCGAGCGTGGGGAATTTCTCCGAGCTCATGGGCACGTCTACAAGCAGATTGCTGCTCGAACGGCTTGCGATTTTATCGCCCCAGCTGTATATGCCCACCTTGCTGTCGGACACCGATGCACCGTAGATGTTCTGTATTTTCGGGGTGAGAAGCGGGTTGTCGAAGGTGATGTTCGACGATACAGTCACCGACATCTTGCCCTCGCGGCCCTTCTTTGTGGTAATCATGAGCACACCGTTGGCTGCCTCAGAACCGTAGAGTGCTGCGGCGTTGGCACCTTTCAGCACGTTGATCGACTCGATGTCGTCGGGGTTGATCATCGAAAGTGCGTCGCCGCCTTCTGATGCTCCCACTGCAAGCATGGATCCGCTGCCCACCTCGCCGCGTGTGTTGTTGCTCATAGGCACTCCGTCAACAACGATGAGAGGGGTGCTCTTACCCATAATCGACTTGTTGCCTCGGAGCAGAATCTTCGATGCACCACCGGCACCACCGGCACTCGGGGTGATTGTCACGCCCGAAACCTTTCCTTCGAGTGAGTTGGCCACGTTGGGGTCTTGCACGCGGTTGAGGTCGGAAGCCTTCACCTGCTGTGTTGAATATGTAAGCGATGTCTCCTTACGCTTGATACCCATGGCAGTCACCACGACTTCCTTGAGCACAGAACTTTCGTCTTTCATGACCACGTTGAGTGCTGTGCGGCCGCCAAGGTTAACCTCCTGCGGGGTGTAGCCGATGTAGGAGAACACGAGAGTAGCATTCTTGTCCTTCACGTTAATCTTGTAGTTGCCGTCGATGTCGGTGACAACGCCAAGACCGGTAGCGCCTTTCACTACTACGCTTACGCCGATGAGCGGTTCGCCCGTGCCGTCGGTCACGGTTCCCTGAACCGTGCTCCCCTGTGCCTGGATAAGCGCGTTGGAGTTTGCGTTGCCTGCCGCAGCCGCATACTGCATCGGCACTCCTGCCGCGAGCATGGCGAAAGCTGCTTTAAGGAAAAGCTGTCCCTTTTCGTTTGAATTGTTGTTCATCTTTTATTATTTTTTGTTTTGAGATGTTCTGAATACGGGGCGGCAATTGTTTTTACGCATTGCCGCCCCGCCTTTTCATGTTTTTGAAATCTTTGTTGATGTTTCGTGGAAAAGGCCAGGTGTGTGGATTATTTCTTCACGACATTTACTGCCTTGTACACCTTGCCGTCTTTCAGTACCTGGACAACATAAAGTCCCTTGCCGCCGTTAACCGTTACGTTGACAACCTCGCCTGCTCCGGCATTGAAAGCGTTGCTCTGCAGGAGCGCGCCGCTTGCGTTGACAATGTTGACAGTGTATTCGCCGCCTTCGGCGAAGCGGAAGTTGACGCTCTCCACGAACGGGTTGGGGAATACGGAGAATGAAGCTCCGCTCTCAACATTTGATATTCCGTCGGTGCCGGTGATGTTGATCACGTTGTCGAGCATCTTCTCGTCCTCGCCCCAGAAGTTGGACAGGTTGACACCTGCCTCATATTCGCCGCTGCGTGCGTAGGAAATCACGGCTGCCTTGTCGTTCTCCGAAGAGATACGTCCGCCGTTGAGCACCCACTTGCGGCTTGTCTTCACTTCGAGCGTACCGGTGATGCCGGGATAGCCAGTGAGTTCGTTGTTGGCGCCGGTCTTTGCATAGTAGGCGTTGGTGGTGTTCTCGCCGCCGCTGCCCGATGTTGTCACCATCTTGGCCACATACTCGCTTCCTGCGTGTCCGTGGTTGGCGAATGTGGAGTCGGTCTTGTTCAGGTCTTCGAATGTGTAGTAGGCCTGGAGTCCTTCAGGCACGTTGCCGTCGGTATAACCCTTCATTGCCTGCAGCACTTCGGCATCGGTGAGGGGCTTGTTCCATATCTGAACCTCGTCGATAGTGCCGTTGAGGCCTGCCTTGTAGACACCGCCGCCGCCGATGAAGATGTTGGCCACGGTGTAACGGTCGATACGTGAGTCGGTACTTTCCTCACGGCGTGAAGAGTTGGCGAAGTTGATCGGGCCGGCAACACATTTTCCGTTGAAGTAAATCTTCTGCTGGCAGTCCTCGGCCTGAGTTACGCAGATGTGGTTCCAAACGCCGGGGTTGAGGCTATAGCCGGTGGTCATCATCGACTCTCTTGGCCAGTCGTGCAGTGTCCAACCGAATGTGTTGAACGAAACCTCGTTGGCGGGGTGGTCCACAGTGATGTCGTCGTGACCCTTTTCGATTGCCGGGCGAATCTGTACCCAAAGGTCGCCCCAGTTGTTGTGCGGCCACTTGTCGGCCACGGTGTTCTTGCTTATGAGGTTGGTGCCCTGCTTGTCGTGTGCGTAGCTGTCAACCTTCACCCAAAGAGCATAGGAGTATGCCATGCCAGGCTGCACTTCGCCCGGAATCATAAGCATGTTGGGGTCTTTGATTTGCAGACCGCGTGACACCTTGCCTTCGCCGTCGCGAGAGGTGTAGCTGATGTTGAGAGCTTCGTTGGTTTCGGCAGAATTCTTGTCGATGGAAACCGATTTCACCTGCGGAACGGCACCTGTTTCTTCGGGAGAAACGTGGATTTTGCCACGGAGTATTGACTGCTCGCCCTTGGAATCGACAACGGTAACGTCGTATACACCAATCTCGTCGAGTGTCAACTCAAACGATTTCGCATTGGTTACGGTCTTCACTGTTGCGCCGGTCTGTGCGTTGGTAACGGTCCACGACTGTGCCGGGTTGGCCATCTCGTCTTCCAAGCCTACGGTGAAGGTTTCGCCGGGCTTTACAACCTGCCTGTCGAGCACCACTTCGCTTGAAGGTGTGTCGTAGGGTATTTCCTTATAGTCGCTCCATGTAATGTCCGACTTCTGCAATCCGTCGGGAGATACGGCGCGAACACCAAAGCGGCACTGACGACCTTCAAATCCGCTCTTGATAGGAGCGTCTACAACGTAGGCAGCCCAAGATGTGGTGGCGGTGAGGAGTTGTTCCTTCTGGCCGGTCTGCTGCATGTAGATTTCGTAGTACCAAGTGTCAACCTCGTCGTTGTAGGTCTTGGTGTCGCCGGTTTCCTCCTTGGCTGCGTAGCGCATCTTGAAGTCAACCGTGCTGCCTTTACCGCGCAATACGTCAACTTCCTTGATTGCGGGAGCCACGGGAGCGAATGTCTGTTGCGGGTTGCGCACTGCGAGTTCGCCCACGAGCATGTTGTAGTCGGCGGCAGTGTTGTCCACTGCGATACCTATCATTGCAATCTTGTCGCCCGACTTGAGGCCGAGTTTGTCGAGAGTAGTGGTGAATGTTGTCCACTTGCCGAATTCGCTTGCTGCCGGGATTGCCACCTCTTTATATGTGGTGATGTCGCCTTTCAGAGCCACGAAGAGCTTGGCGTGGGTGTCAAGTTCGTTGCTCATCTTGTAAACCATCGAGATGTTGTAGGTGGGTTCAACGGTGAGCATGGTCTTGAACAGTTTCACGCGCGAGTAGTTGGTCTGTCCTTTCAGACGCAGACACGAACCGCCGAAGTAGGCATCGTCCCATGTCAGTTCTGCATTCACGAGGTTGCTGCTTTCTGCCGACTCGTTGGCGTCAACAATCCACCAGCGCCATGTAGGCATGAAGTCCTGTGTTGCGAGGTTGTGCCACTTGTGGTCGAATGTCACAACGCCCTCGTTGCGGAACTTGAGACCGTCGCCGAGGTTGAAGCGCGACACGAAAGGCACCTGCTGTATGGTTGACTTTGCGGTGTTGAAGCGTGCTATTCCGTGGAAATTGTCCTTGAGGTTTGAGTTGGAAAGCGTAGCGTCGCTCGAGATGGGGAGCACATAGGCAGGGTTGCGTTTGCCGCCGCTGAATATGAGTTCCTGCTTGTCGAGGTAAGCCTGTTGTATTGCCACGTCGGATGTTCCGTAGTCGGTGGAGCTCTGGTGTATGAGGCCCTGCGAGTGAGCACCCCAGAATCCGATTGAAGCCTTCACGCCGTCGAGGTCGGTCCAGCGTGCGTTGTAAGAGCTGGCGAGGCTGCGTCCCTGGATGTCGAATCCCTTGTAGTAGTCGTAGGGGTTGCGTCCCATGCTTTCGGCATAGGCTGCCGTGCTCTGGAGTGTGGTCTTTCCGGTGTTGTAGTTGGAGAACATCATGTCGGTTACGATGTTGTCGCCGGTGCCGAACATGCCCTTGTTGTGCGATCCGAGACCGCAGTCGAATGTGATGCTACCGTTGTCGTTGGTGCCGTCATACCAGTGCAGCTGGAATTCCCAACCCAGTTCCTTGGCTTTTTTGTGGCATTCGGCAATGAAAGCCTGCCATTCCGACATTGTGTCGTAGTCGGAGGTGAACTCTGAGTTCACGCCGATGCCGTCGATGCCGTAGTATTTCAGGAGCTTCACGAAGCGTTCCACGTGCTTGAAGTTGTCGTTGCTGTCGCGTTCGGTGAGCTTTGTGAGGATTTGCGAGTAGGTGTTGCTTCCGTCGAGATACACCGAAGCTGCCCATGGAATAGACAGCACGCATCCCACTTTCACGCCATTCTTGTGAGCCACGTCGCTAAGTCCTGCGGTCACGCGGAACCAAGGTGCGGTCCAGTTTCCGTGTATGTCAACATACGACCACATTGAGAAGTTGTCGCCCTCGAAGCAGTAGCGGGGCAGTGCTTTCCATGTAGACGTAGGATCGTCGAGCGGAGTCCACAGACAGAATTTGCGCAACGGGTCGGCCACGCTGTTTGCCTGGTAGTCGCCGTCGGTGATGCGCTGCAGCGGACGCACGCGTGAGATGTAGAACTCATCGTCAATGCGGCTCACGCCGACAGGCTGTTTGCCGGCTTCCCACGACGCAATGTTCTGCAGGATGTTGTCGAACTTTGTGTCGGTGATGTCCAGCGGATGTGTAGGCGTGCGTTGTGCGTAGCTCATCGTTGCGCCCAACAGTGCCATAGAGAGTAGAAGTTTCCTCTTGTTCATCATTTTATAGTTAGGTTTATAGGTTAATGTCTTTTCCCTGTTGTGTTTTGCGGCTCGGTGTGCGTGTTGCCGTTGCGTTTTGGGCTGCTGTCTGCACATGAGCCATGGAAATGACAACGCGGCAAGTCCGCACCGGCATTGCAGCCGGCTCGGATTGCCCCGTTGTGTTATAGCGTTTTACAGTTGTCTGCGCCCATTATTTTCTTATGAGTTTCACAGTGCGGACAGTCTTACCGTCTTTCTTCACCGTAACGATGTAGACACCTGCATTGGCGAGGTGCACCTGCATGTTTCCGCCTGCCGTGATGGCAGCCTTCTTGCGTGCCTGTGCCTGTCCTGCTGTGTTTACAACCTGCAGTTCATAGTTGCCTGCTTCGGCAAACACCACGATTACATCTTCGCCAGAAGTGTAGGCTTTCAGTTCGCTGCCGTCAACGTTGTTGATGCCGCTTGCACCGTTGCCAATTGTTATTGCGGTGAACACGCGCTGTGCCTTGCCGAGCGAGTTGGCGAGTGTGAGCGTCACGTTGCGCACGCCGTCCTTGTCGTAAGACAGAACTGCCTTACCGGCGGTGTCGTTTCCGGTCGACGAGATGAGGTCGGCCTTGGGTGCGCTCCATGTGGGCAGAGTTTCAACCTTGAACGATTCGCCTGCGATGAACGGGCATCCCGAGGTGTATTTTGCTGCCACCCATCCGAACTGGCCCTGGCCTTCGCTACCGCTTGCGGTGTAGGCATGAAGTCCGGCCTGTACGCCTGCCTTCGAACCAACGCTTGCGAATGTGCCGTCATCGGCAGCCTCTTTCTCGTTGTCCCAAAGTGCAATGAGGTCGGCGGGCAGGTTGTTGTTGTCCAATGTGCCCATTGTTGCCTTCACTTCTTCCTCGGTGAGAGCCTTGCCGTAAACCTGGAGGTTGTCCACAGCACCGTCGATACCGCTGCGTCCGTGTGCGTCGCCACCCACTGCCAGCACCTGTCCGTCGGTGATGTTGTACGGGTTAGACTGGTAGCCCGGGTCGGTTGTGTAGTATGTATCGCCGTTGGCCTGGCGGTTCCATCCCGTGCGTTCCTGCTTAATACCGTTCACATAGAACTCGCCGCGCAGTGCGCCGTCGCTGTTATAGTCGAACGTGTAGCATACATGCACCCATGTGCCGATAGGCAGTTTGGTGTTGGCATACTTGTAGCGTATCTCGTTGTTGCTGGTCTTGTCGGCACCGCGCCATGTGAAGCTGCCTATCGAACCGTCGCTTCCGATGTTGCTCCAAATCCATCCCCAGTCGGTCTTGGGCCACGAGTCGAGCTTGTTGGCCACCGAGAAGAGCTGTGTTTCGCCTTCGGCGAGCTTGTTGATCTTGAGCCAGAAAGCAACCGAGAACGACTGCTGACCCACGAGTCCGAGGTCGGCGCACTTGGCACCGTAGCGGTATTCCTGCAAGTCTACGCCCTGCGAACCAGCTCCGTTGGCCTCGCGTCCGGTGTATTCCATTGTCACCTGGTCGCCCACCTTAATAGATATGGGGTCGGCCGAGCCGTTGGCAGTGAGTGTGTAGATTTCGGGCAGAGCACCCACGCTCTTGTCGGTAATCTGCACATAGGCAGGATATTCGCGTGTCTTTGTCTCGCCGTCAACCTTGCCTTCCAGGCGGAGCGTGTAGCTTCCAATCTCGTTGATGCCGTTCTCCACGGTCACGCTGTTGCCAGTGCCCGTGTAGACAACCTTTTCGTTGGAGTCGATCAGAGTCCATGTTCCGGCCTCATGTTCGGCGTCGAGATACTTCATCGAGAATTTCTCGCCCGGCTTTATGGTGGTCTTGTCTATTTCGATGTCGTCGCTGTAGGTGTAGGATGCAGGCTCCATGTAGTCGGTCCAAGCCACGTCCGACTCCGACTTCTGATCCAATGCCACTGCCGAAACGCCGAGGCGCACGCGTGCATTCTTCTCTGTTGTCGGGATAGCGAAGAACAGTCCGGCCCACGATGTTGTTGCTCCCATGAGCACCGGATCCTTGCCTTCTTCCTGAGCATAGAGGTTGAAGTAGGCAGTCTTCACGTCGATGTTGTAGCAAGGCTCGCCTTCGGCCTTGTCGTTGGCCATGTTCCAGATGAGCTTGCCGTCCATTCCGGCGTAGCTGTTGTAGAGCATCGCGCCGCTTGTAATCTCGGGTGTGGCGGGCTTTGCAGCCGTTCCGCGCACGATAGAGAACTCGCCAAGAAGCAGGTTGAGGTTGGTGGCGTTCTTGAAGTGGAGCGCAACGAGTGCGAGGTCTTTGCCGTCGAAGTCAGAACCCACGGTGAATGTCTTGGTGAGCCACTCCTCGTCGTCGGCCTTCTGCGATGTCGTGAGCACGTTGTAGGCCGTTGCCGATGTTTCGCTTCCCTTAGCCGAGAGCAGCAGGTCGATGTCTGATGTTCCGCCGGCGAGCTTATATTTAAATGTGATAACGTCGCCCTTCTTCAGCGCATATTCGGTCTTGAAGAGGTGCAGATATTCGTCAGAGGTGCTTCCCGACACGCAAACGGTAGATCCGCCGAAGTAGGCATCGTCCCAAGTGATGTTTGCGTCGAGTCCTGTTGCGGGCACGTCGGTGGCCGAGTTGCCCAGGAGTTTGCTTGCAAACCACCATCGCCATGTGGGCAGGTAGTCTTGCATACCTATATTATACCACGGGTTGCTGTTCTGACGCTTGCCGTTCAGGTTGAAATATTTACCGTTGCCCACGTTGAAGTGAGTGATGAACGGTTCTTCGGCGAGGTCCCAGCTCAGAGCCGATCGTGCTGTCATGAATGTAGACATGCCGTGCCACTTGAAGTTGTCGGCGTTGTTGGCGTGGCGGTCAACGATGCTCGGGCAGTTGGCCGGGTTGCGTGTGCCGCCGGTGAAGTAGCGTTCGATGCGCTGCAGATAGGTGTTCTGCTTCACTTCGGCGTTCGAACCCTTCTCGCCGCGGCTCTCCCAGAACATGTTGTTTGAGTGTGCTCCCCACAGACCTATCGACAGGCGCACGTTGGGCAGCAACGACCATGACGTGCCCTTAGGCTCGCCGCCCTGCATGTTTACGCCGCAGTAGAGATCGAGCGGGTCGCGGCCCATGCTCACTGCCTTGCTCACCGATCCTGCACGGTCGATGCGGTTCCAGTTGTAGTTGAAGAAGAGTGATGTGCGCTTGTTGTCGCTGTCGCCGAAGGTCTCCTCGTTGTGCGATCCCAGACCGCCGTCGAATGTGATGCCGCCACCGTCGTTGGTGCCGTCATACCAGAAGTTCTCGAACAACGGATCTTTATCGGCCATGGCCTTTACAAGGTCTGCGTGGAAGTCGCGCAGGTCTTCAACGGCTCCTGAGTAGTCGTAGAACTCCGAGTTGTAGCCCATGCCGTTGATGCCATAGTAATGGAAGAACTTGGCTGCATTGTCAACGTCGGCCGTTCCCATGCCCTGCACCATCTTGAGCCAGTCGCCCGACAACGATGCATTGGGTATGCTTGCCACGCCCGACACTGCCACACCGTTCTTGTGTGCTGCGTCGAGGAAGGCTGCGGGAATGCGTCCCAAACTTGCGGTCCAGTCTCCCCAGTGCGTAACATACGACCAGAGCGAGAACACTTCAGAGTCGAACACGCCGTTGGGCAGCGCGTTGAAGGTGGGGTCGCTCACTGGCAACCATGCTATAAGTTTCTTGTCGTTCTCGGCGGTGAGGTCTTGGCGCACCTGCGTTGCGGTGTTGCGGAACCGTGTGTGCGGCTTCACGCGCGAGATGTAGAAGTTGTCGTCGGCCGACACTTGGTGGTTGGTGCTCCAGCTTTGCAGCAGGAGTTGGAATTTCTCACTACCCGTGTTCTGTCCGGCATCAATGTAACCCTCGCGCAGCTGTTGTGCCGAGGCACCCGTTACACACAGCGCGAAACCGGCTGCGAGAAACAGATGTTTGCTGATAGACTGTTTCATTGTGGATGTATTTATAGTTATTGGTATTTGTAATTACATCGGGTGCGGTTTGTGGCCGCGCTGCATTTCCGCGCTTTCGGGCAAGTCGCAGGGGCTTGCGGTGTGGCATGTGGTTGGCACTTTGCTGCCGTGCAGACATAGTGCGTCCTTGCATGCGCGGCGTGGGTGTTGTCGGTGTGTGCAGCTTGTAGCTTGATTGATTGAGGCAAGAGTTTTCAAGCCTTTATCTTATTCCATACATTGTGTGGCGGCAGAGCCGCTCTATTTCTGTTGCAAATATACACATAAATACACTGCCAACACACTTTTCTTCACACTATTTACTTTTGTTAACACAAAATCAGTCGTATTGGCAACGTTTTGCAACGTCTGGATAACTGTGGGGCATTGCCTTGCGCAAAATTTTTAACAATGTTGCTGCCCGAAAAGAAATTTTATTATTGGTGTCCGGTAAAAGTTTAGTAACAGGTAAGTCCCGTAGTTACGACAGGTTATAGTGCAGGGACTTGCCCCCGCGTTTATGTATTTTTACTATGTTAGACCAATATTTTACCGCCCACCAATAAAAAATCCACCGGCTATCATCACTGACTGCCGGTGGATATACAATATTATAATTATTTGGAAATAAATTTTTCTCTCCGTGCGGTCGGTTGCAGACCGCACGGAGAGAGGAAGGTATGGTGGTTATTCCCAATCATCATCCCAGCCGCCGATGTAGCCGGCTGAACGTTGGTCGATATCCTCTGAACCGTCGTACTTGCCGACGTTGCCCGAAGGGGTGGTGCTGCCACCGTCGCCAGTGATGTTGCCGCGCTCGGTGCTATATGCCGATGCGGCCATGATGCCTTGCTCGGCTTCAAGAAAGAGGGTTGTGATGGAAGGGGTGATATATGTCTTTTTCATTTTTTCTTTTGCGTTTTAGTGGCGGGCTTTTCACGGCCCGCCCTTGTGGTGTTGTTGATTATTTTACAATGTATTTCTTGCCGCCCGATACGTAGATGCCGGCGGGCAGTCCTTCGAGACTGTTGGCGGCGGAGCGCACGAGTTGTCCGGCGAGGTTGTAGATATTGCCATTGACGGCCTTGTCGGGCGTGATGATGTCTATCTCGGGTGTGATGATGCCCGTAGCGTCGTCTTCGAGACCGAAGGTGGTGCCGTTGTCGCGGGCCTTTTGCTCACCGTTGATGGTGAAGGAGTCGTCGGTGTATTCGCCGTCAGTGAACTCGTTGGTGTACTTGCGGGGCAGTACGGTGCAGGAGTAGGGTGCCCATACCTTGCCGGTGACACCGTTCTGATAGTAGAAACTTACCTTGTACTCGTCGCCTACCTTCTTGCCGCCGAGGAAGTAGCAGTAGGTGGGGCGGTGGAAGACGGCAGAGGTGAGGTGGATGCTGCCTGCCGATGTGGAAGCCTGAGATTTCACACCTGAGCAGGAACCGCGGAAGACGTAGGTCCACTTGTTCTCATCGACGGAGGAGTAGTCGTCTGTCTCCGTGCCGTTGATGATGGCGGTAGCCTCGGTCAACTGGTTGTGCTCCGACCCCGCTTCGGGTACACGGGTGCGGATGACGTTCTTTCCGGCTTCTTCATCGACACCAAAGCCGTTGGACGGTTTGATGACGTAAGGATACCAAGCCTTGATGCCACCCTGTTCCAACAAGAGATTGCCGCCGGCGTTGGTGTTGTCGTCGGGCATCTGGTTGCTGGTGAAGTAGAGTTGTATACGGTGGTTGGTGTAGTCGCGGGTCACCTTGCCGAGGGTGTAGAGTTGAGTATCATTGCCGAAGTACTTCTTCACTTCGGCCTTGGTGAGGTTGTAGGGCAGACAGATGGTCCACCAGTTGTTGTCGGTGATAGGTACAACGTTGTCGGGTATGGGCGCGTCGGGACGGGTGAGCACAAAGCGTAGGATACCGATGTGCTTCTTGCGCTCGGCGCTCATCTCGGTGCCGTCGAAGAGATAACCGTTGATGGTGCCGACCTTTGAGTCGTCAGCGGTGTTCGGACCGTGAGCCTTTTTGTAGTCCTCCTGTGAGGGCCACAGACGCTCGTCGCCGAGGTAGGCGTCTTTGATGGAGTAATTGCGGGTGAGGTCGTCGTAGGTGAGGGTTCCCTCCTCGGTGAGGTCGGGACGATAGTGCAGGATGGTGAACCAGTGGCCGGAGTTGATGTAGTTCTCGCGAGTGGCTACCTTACCTTCAAAAGCAACATTGCCGCCCCATCCGGTGTAAGGGCCGTTGCCGAACACATCGTCGGCACACTCGGGTGATGTGCGGCCCTGGAAGTAGACATCGCTGAGGTCGTTGGCACTACTTTGGAAGGCCGACTGACCAAGGTATGTCACGTTCTCAGGGAAGAGCAGCACCTTGCAGGCGTGGTAGCAGAAGGCATTCTCCTCTACCCGCTCAAGGGTTTTGGGGAATACGAGGCTCGTCAGTGACTTGCACTGCCAAAAAGCGTTCTTGCCGATAGTTTTGATGGTGGTGCCGCTGAGATCAAGGGAGGTGAGTTTTTCGTTTTGCTTGAAGGTATTGTCTCCAATCTCGGTGTATCCGGCAGGGATGACGAGTGACACCAAATTACTTACGGTCTGGTACTTATCACTGTTAGCGTTGAAAAGTTTTGAAGGGATGACGGTGGAGGTGGCGTCCGTCGAGAGTTGGGGAAGAGAAAGGTGCTGGAGCGTGGAGTAACTGTTTTGGCAGATGGCGAAAGTACCGAGTGGCTTGTTATTATCGCCGGTAGAAATAGTATCAAGTGCTGTCACCATCGCCTCGCTCAGGTCGAGGGTGACAATGTTTTTCTTGTCGTTGTTGTTGAGAATGGCGTTGACATCTTCATCGGATACGGGGCCGCTGACCTTGACTTTGGTGATGCCTGCGCTGGCAGTTTCTGTGAGTGTTTCTTTTACTGCATCGGTGTACTTGTATGAGTACTCATAAGTGCCGATGGCATTGGTCTTTGTGGTGGTGATGGTGGCGCTGTCAGTACCGATTATTTCGACTGTAACTGACGGGGTTTCAGTGGTTTGCGCTGAAATTACCCCCCCCGATTAGGGCGGTGAGGGCGCACAATGTGAACTTAAGTTTCATTGTCTGTTGTATGTGTTATTATTGTATAAAGTGACTAATCGTTTGCCATTTTTGTGTGCAGGGTTCGTGCCGGATATAGTTTTGGGATACGTGGAAGATGCCTTTCCATTGTACTTTTTCACGAATTCGGCGCAAAGGTATAGATAAATGTCCGGTTTTTCAGAAGGAAAGAGTGAATAGAGTAAGCATATTAACGCAATTTAACCAAAGTGTACGATATGAGGGAATTCTCGGTGGCGTTTTGCATACCAAGCCCTGGAAGGGCGTAACAATCCCAGCCCAGGGTGAACCGCGGAACGTAGTGAAGCGGTGTAACCCTGGGTAAACGGT
>CAVKCP010000051.1:0-17163 GCA_963654815.1 Lachnospiraceae bacterium | reverse complement strand
AGCATATTGTGATTTGGACAATAGATATGTTGAAATAGGAGAAAACTGTTGGCTTTCTATTCCTTCTACAATCAAGCCTATCGTGAAACTTCTTACAATTATAAAAAGTCTGCTTGGAATTTCAATGGAAATTACATATTTTTCCCAAAAGGACAATATGCGATACAAAGCTGCAAAAGCAAGAAAACAATTAAAGGACCTTTACCGTACAGACCTCCGTACAGATCTGAAATTTAAATTAAACCAAAATGTTTATCATCCAACTTATGGTCAAGGTAAAATTATGGCTCTTCCAACAACAGGAAAAAGATACACCGTGTGGTTCACTTATACAGAGGTAAAGAAAGCAGTAGATGAGAAAAAATTGATAGCATTGTAGGATGTGTCTGCTTTCCATCAAACAACAATTATAGCAAAATGTCTAGGCGTTGAAGTCAACGACTTAGTTCGGAGGGAGTAGGCCAACAAAAGAAAAAGGGATTGTCAGAATTAATCAAGGTATGAGCATATGGAAAATGTAATGAAAGACTTCGACCAACTTTCAGATATGTTCAAGGTTGTGGCAAAAGAGCAGCAGGCATGTCTAAAGCAATGCAGAATCATGTTGGCAGGCTTCAAGGCTCTTGGCGAACAGGATATTGACTACATGGATCGCTATATGGATGGTTTGTGGGATTTCATGGAAGCCAATGACGAAACAGAAATGCTATATAGAGATTATTTGGCATATATCTCAAGGTTCAAATCTCAAATGGGTAGAGAACGTATGAAAGATTTGGAAGAGCATTTGGGCTACTGGACTCCCGTGGCTATTGCTGCAGCGTTTGTGGCGAGAGAACTGCATAAAGGGCAAAAAGACAAGGGAGGCAATGACTATTTCACCTCACACCTCCTTCCCGTGGGCAGTGCTGGCTATAATTGGAAAGAGAAAACCGTCGGCTTCCTGCATGATGCAGCGGAAGACACGCCTTATAGTGTGGATGAAGTAGTGAATGCTATGTGCAAGAAGCTTGATGAAATGGCTAGCAGCACATCGGAAGAATGGATGGACGAGTTTGACATCATGCCCTTTCCCAATGGATCCATCTATTTCCCTTCAGATGAAAATTGGAATGAAATAAAGTCCGCGCTCCATGTCTTAAACCACCATAATGCGGAAAATAGATCTGCTTACATTCAAAAGATAAAGCAGAATAAACTGGCACTCCGGGTTAAGCTCAACGATCTGAGAAACAATATGGACATCGGAAGAATACCCCATCCGACAAAAAAAGATTTGGAACGTCTCGAAAGATATAAGGTTGAATATGACGAACTTATGGAACGTTTCTTTGAATCGGTAAATAATGAAAATGAGGAGTGATAATCTGATAAACGAAGAAGATAAGTTGGACATGACGGCAAAGAACCAGCATTGGCCGATGCCATTCGTGCTTTCACATCAGCAGTAGTATTCCGGCGCAAAGCCGACACGTTTGAAAAAACACAAAAAAATTACGGCACCACTCTCAACGAGCAATGCCGTAAAGCCTATGTTTAACTAAAAATCCTTTTCTAAACTAATGAAGAACCTCGCGGATCCTCATCGTTACCTGTTAAACAATCGTTCAATTTACCTTAAACCTAATAACTAAAAACCTAAATCTATTACTACTAACCTAAACAATCTATTAACCTTTTGACATGTGCAAAGGTACGGCAGTTTTGCTGTTTGCGCAAACAATAAGACAAAAAAATGCGAGTTTTTAATGTATTTTTGATTTAAATCAATGCAGTGTGTGCGAACACAACATATTTTTAGAAATGTAAACACTCTACAACCCGACATTTTGCAAAATGCGCCCACGCGCCGTGCCGCAGGCCATGTCGGCCCATTGGCGCAAGCAAGTGCAGGATGCAGGACAAAAAGCAGGTGCACGAGAATATTTTGTGGCGATTTGTTTCGGCAAACATATTTTTTCAGTAAGTTTGCAGTTGCAACAAGAAACTGACACATGAGAGTACTCATCGTAAACAAAAGCGAAAAGACCGGCGGTGCGGCAGTAGCCGCCAACCGGCTCATGGAAGCCCTCAACAACAACGGCGTGAAGGCGAAGATGCTCGTGGCCGAGAAACAGTCGCAACAGATAACGGTGGCCGGCATGGACAAGCCAATGGCAGCAAAGTGGCATTTCATGTGGGAGAGGTGGCGCATTTTCTGCCACCTATATTTTTCGCGCGAGCACCTCTTTGAAATCGACACGGCCTCGTCGGGATTCGACATCACACGCACTCCCGAGTTTCGCGAAGCCGACGTGATACACCTGAACTGGATAAACCAAGGCATGCTGTCGCTGCGCACTATAAAGAAAATACTGCGCAGCGGCAAACCCGTGGTATGGACAATGCACGACCTGTGGCCAGCAGCGGCCATTTGCCACTATGCACGCACATGCAGCGCATTCAAGACCGGTTGCCACAACTGCCCTCTACTTCCGGGCGGAGGCACTGCCCACGACCTTTCCACCAAAATATGGGCGCAGAAAAAGAGCCTTTATGCCAACAGCAACATTCATTTCGTGGCTTGCAGCCGTTGGCTCGAGACACAGGCCAAGCACAGCGCGCTGCTCACGGGGCAACGCGTGACAAGCATACCCAACGCCATCGACACCCATGTGTTCTGCCCCGCCGACAAGGCGAAGGCACGCCTGGCCGTCAACCTGCCGGCCGACCGCCACATAATACTCTTCGTGTCGCAGAAAGTTACCGACGAGCGCAAAGGCATGACCTACTTCATAGAGGCTCTGCGCCGACTGACCGAGCAACGCCCTGAAACGCAACACGACACCGTGGTGGCATTGCTTGGCGGCAATTCGGCCGAAGTGGCCGGACAGCTGCCGCTGCCGGCATATCCTCTTGGGTATGTTTCCGACGACAGACGCATTGCCGACATATACAATTCTGCCGACATATATGTGCTGCCGTCGCTCGAAGACAACCTGCCAAACACCATAATGGAAGCCCTGGCATGCGGGGTGCCGTGCGTGGGGTTCCGCGTGGGCGGCATACCAGAGATGATTGACCACCGCCGCAACGGCTACACGGCCAATTTCAAAGATGTTGCCGACCTTGCCGAAGGCATGCGATGGACTCTCTACGAAGCACCGCGCGCCGAACTGCAGGCCGCAGCCACGCACAAGGTGGCACAGCACTACTCGCAACAGTCGGTGGCAACGCGATATATAGAAGTGTATAACGAACTCATAGCCTTGAAACGATACATAAGATAAAAGCATGCCACGACGCATGGCTACGACAACAACAATGCAAAAATATAAATACAATACAAGCAAATGCTGAAATTCACAATCATCACCTGCACATTCAATGCCCAGGAAGTGCTGCAACGCACACTCGACAGCGTGGCCGGACAGACATGGGATCTTGTGGAGCACCTTATAATTGACGGAGCTTCGCGCGATGCCACCACGACCATTGCCCAACGCTACAAAGAAGCCGAAACGGCGGGCGACAGCGGCCATGAAGTGGTTGTGGTGTCGGAACCCGACAAGGGACTCTACGATGCCATGAACAAGGGCATTGCCCGAGCCACCGGCGACTACATCGTGTTTCTGAACGCCGGCGACGTGCTGCACTCGCCGACAACGCTTGCCGACATATTCGCCTTCGTGAATGAACGTAGCGACGGACTGCTTCCGGCGGTGCTCTACGGCGACACCGACATTGTGGACAACGAGGGAAAATTCGTGTGCCACCGCCGCCTCGCACCGCCCGACGACCTTAACTGGCGGTCGTTCATGCACGGAATGCTGGTGTGCCACCAAGCCTTCTATGTGCGCACCGACATTGCGCGCGAAGAACCCTACGACCTGCGCTACCGATTCTCGGCCGACGTTGACTGGTGCATACGCGTGATGAAGCACGCCGAGAGCTTGCGCCTCACGCTGCTGCGCATACCCGAAGTGGTGGCCGACTATCTGTATGGCGGAATGACCAACCGCAACCATCGCGCCTCGCTCATGGAACGCTTCAGCGTGATGCGCCGACACTACGGTCTGGTGCGCACGCTTGCCATGCATGCATGGTTTGCAGTGAGAGCCTTGCTTAAATGAAAACCACTTAAAGACAAAGGCCGGAGAATACGCAAGTGCATGCGTGTTCTCCGGCCTTTTATTGTTGCTTTCAAAGCTGAGGGGGTCACTTTGAGCTTTCCTCGGGAGCCTTGTCGATAAGATCCATAAACTGGTCGAGCTTCGGGGTGATGATGATTTGAGTGCGGCGGTTGCGCTGCTTGCCCACCTCGGTGGTGTTGTTGGTTACGGGGTTGTATTCGCCACGGCCACCGGCGGTAAGACGTTTCGGGTCAACGCCATACTGGTTCTGCAAAGCCTGCACCACGCTCGAAGCGCGCAAGCACGAAAGATCCCAGTTGTTGCGTATGTTCTTCATCGAAGCTGCGCTTGCGTTTACCGGCACATTGTCGGTGTTGCCCTCGATGAGCACCTCGTAATCGTTGTAGTCGGTGATTATCTTGGCAATCTTGCTCAACGTCTCGGCAGCGCGGTCGTTGATTTCATAGCTGCCGCTCTTGTAAAGCATGTTGTCGGCAAGTGATATGTAAACAACACCCTTGAGCACCTGCACGTCAACTTCCTTCATCTCTTCCTTGCTCAACGATCGTGTGAGGTTGTTGGTGAGAACCATGTTGAGCGAGTCAGACTTCGATTTCACCTCCACCAAGTGACGTATGTACTGGTTCGACTCGTTTATCTGGTCGACGAGTTTCGAGATGTTCATATTGTTGGAATTGGCATTGGTGAGGCTCTTGTCGAGCGAGTTCTGCAGCGAGGCATAGTCTTTCTTCATGCTGGCAAGCTGGTCTTCGAGCGATGTCACGCGTGCCTGTGCGGCGGCGAGCTGCTCCTTTGCGCTCTGATAGTTGCCCGTCAGCTCCTTGTTCTCGAGCCGGCAGTTCTCCAAATCCTTCTTGCTTGCGCAGCTTGCAAGTGTGAGCAAGCCTGCGGTCATGGCGATTGCGAATAAGTTCAGGTTCTTCATATCTTTATGTATTTTTGTTGTTTTCCAGTCAATGCTTTATCGTGTGTTATTGTGCAAAGTTATTGATTAGACGCGCAAAACAACAAATTGCTCAACGCGTTTAATTAATTTTAACCTGCAAAAGCCGTGCTTAACGTTGATTTATATTGTTTTGCGCGACACACAAAAGACTTTCTTCATCGTTTTCCGCAACAGCATTGTCAGAACAACGCGAGATCAGTGGCGCGTTTCGGCAACAAAATGGACGCGAGCGACGGCACCGATACATTTAGAAGCTCGTTTGGCTCCAGTTTGTGCAATCCTCCCCCATATACACGACCGTTTATAGCAAACTGTTCACTTGTAACTCCATTTAGCGCGACCCACACATCATTTAGTAATTTTGAGTCTTTCATACACTTTGAATAGTCGGCTTTTGGATATAGCAGCAGATACACATTGGTGGTTATTGCATCAGACTTGTTCAGTATGAATCGGAACATTTTTCTCGCAGCGTTGCCACGCCCCATATACGGAATAACAAAAGGGGCAGGTTTACGTTCCTCGCAAAAATACCACAAAGGGCGATGGCTGCAAATGTACCCCTTGTCAACTCCGCGCCTGATACCTTCTTGTATATATTCCCACACACCATGGTACATTTCTTTCAAGGCTTCTTCTGACCAACAACACGAGAACAAATACTGCATTTGCGGCAACGTTACATTGCCATTGCTGTCTGATGTAATTATTTCTTCTTTCAGATATTTTGGACTGGGCAATATGGGCTTCAGAAAAATCTTCGGTATTTCGTATTTTTCAACTGTTTCAGCACTGACAACGAAGAACTTGTTGTCACCTGTCGCGATTCCTCTCTTAACGGTAAAGAAATCGCCTATTTTGCACTCGGAAGCGTTTATTTGAACTTTTTCTTCATTAAAAAGGTTTGACCATTTTTCTGATGCGACCAAACGTGTTCGGTTTATTGTCTTTATTTCAGAAGGTCTATTTACATCTTTTCCGCAGGAAAATATCACGTTATTGTCTGAAGGTTTACCCTTACGGAAGAAAACAACAGAAGAAGTTACAAGTGCATCATCGAATTGTACATCATCAGCCTTGAACTTATGTATGCACAACAAGTCAACACATTCCAGCAGATATTGCTTTACAGCCTTGCCATAATTGACATCCATGAATTCAGATGGTATCAGCCAACATGACAAACCGCCGTCGGCCAACCATTTTTCCGAAAGCATGAGGAAATAGCAATACAGGCCTGCCAATCCCGATATTTTTATTCCAGTTTTTTGCAAAACCTCATTTTGCAGTTCTTTTTTCAATTCATAATTGATGTGATGATGCCGTACATATGGCGGGTTGGCTACAAGCAAATCGTAGTTTTCACCATTAGGGATTTCTTTTAGAAAATCCGAGTGACGCAGTTCCAAATCCTCTTTTTTCCAAAGTTCTCTTGCCGGAACATAGTAGTGGGCATCTATCTCAAATCCGACGGCATGGCCCGCCATGCGTCCAAATATGCTGCGAAAAGCAGCATAGAAAGCACCCAGACCTATGGAAGGCTCTATAAATGTTACAGTATTCTTTGCACAGAAAGTCTTTGCCTTCTCCATAATACTGCAAGCCAATGAAAAGGGCGTGGCGAATTGCCCCATAACATTGCGTTGCTTTGGAGTTTTTTGTGAATCTAACAGTTCTTGAAGCTTCTCACGTTTTTCATTATAATATGCTTCGTTGAAATTCATACACCTGCCTTTTTGAAATCGCTTACCCTATGTTCCCAAACCCAATCAATTCCTTCTGCCGCTTCGTAACCGAGGTAGCCACTGTCAAAATATCCGCACAAAAAGAGCACAAAATCAATGTCATTGCCGTATGTCGTTTTCAACTGCTCGATTTTTTGTGCTTCTTCTTTTCTGCGTTTGTTGGTATTCGTAAAATCTCCTGCAGACTTGCATTCCACAAGAAGAGGATGCGTATCATCTGAATATCCCTTGCGCTTAATCACAACATCAATGGGCATATTCACACCAAGGCGGCTCATCTTTACCGGAACATTTAGATGGTATGTAAACGTGCCTTGCTGCATAGTCCCCAAAGTGCTAATGTCTTTAGCGGCAACAAATGTATATCCTTCGGCGGCAAGATAATCGCCGATAACTTTCAGTTGCCTTTTTTCCTGCTCGTTGCGGATTATCGGATCGGACAATGTCCCACACAGTCTATCAGCTATAATACACTCTGCGATTCTAAGTTCTTCGGCGGTTGGTGCGTTCCCATTTTGCACCCATGGAAACAACTCTGTATCAAGCAATTTGTTTAACACATAGGCAATACGTTGCAGATTTTCCTCCTTTTCTATACCTGCTTGATTTCGAGGAAAACGCCCCTCTTCCATATTCTTGACAAAAGACGGTTTCACTCCCGAAAGGCCGATGAGCCTGTCGCGTGCAAGAGGAGGAGTTGTTGCCATTCTTAATGTTGTAATAAGCTCGGGATGCGCATTCAGCTGTGCTGTGGTAAAATGGAAATTGTCTGTAAGACTGATAGCCAAGCCAACACGTTCCATGGCACGTTTGCGTTCTTGGGTATAGGTTGATGGTGCAAAATCAAGAAACCATTCATTGTAAAGTGAAACGGATTTAATGGTGTCGTCTTTCCACATTTCCGTATTTCTTCGGTTTATTGTGTATTTGGGTTTACGTGGCATAACACTACTTTTTCTTGATACAAATGTCTGCATTGCCTAATTGGCAGGTGTAAAGATACAAAAAACAAATGGTATGACCTTTCTCTCTTGTACAAAAAAACATCATGTCTCTCAAGAAAAGCACCATGCCAATTTGGGCATCAGCACATAATTAACGCCGTTTTACAGAGATTGTATTTCATAACACATGAAATGATATACGATTCCATTGCGAAAATAAACGGTACTGCCTCCATGGAAAGTGACTCGCGACAGGAAAAGCATCCGTCATATTCAAAGTCATACATATTATATATAATGTGCAGCAATGGTGCTTTTGCGGCATCGTGCAAGGCTTTTATATCGAAAAGTTGGTGCATTCAATTATTTTGTAGTAACTTTACACAACCAAAAAACCAATCAACAGAAAGCAAAAATGACACATCTGAAACAATTGGCCATTGCCGCCGTCCTTGCACTGGCGAGTGCCGGCGGCACGGCAAAGAGCGGTGTTGACTATGTTGACCCGTTCATCGGAACTACTAATTTCAGCATCTGCAACCCCGGCGCAATACGCCCCCACGGTCTCATGTCGGTTGTCCCGTTCAACGTTATGGGGTCTGACCTCAACGAACAGGACAAGGACAAGCGGTGGTGGTCGGCCGTGTATGAGTACAACAACAAATATTTCACGGGCTTCGCCCATGTCACGCTGAGCGGAGTGGGATGTCCCGAGATGGGAACACTGCTCGTAATGCCCACCACGGGCGACGTAAACCCAGACTACCGTTCCTACGGTTCGGAGTACACCGACGAGCAGGCTCGCCCCGGATATTATAGCAACGTACTCACGAAATATGGCATAAAGAGCGAAGTGACAGCCACAACACGCAGCTCAATAGAGCGTTACACGTTTCCGAAAGGCAAGGGAAATCTGCTTTTCAACCTCGGCAACGGACTCACCAACGAGATTGGTGCATCGCTGCGTAGGGTGAGCGACACCGAATTTGAGGGGACACGTCTGCTCGGCACGTTCTGCTACAACCCGCAGGCAGTGTTCCCGATGTATTTCGTGGTGCGCGTGAACAAGAAGCCCGAAACCTTCGGAATGTGGAAAAAACAACCCGATTACCACAACGCGCAGGCTCAGTGGGACAGCTATCAGGGCAAATACAAGCTCTATCCCGGCTACGGACGCGACATGGCAGGCAACGAGATAGGATGCTATCTCACCTACGACTGTCAGGAAGGCGATCAGATTGAAGTGCAGATAGGAGTTAGTTTCGTGTCGATAGCCAACGCTCGGGAGAACCTCAACGCCGAGCAACAGGGCTTCGACTTTGCAAAAACATCCAAAGAAGCGCACGATGAATGGGAAACAACACTCAACCGCGTGAGCGTAGAGGGCGGCACCGAGGCGCAACGCACAGTGTTCTACACCGCACTCTACCACTCGCAGATACACCCCACGGTGCTTCAGGACGTAAACGGAGAATATCCTCTGATGGAAAGCAATCTCAACGGGAAAGCCACTGGCAACCGCTACACCGTATTCTCGCTCTGGGACACCTACCGCAACCTCTCACAACTCGAGACATTGCTCTATCCCGACCGTCAGGTTGACATGATAAACTCGATGATAGGCATGTATAAAGAGTGGGGTTGGATGCCGAAATGGGAGCTTTTCGGACGTGAGACATGGACAATGGAGGGCGACCCGGCCATTCCCTACATTGCCGACGCGTACATGCGCGGCTTGCGCGGCTTCGACATAAAGACCGCCTACGAAGCATTCCGCATCTCGGCCACAACGCCGGGTAAAGACAACAAGATGCGCCCCGACATCGACCCATATATTGAGAAAGGCTATATTCCACTCGGATATTATGCCGCCGACATGTCGGGCGACAACTCGGTATCGCACGCCCTTGAATATTATCTTGCCGACAACGCACTCTCGATACTCGCAGAAGAACTGGGGCACAAGCAGGACGCGAAACTTTTCCGTCAGCGCAGCCTTGGCTACCGCCACTACTACTCAAAGGAAAGCGGAACTCTGCGCCCAATACAGAAAGACGGCAAGTTCCTTTCGCCGTTCAACCCCGAGGCAGGAGCGAATTTCGAGAATTGTCCTGGATTTCACGAGGGCAGCGCATGGAACTACACATTCTATGCTCCCCACGACGTAACCGGCCTTGCCAAGCTCATGGGCGGACAGAAGAATTTTGTTGAAAAGTTGCAGATGGTATTCGACAAAGGGCTTTACGATCCTGCCAACGAGCCCGACATTGCCTATCCCTACCTCTTCTCTTATTTCAAGGGCGACGAGTGGCGCACCCAGAAAACCGTGCGTGATTTGCTCGACAAGTATTACACGCCGCGTCCCGACGGCATCCCAGGCAACGAGGATACCGGCACGATGTCGGCTTGGGCAGTATTCTCAATGATCGGCCTCTATCCCGACAATCCCGGCTCACCGTATTACACGCTCACCACGCCGGTGTTCGACAAAGTGACTCTGCACCTTGACCCGAAATTCTATCCGCAGGGCGACATAACAATCACTACCGACCGCACGTCGCCGTCGCAAATCTACATTAAGCGTGTAAGCGTTGGCGGAAAGGCAATCAACGGTTTCCGCATCTCGCACAAACAGCTTGTTGACGGCAAACAGCTTGACTTCAAGCTCAAATAACGGGCGGAAAGTAAACCAAACAAGCAATTGCAGGTTTACCTTCGGGTAATAAAGCCATTACAATCCACAAATCGGGCAGAAGAAAAATGCGAGTTTTTCTTCTGCTTTTTTCAAAGGACGCCATACCACCGTACAAGTTTCTTCGCGCACCTAATCGAGTAGGAGGTAAACACTAATCATAGACCCATTGGCGGAATTGCCATAATAAAACCGTATCTTTGCAGAACCGGGGTTTCCAGACAGCACGCCGCCCGCAGCTTTTCAGGCTGCAGGAACGGGTACTTTCAACGGACAACAACCTAAAAAACACATCTAACATCTTATGAAAAAAGCAATCTTCACCATCCTGCTGACGGTACAGGCCATCGTCGCCAGTGCGGCAGACGCTGTCACTTACGGGCAGATGAAACAGAAACTCAATGAAAATTCGCTGCCACTCGTAAATATCACCGTCGATATTGCCAGCGTGACGAAGCCCAACTACACACAGGCCACCATCGAAATCGCCGACCCGCTGGCACGCACCGACGGCAACGTGGTGACGACATTCAACTGCAAGATAAAATACCGCGGAGCCACTTCGCTGTGGTACAACAAGAAGTCGTTCGCCGTGAAGCTCATCGATGCCGACGGCAACAGTCTCGCTGCGCCCGTGCTCGGCAACCGCGAGGACGACTCATGGATACTCGGCGCAATGGCGATAGACCGTGTGAGGATGCGCGACCGCCTCTGTTTCGACATCTGGAACGAGTTTTCCACAACGCCCTACTCCACCGACTTTGCCGGCCGCAACGGTACAAAAGGCTACTTCGTGGAGGTGTTCATAAACGGCAAATACCACGGGCTATACTGCATGACAGACAAGGTAAACCGCAAACTGCTGGGGGTAAAGAAGGCAAAGACCGACGACAGCGGCAACCCCGTCATCAACGGTGTGATGTACAAATGTGCCGAATGGAGCGACGCCGCATACCTGAACGGCTACTCCTCACAGTCGATGACAGGCGAGTCATGGAACTACTGGGAGCTGGACTACCCCGACGACTACCCTTGCGAAACGGCATACACGCCGCTAAAGAACTTTATCGACTACTGCACGGCTACATCGGACGACGACTTCACAAGCGGGCTTGACGAGAACCTTTACATCCAGAACATGATAGACTACCATGTGTTCTGCCTCGCGTTGGGACTGCGCGACAACACAATGAAAAACGCATTCCTCAGCATAGTGAACATAAACAAGGGCAAGCGCATGATGATCACGCCTTGGGATCTCGACACTTCGTTGGGCGGAGACTGGGAAGGCTCTTACCACAACTATGTGGCCGACAACAACAAGATACTGCGGGTGAAGCCGTTTGCGCGCCTCTGGAACGGCAACATCAACAAATATCAGACCGCCGTCGCCGACCGTTGGCGCAAGCTCAGCAAGACGATCTTCTCAAAAGAAGCATTCAACGCAAGAGTCGATGCCTATGTAAAGCAGTTCAAGGAGTCGGGGGCATGGGAACGGGAATACAACGCATGGAACGCCGACCCCGTGGCACTGAAACAGAATCTGGACGACGAGACGGACTACATAAAGACTTGGTTCAGCACCAACTTCGACAACCTGAAGGACAACCTGTTTGCCAACATCCCGACTGAGATTGTGGACGAGACGGAATTTGAAGCCATGACAAAGCAGCTTGGCGACAACTCGCTGCCCCTTGTAAACCTCACAGTGGACATGGACAACGTGAACAAGGACGAATACTCCGCCGCCTCGCTCGAAATAGCCGACCCTGCGGCGAAAGACCAGATTGAAACCACAGAGCAATATGCCTGCAAGGTGAAATACCGTGGCACGGCTTCGCTCGCCTACGACAAGAAGTCGTTTGCCGTGAAACTGCTCGACGAAAGCGGAAAGAGCCTCGATGCAGCACTCTTCGGCATACGCAAAGACGATGCGTGGATACTCGATGCCATGGCAACCGACCGCTCACGCCTGCGCAACCGCCTTTGCACCGACTTGTGGAACGCCGTTTCCAAGACTCCGTACGACACCGACTACGGAAACCGCAACGGCACGGAAGGCCAGTTTGTGGAACTGTTCATCAACGGCAATTACCACGGACTGTACTGCTTCACCGACAAAATAAACCGCAAGCTGCTCGGCATTAAGAAGGCAAAGGACAACTCCGACGGCACCACAACCATCAACGGCGTGCTGTACAAGACCGACAGTTGGGGTGAAGACACTTTCACCGGCGTGACGGAAGACATGCCAGGCACCAGCACGACATGGCAGGAGTGGGAACTTGACTATCCCGACGACAACGCCTGTGAAGACGCATGGGCGCCGCTCGTGGGCTTCAAGAATTTCTGCACCGCGTCCTCCGACGAGGATTTCAAAGCCGGAACCGACTGGCACCTGTATGCACAAAACGTGACCGACTATCATGTGTTCGCCCTCGCCACAGGCATCTGCAACAACAAGGCAAACGACATTTACCTGAGTACGGTAAACGCAAACAAGGGCGTGCAGATGCTGATCACCCCGTGGAGCCTTGGATCTTCGCTCGGAGCGGATGCCGATGGAGGCTATGACGCGACCCTTTCCGACAACGCAATGGTAACAAAGATGGTGCTTTTCAAACGTCTTTGGGAAGGAAAGGTGAACGATTACCCGTACGAAACGGCGCAGCGGTGGAAAGAACTTTATAGAAGCGCACTATCGACTGAGGCATTCAATGCCCGTGTGGATGCCTATGCCAAGGCATTTGCAGAGTCGGGCGCGTGGAAACGCGAACATGACGCATGGGGAAAAAACGCCGTGGAACTGCAAGAAACTCCCTACACAGAGGCCGAATACATAAAGGACTGGTATAAGAAAAACTGCGAGAACATCGACAATGCGGTGCTCCACGACATCGAGTCGGGCATCCGCGGCATCACTACGCAGCCTGTTTCCGCCACCGGCAACACATTATATAATGTACAGGGGCAACGGGTAAGCACTGTCTACAAGGGCATCGTGATAAGCAACGGAAAGAAGTCATTGCAACGCTGATATATTAAGGTGAAGCCTGATTGAGGGCTTCACCTTTTTCTTTTTCATGCCGTTTTGCCCCCTGAGATGCAAAACAAGAACCTGTAACATGCTTTTTTCACTGGATTTCACCTCACGATGAACACCCTTGCTATTGGCTATATAATTCCCGCTATTAGGGCTTACTCGGGACTTGCCCCCGTTAGACAACGCTCATGCCGACCATTCTACAAAAAAGAGACGCACCGGAATAAAACCGATGCGTCTCTTTTTTTATACTTTACTGGATTTTCTCCTGCCGCTAATTTCATTTCTCGGCTACTGCCGCTCCATCGTAAGACCACTTGTAGAATGATGCGCCGTGCACGAAACCAGCACCAAAAGCGGTGAAGATAACGTTGTCGCCCTTCTTCATGTTCTTCTCGTTGTCCCAAAGGGCGAGAGGAATTGTGGCCGCACTAGTGTTGCCATAGTGCTGGATGTTTACCACAACCTTGTCCAATGGTATCCCGACACGTTTTGTAACCGCCTCGATAATGCGCAGGTTAGCCTCGTGCGGAATAACCCATTTCACGTCGTCGGCAGTGAGATTGTTCATCTTCATCACCTCGGCCACGTCGTCACTCATGTTTGTGACGGCATAGCGGAACACCGTGCGACCTTCTTGATAGAGATAGTGCAGACGATGATCAACTGTAAAATGCGATGCGGGGCACACTGATCCGCCGGCCTTCATGTGCAAGAACGGAAGTCCTTGGCCGTCGGTGCGCAGGTAAGAGTTCTGCACTCCCACGTTTTCCTCTTCCGTAGCTTCCACGAGCACGGCACCTGCCCCGTCGCCGAAGAGCACGCAAGTGGCGCGGTCCTGATAGTCAACGAGCGACGACATCTTGTCGGCTCCTATCACGATTATCTTCTTGTAGCGGCCGCTCTGTATCATCGATGCAGCCACATCAAGCGAATACAGGAATCCGCAGCAAGCCGCCTCGAAATCGAAAGCGAAAGCGTTTTTAAGCCCGAGTTTGCCCAAAACGATTGAAGCCGTTGAGGGGAACTTGTAGTCGGGGGTCGTCGTCGTGACGATAAGCGCGTCGATTGTGTCTGGATCCACGCCGGTTTTCTGGATGAGCTGCTTGGCTGCCTTACGGGCCATGTAGCTTGTTCCAAGGCCTTCCTCGGTGAGGATATGCCGTTCCTTTATGCCGACGCGGGTCATAATCCACTCGTCGCTGGTGTCAACCATGCGCGACAACTCCTCATTGTTGAGGATATAGTCGGGCACATATCCACCCACGCCGGTGATTACTGCGTTTACCTTTCCCATCTAATTATTCAGCAACTTCCTTCACGATAGCAACCTTGCCGCGATAGTAACCGCAGGTAGAGCATACTGTGTGATACACATAATATGCACCGCAGTTGGGGCATACTGCCAATGTGGGGGCTACTGCCTTATCATGAGTTCTTCTCTTAAGTGTACGAGTCTTCGACTGTCTTCTTTTAGGATGTGCCATTTTTCTTTAATCTTTAATTATTGTTTTTAATTTTTCCAATTCACTCCAACGAGGGTCTGTCACTGCCGTACTGCCATCACCACCGCGCAGGGCCGAATGCTCGGCAAGAGCGGAAAGCATCGCCTCATTGCAATGTCCGGGGGCATGAACATGCCTTATAGGAACACTGAGCGCGACGAATTCGTAAACAAACCACGACAGGTCTATTATACCTTCGCTCTCGGCAACGGTTATGAGGTCGTCGTCCTCTGAGTATTCGTCACCGAATTTCACCACGAGGCGGTTGTCGGCCGCAACGGGTTGTTCCATGTCGTCCAGGCAGACATCGCAGGGCACCACGACAGTGCCTTCGGTGCGGATGTCGAATTCAAAGTAGTTCTCCGTGCGGTGTACATTCACCGACACGCCAATATTGCCACACTTTATCTCCACCTCGTCAAGCGATTCGAAGAAAGCGTCGCCAAGATTGAAATCAAGAGTTGAAACGCCTTCGGCCAACTCTTTCAAATCCACTTTTAGCAGCTCTGAACTACACATTTGGGTTGCAAAGTTACGAATATTTTCCGACATTGCGTAATATATGTGCCATGTTTTTGATTTTCACTGCGATTATATTGCCTCTATACAGACAATTGACATAATTCGCCATACATTTTCATCTTTGCAAAAAGCAATGTTTTGGGCATTGTTACACACACATTTATCTATGCCTTGTCGGTCTTCAATTCTATGCGGAATGTTGTACCTACACCAAGCTCACTGCTTTTAACAAATATGCGTCCACGGTGATACTCTTCCACAATGCGCTTGGCGAGTGACAGGCCTAGCCCCCAACCGCGTTTCTTCGTGGTAAATCCTGGGCGAAACACATTGCGCAAATCCTTCTTGCGTATGCCTTTTCCCGTATCAGACACCTCAATCACAACTCTACCATTGTCTCCGTGCATCACGCGCAAAGTGATAGTTCCTTCGCCACCCATTGCATCGACTGCATTCTTGCACAGGTTTTCTATAACCCACTCAAAAAGTGATGCATTGATGCGCACCACAATGTCGTTGTCGGGGAAATCGCGCACCATGTGCACCTTGCGCGACGTGCGACGCTCCATATAGTCAACAACATGATCCATTACCTCATTAAGGCTTGCCGGAACAGGCTCGGGTAATGAACCAATCTTCGAGAAACGGTCGGCAATTAGTTGCAGACGCTGCACATCCTTGTCCATTTCTGGAATGAGAGCATCGTCGGGATAGGTTTCTTTAAGTATTTCAACCCACGCCATCAAACTAGATATGGGTGTACCAAGCTGGTGTGCCGTCTCTTTTGACAATCCCACCCACACTTTGTTCTGCTCGGCTCTTTTCGACGTGAGCAAGGCAAATATAGCTATCACCACGAATATCATGACAACGCCAAGCTGCACGAATGGGTAAGAAGAAAGGCGGCGCAGCATAACCGAGTCGTCATAGCACACATCTATATAATCAGTGTGCGACACCTCGTCAAGCGATATGCGCACATTGTGGTTGCGGTTGAGCCAGTTTCGGCCAAGTTCCGCAACATAAGCCACACTGTCGGCATAGGTCTTGCATTTATCAATCGTTATGTTGCGGAATGCCTGCACCTCGCCATTTGAGTCAAGCACAACCACGGGGATAGTATTGTTGCTGTTCACAACCTTCAGTACAAGATTTATGTCGGTATTCTCGTCGGCACGGTTGAGTGTACGCATAGCCTCGGCCCATACTTCCATTTTGTTGCGTTCCTCGGTAGCAAGATCGCCTATGAGTATGTGCGAGACAATAAGCGATGCCACCGCTATTACGATAGCGGCCAGCACAAGAAATATCTTCACACGCCGTATTTGGTCAGTCCACTGCATAACTATATAACGCAAAGACATTGTGATTATTGCCTGCCAGGCATTCTGCTTCGAAAGAAATCACAAGTGGTCGGCAATAACGTAACCATACAAAATCAAAGAATTTTATAAACACGCCATATTCGTGAATATTCGAAAAATTCGTGGTTCAAATTTATTGGTGGCCGTTTCTGATGAAGATGCGGCATAAAAAAAAGGTCTCCACAAGTCATTGTGACTGTGGAGACCCGTATTGAAGAAGGCAGCTTCCTACTCTCCCGCATTGCATTGCAGTACCATCGGCGCAAGCG
>CAVKCP010000050.1:0-17468 GCA_963654815.1 Lachnospiraceae bacterium | reverse complement strand
CCGCGGAACGTAGTGAAGCGGTGTAACCCTGGGTAAACGGTTGGTTTTCACGGATGGCCTGTAAGGTCAGCACAATCAATTAGGTGTGTGTTGACCTTACAGGCCAACCGTTGCTATGGCCATGAAAACCCAGGGTTACGTCCGTAGCTTCGCTCCGTCCTCACCCTGGGCTACGGTCGTGACGCCCTTCCAGGGCTTTAATTGCAAAATTCTTTCTGACAATCAAATGATTATAGATTTACTCAAGTTTCTGATTTGGAAATTATGGTTGAGAAATTGTCCCCTTCGGGGACACCTACTAAATTACAAATTCGAAACTAGAGTAGATTTATGTCAATATAAAAATCTGCACATTTTTTAATCCGATTTTGAACACCCTACCTTTCAGGGGCAAATATATTGAAAACCATAAACACAGGGGCAAGCCCCTGCGCTATAATCTGTCGTCCCTACGGGACTTGATGGCTGCATGGTTTTTACCGGATACCAATGGATTTTCATTGTATGCCTGCACGGCAATCCGGCATTGGTGCGAAAAAAAAGAAGCCTTGTTTGCACATCAAACAAGGCTTCTTTGCTATGTAAACAAGGCTTATTTACTGTTCAAACAAGGCTTCTTTGCGTTTCAAACAAGCCTTGTTTTTATAAAGGTTACAGTGTTACCTTTATTGTCTGCTTGCCCACTTTCACGATGTAGGCGCCGTGCTGCGGCATGGCCAGGCTCACGCTTTCGGCCATTGATCGGTCGGCTGCGAGTGTGGCACCGCCTGCGGTGAGGAGAGTCACTGCCTCGTGCGACGGGTTGATTACCACGATGCGGTTGCCCTCGATGCGCACTTTGGCTCCGCCAACGGTTGCCTTGGCCTTGGTGATGCCGGTGGTGATGCCCGTTGCGGCAAGTGTCAGTTCGCCCATCTTGCTCTCGGTGAACGAGGTGTACCATTGTGTGGCTTCCTTCACGCGCACCGACTGTGCGGCGTGGTAGATGTCGCTGCCGTTGGCCTTGAAGGGCACGTCAACCTCAACTTGTGTTCCGTCAATCCATCGTGCGAAGAAGAACGGGTCGAGCAGGGTCTCGCCTGCCTTGTAGTTCTGTGTGAGTTTCACGCTGCCCACATAGAGGTTTGACGGGCAGTAGATGCCGTAGATGCCCACGATGCTGCGTTCGGTGCCGGTGGAGAGTTTCACGTTGAAGTCCTGCCACTTGTCGTTCACGTCGTTGATGACGTTGAGCTCGGTCTGCACATAGTCGTCTTTCTCGTGGTCGTAGTTGAACACAGCCACGGCGCAGTGCGGGTAGTAGATGTCGGTGTTGTTGTCTTCGTCGGTGAATTCGTAGCCCTGTCCGCACAGACGCAGGTCGATGCTGGCCTGTCCGTTGTCTTTCGAGAGGTCGAGTTCGGGCGACAGAAGTCCGTCGTCAGACTTACTGTTCACATACCACCATGCGTCGAGACACAGAGCGTCGCGGTAGGTGTAGTAGTGTGTGGCCTTCCATCCTGCCTGCGAGAGTCCGTCGAGGTAGCCCGAGTCGTAGGTGCTGTCGGTGGGGTTGGTGGTTGATTTCTCTGAGAGAGTGCCGTCGCTCAGGCGCAGTCCCTGCAGGTTGATGTCGCTCACGGTGTAGGCTCCGTCTTCGGCAGCGCTGCGGGTGTGGTAGGCAATGTAGTTGTAGCGTTCGGCCGTGGGCACAGCCTCCCATGAAGCGGTGTATTTGTTGTCGGCCACGGTTACTCTGCCCAGCTCGGGTGCGGCTACGTCTGAAATCTCGACGGGCTGCGACTCAAACGATTTCTTGTCGCCCTTCACGGCTGTCACCATGTAGTAGTAGGTGTCGCCCGAGTCGGCTCCGGTCACGTCGTAGGTGGTGTCGTTCACCATCTGGTTCTCCACGATGTAGTCTTGCGGTGTTGTTCCGTCGCCCTTCACCGAGTAGAGGTTGAGCAGGTAGCCCTCGGCATTCGGGCTCTTTGTCCACCTCACGTTGAAGCTGTCGCCCTTGTAGTAGCGGTGTCCCAGTCCCTTCGGCGCGTTGACATACGGGTCGATTTGGTAGACGCGCACGTCGTCGAAGACGATGGCCTGGTCTTGTGTCACGAAATTCACGAGAGTTGTCTTTCCGCCTCCGTAGAACATGGCCTCATATTCCTGCCAGTCAGAGGTGATGGTGGGCAGCACCATGCCGCCGCAGTAGTCCCACGAGGGCGACATACCGTTGGTTTCGGCAGCCTCGATGATAGTCTGTGTCGACTCATATCCAAGCTTGGAGCAGCGTGCGCGGAACTTCACGAAGAAGATGCCGTCGTAGCCGCTCACGTCGATCATGGGCGTGTTGAACTGTCCCTGCTTCTTTATGTAGAGTGCGCCACCGGCAGGATAGCCTCCGTGTGCGCCCCAACCCGGTGTCGAGGTGTAGTCGGAGAGCATGTTTATCCACGCGTTGTCATCGTTTTCGTAGTTGATGTCGGTCTTGCGGTCGGGGCTTTCCGGTGTGCCGGTTTCCATTTTTGAGAAATCCTCCTCAATGATGCTCACCTCGGTGCCGTAGTCCGACGTGTTGGGCATTGCACGCAACGGCGAGGGTGCGGCCTGCTTCTTCGCAATCTGCGGTGCGTGTCTCAGCGACGGTGCGTTGGCATACTGTGCGCTTGCCGGTGTTAGCCACATGGTGAGCAGGGCGGCTGCAAGAAGATTTTGAGTAAAGTGTTTCATAAAAGTGTGATTGTTTTGTTGGTTGATTGGCACCGCTTGCAAATCGTGAAGCATTCCTGCCGAAATGCGTGCGCGATGTGCATGAAACGGCACATTTATTTGTTTGTGTGCATACTAATGCTGCAAATTTACGAAAAAAACGTTAGATTGAAATAGCATATATAAAAAAAAACGTATCTTTGCAAAAAACATTGAATACGGATGAATGTTATGTTAACCGGAAAAAATTCTTTCATGATACTTCCGTCGGCGGCTCTACTGCTCGCCGGCATGATCCCCGTGCACGCCCAGAACGTGCTGCCGCAGCGCATGTCGGGCACGTCGTGCTTGCAGCCGACGATACGCCCCGTGCAGATAAGGCCGTTGCGCGCACAGCAGGCAACACCCGTTAGGGCACGCGCGCCGCGCCTTGATGTCGTGGCCGACGGCGAGGCCATAATGCACGCCTATCTGCGCTACGACACGCGCACCCACTCCTATGGAGTGATCGACATGCGCACCGACGCGCCGTCGGAGTATGCCGTCACGCGCGACCTCGGCATGAACGCCGGTTCGTCGGCAGTGTTCACCGCCGGAACAATGGTGGGCGACCGTTTCCTCGCCTACCAAACCACCTATTACTCCAACACGCTCATGCCCGACGGCATTGCCGAAATCAATCCAACAACGGGCGAGTATGAACTGAAATGGAAATACGACCTCGACGAGGAACACCTCATCTTCGACGAGATGACATACGACCCGAAAACCGGGAACATCTACGCCATGCACTACAGCACCGTAGACCGCTACACCAACATCTACTCCATCGACCCCGAAACGCTGCGCCCCACGCTCGTGGCCACCACATCAAAGATTATGCTCACGCTCTCGGCCGACAACGGCTACCTCTATGGCGTGGGCTACAACACCACCAGCCGCAAGGGATTTTTATACCGTATAGCGCAAAGCAGCATCGATGCCACGTCACAGACGTGCGAGGTGGAAGACCTCACGGGCAGCACGGGCCTGGGCTTCAAGATAGGAAACTACAGCCAGTCGATGGAGTTTGACAAGACAACCCACCGCCTGTGGTGGGTGTGCCAGGCCTACGACGACGAGGCTTACCTCGTGGAACTCGACCCGGCAACGGGTCAGGTGATTTCGAAGACCCTCATCGACGGTTCGCCGCAGGTGCTCGCCATGGGCATTCCCTACCAGTTTGTGGACGATGCCGCGCCCTCTTATGTGTGCGGACTCGCCGTGGCAACAGCCGACGGCGACGGCACCGGCGTGCAACTGTCGTGGACAAATCCGCAGAAAGACTACCGGGGCAATACCCTCACCGATCTTCAAGGGGTGCGCGTCTACCGCGACGGGCAACTGGTGAACACCTTGTCGGCACCCACGCCCGGTGCTGCCATGCAATACACCGACAGCAACGCGCCGCAAGGCTACCATATATATAAGGTGGAACCCTACAACGCTTCGGGCGCGGGCATAACCAAAGATCGCGACATATTTGTGGGCTACGATGTGCCCGCAAAGCCGCGCAACGTGCAGCTCACGGCAAGCGGCAACACCGCAACACTCACATGGGACGCTCCCGAAGAGGGTGCGCAGGGCGGAAAGATAGACACCCAGTCGCTCAGCTACGAGGTGGTGCGCATGCCCGACAACAAGAAGATTGCCTCGGCCAACACCTCGCGCAGCATCACCGACAACGTTACCCGCCACGCAGGCTACTACTATGTGGTGACGGCAATAAACAAGCAGGGACGCGGCGAGTGCGACTCGTCAAACGTGGTGGCATTCGGTCCGGCCTACGGCGTGCCCTTCTCGTCGCCACTCGACACCCAGACCGACTTCGACCGGTGGACTTCGATAGACAACAACAACGACTCGAAGACATGGACATTCAACCAGTATGACCGCGTGGCCACCTACGACCGCGCCGACATCGATGCCGACGACTGGCTCGTGTCGCCCGCACTCATTTTCGAAGGGGGCAAGACCTACCAGCTGCGCTACACCTACTACACCACCAACTGGGTGACACCGGACACCTATGAGGAGGTGAAGGAGAAAATGGACGTGCGCTACGGACAGCAGACATCGCCCGCAGGACTATCAACGGTGGTGCGCAATCTCGGCGAATTCCACACCGCATCGGCCACATATCTCTATGGCCGCGACAACTTCAAGCCTGCCGACGGCGACGGCTATGTGGCATTCCGCGTGTATTCGGAAAAGAACCACGGGCAAGTGTTCCTCAAAGACGTGACCATACGCGAATACAGCGACACCGACCTGAGCGCGGCTGCACTCACGGGTTCGGCCACCGCCAACTGCGGAGTGAGCCAGACGTTCACCGTAACGGTGTCCAACGAAGGTTCGGCCACAGTCAGCAACTACAAGGTGCAGATCGTCGATGCCGACAGCGGAAGCGTGCTTGCCGAAGCTGCCGGCACGGCCGTGGAAAAGGACAAGACAGTGGATGTGCCCGTGGTGTGGACTCCCGCCGCCGAAGGCACGCTGAATGTCACGGCAAAGGTGGTGCTCGACGGCGACACATATCCCGACGACAACACCCTGGCCACGCCCAAGAAAGTGTCGGTGGCCGCCGCCGATGCCGACAAATGGGTGACGCTCGGCACCGACGACACCTACGGATGGCTGATGCCGTTCTATCTGTTCGACCGCTATTCGCAGAGCCAGAGCATCTATCTCGACCGTGAAATGCAGAAGAAAAACGTGGCGATAACCGGCCTTAGGCTCACCTACGACGGCGAGTCGGATGCCACCTACACCTTCCCGGCACAGATTTCGATGAAGCACACCGCACTCTCGTCGCTGCAGCGCGAGGACAATATGTACTATGGCATATTCGACAACTCCGGTTGGACAACGGTGTATGACGGCGACATAACGGTGGGCGGCAACGGCAACGGACTTGAACTCGACGTGCGTTTCGACACGCCGTTCAACTACACCACGGGCAACGTGGCCATACGCTTCATAGCAAAGGAACGCGACGAGACCATAACCGAGAACCACCCGCTGTGGCATTTCTCTGAAACCACCGGCGACCGCCGCTACTCCTACTACCGCGAGAACTCGGCCGAGATTACAGCCGACAACATATTCTCGTCGGAATACGTGCCCTACATCATGCTGAGCTATACCGGTGGCGACGGTACGGGCATTGAAAACACCGCCTGCGCCGACATCGCATGGACTCTCTCGGGCAACCAACTGCGCCTCGCCCACAAGGCCAACCGCATAGCCCTCTACACCCCACAAGGATCGCTCGCGGCACAGGCCGCCGATGCCGACCGTCTTGCAGTGGCATCGCTGCCGCGCGGCGTTTATGTGCTGCGCATCGTAAGCGGCGGCAGTGCTTCGGCACAGAAGATAGTGCTGCCGTAACGACGGCGGCAAGTGCCGCCGCCGCAAGACACGGCATGCAAACGAATTGAAACATAACATCACAGTCATTAATTTTTAAAAGAAAAGGGATTATGAAGAAATCTTATCTCCTTACGCTTCTCGTTGCGGGCACTATGGCAATGCCCGCAAGCGCACAGAAGCTCGCCTTCCCGAAAAGGGCAGAGGCGAAACAGTTGCCTGCAGCCGTGGCGCAGCAGCCGTTGCGCGTGCCCACGGCCATCGACGACAAGACAGCAGGAGTCACGGCCTATGCCGGAGAACTCTATGCTTCCGACAGAAAGCGCGGATGGATAAACTTCTCCATGGGCAATCCATGGAACAGCATGAACCGGTTGAGCACCTTCGTGGAGGAAGACCTCTACCAGATTTCGGGTATGCGTGCCGGAGCATGGACCGGAGAGAAATACTACGGTCTCTACGACAAAATCTACACGTTCCTCGAGCAGCCCTGGTTCTTCGGTAATGTAGATACAAAGACCGGCGTGGCCGACACTATCTACAAGTACAGCGATGCCGAAATCAACGCGTGGAAGGTAATCTATGAAATGGCCTACGACCATTCCACCGGCACGATGTATGCCCTCGGACAGAACACCGAAGACTCTTCTCAGGCTCTGAGCGACCTCTACACGTGCAATATGGCCACCGGAAAGTTTGAACTTCTCACCACACTCGACGCCATCTACTACAACATTGCCTTCGACTACGACGGTCGTCTCTACGGAGTGCGCCCCTATGCCGACGAGGACGATGAAACGGGTACGGTGACAGGATCGGAACTCGTGCGCTTCAACAGTTCGTTCGAACCCGAGAAAGTGGTGGAGTGCAAGAAAGACGGCGGCTCCTACAAGATGGGAGGCTACGGTTCGATGGCGTTCGACTACTCCACGGGCGAACTCTACTGGGCAACATATTCGAGCTACTACACCACACTCTACAAGCTCGACACCGCCACCGGAACAATGACACACTGCGGTTCGCTGCCTGCAATGACGCAGATTGTCGGTATGTACATACCTTATGTGACAGCCGACTCGCGCAAGGCTGCAGCCCGCGTGGCATCGATCGACGCCCACGCCGACTACAAGGGCGCGTTTGTTGACACCGTGAAATGGGTGAACCCGTCGAAGGCTTGGGACGGAACAGAACTCTCTGAGCTCGCCCAGGTGAAGATATACCGCAAGAAGGCAGGCGCAGGCTACGCCGAAAGCTCGGCACAGATGATGTCGGCAGCACAGTCTGACCTCGTGGCAACACTCGATGCCAGCGGTAAGGTGGGGCAGGCAATGTCGTGGGTTGACAACTCGCCCATTAGCGGCATCAATACCTATTATGTAGTGCCCTGCCGTGTGAGCGGCGAAAACGGAGTGCCCGACAGCATCCGATGCTATGTGGGCAACGACGTTCCGGCAGCTCCCACCGACGTGAAGATTGCGGTGAACGGCGACGGCATAGACCTTTCGTGGAAAGCACCTACCGCAAGCAAGAACAATGCATACGTTGACTCGCCCAACCTTACTTATGTTGTTACACGCCGTCCCGACAACGTTGTCGTGGCCGACGGCACCAAGGCTACATCGCTCACCGACAACAACATTGGCTACTACAACAAATACTACTACACCATCGAGGCCGTGAACGCCACCGGAAAGGGCGTTACCGCCACATCCGACAAGGTGTTCCAGGGCAAGGATCTCGACGTGCCCGTTGACTTGGCATTCGGTTCGCAGGATGAATTCGACCGTTGGACAACAGCCACGGGCGAGGGCGGACACAGCGAATTCCAGTTCGGCGGCGCATGGAACGACGATTCCGAGTGCGCAATACTCTACTGCGAGAGCAGCAACGAGGCCAACGCATGGATGTTCTCTGCACCCATCAAGCTCAAGGCCGGCACCACCTACCGCTTCAAGACACGCGTAGGTGCCGACTACACCAAGACTGAGTATTCCTACACCATGACTTTGGGCAAGGCTGCAACGGCCGAGGCTCAGAACATAGTGATGTTTGCCGACTCATTCATCGTGAGCCCCGACTACTACTACAAGCAGTCCTACGAGTTCACTTATACCCCCACCGAGAGTGCCACCTATTATTATGGCTTCAACGTTGCGGGCGACACCGGCTACAACATCTACCGCCTCTATGGCATGAGCATCAGCGAGGTGATGAACAACGACCTCTCGGCAGTGGGCATGACATGCTCGGCCGATGCCGTGGCCAACTCCGACAACAAGGTGAAGGTTACGGTGCGCAACCTCGGAAAGAACGCCCAGAGCAAGTATTCGGTTAAGATTTACTGCAAGGGCGACGACGGCGATGCACTCGTGGGAGAAACCTCCGACGTGCCGACACTCGCTGCCGGCGAGTCAGCCGTAGTGGATATGACATTCAACCCCACCCGCGAGGGCGACCTGCAGTTCTATGCTGCCACTGCACTCAGCGGCGACGAGAACACCGAAAACGACAGCTGCGATCCCATGACAATACATGTCGAGGATTCAGGTTCGGCCGCTTGGACCAACCTCATCACCGACGAGAGCACCGAAGGACAGGATTCCCACACTCCGTTCCAGCTCTACAGCACACACGATGTTACCGAGAGCATCTATCTTGCCAATGAATTTGGCGTTGACAGCAACATGGACATCCTGCGCATAGGCTACGAGTATGAGGGAAGCAGCAGCATCACCGAGCACCTCGATGGCGGCGACGTGGTGATTTACATGGCCAACGTAGACCGCAACAAATACACCTACGACAGCGACGACGACGGCAACTCATGGGTAACACCCACTCCGCTTGCCGAGATGACAAAGGTGTATGAAGGCACAGTAGGCTTCGACCAGGGCCACAACATGGTTTCGTTCGACCTCGACAAGAAGTTCACCTACCAGAAAGGCAAGAACCTCGCCATACGCATCTACCGCGACGGAACACTGCCCAAGGGCCTCTTCTTCCCCGTATTGTTCCGCAGCTACAACCTCGGCGGTGCCGAACGCTCTTGCAGCTACTCCGAGAAAGCCGAGTATGAAAAGCTCAACATGTGGGCCTACGACGCAGTTCCCGTGCTCTATCTCGCACTCGAGAAATCGGCAACGGGCATCAACGGCGTTGTCGTTGGCGGCACATCGGCACGCTACGACGCACTCAACGGACAGATCGTCCTTGCCGGCGACGTGGTGAAGGCCACCGTGTTCGACATCAGCGGCAAGCAGCTCCGCACATTCGATGCTTCAAGTGCAAAGCGTTTCGCAGCATCGCTGCCCGCCGGCTTCTACATCGTGCGCACCACGACTGCCGACGGCAAGACCGCAAGCACCAAACTTAACATCCGCAAATAATGAAAACCTTAGGCAAAATCATGTTTGCCTTGACACTCACAGGCCTTCCCTTCGGGGGAGGCTTGTTTGGTCAAGAAACGGCAAACCAATACACATTCCCGGCCGTGTCGGCACAGGCTCCGGTTCAGACAACCGCCGACGACGACTCCGAACTGTTCACTCTTGGCTACTGCGTGAACAGCTTCGCCAACCAGCAGGGCTTTGGATGGAAACGTGACGACGACCAGCAGCACACGCTCAACGCCGCAATTTACCTGCCGGCGAGCCTTCTCAAGAAATACGAGGGCGACAAAATAGAATACGTTGACTTCGGCCTTGCGCAGAAATTCGGAACTTCGGCCACGGTATTCGTCACCGAAGAACTCACCGGGCGGCCGCTTTCAACCGGCACCACCACCTCGCACGAGCAGGGATGGAACCGCGTTAAGCTCTCGTCGCCGGTGACAATCAGCGGCACAAAAGACCTGTATGTGGGCGTGTCGGTGCTCTTCGGTGCCGACGAGAACGGTCAGGGACTGGCCTACGACAACGTGGCCAACGGCGTGTCGGGCCGCAACTGGTATGGAATAGACAGCCAGTGGTTCAAGCTCGCGGTCAGCGCCGTGCCCTACAACTTCTGTGTTCGCGCCATACTCTCGGGCGACAACGTTCCCGAAAGCGACGTGTCGGTCGTAGATGTGGCCGTAGACAACAGCTACTATGAGCAGAACCAGCCGTGGACTGCCACCCTCACCGTGCGCAACAACGGCAGCAAACCCGTTACATCGCTTGATGTCCAGGCTTCGGTGGGCGGCAGAATAATGTGCGAAACGTCTGCCGACGACGACTTCGAGATTGCTCCGGGCGAAATGGGCAAGGTGTCGGTGCCCGGCATAAAGGTGTCCGACGAGGGCGACTGCACGGTTACGCTCACCGTGACCAAGGCCAACGGCGTTGACGACTCCGACCTCTCCGACAACAGCATAAACACCACCATCTACTCCTACCATGAGGGAACCGAGCCCGGAGTGCCCAACATTCTCTTCGAACAGTTCATCTCAGAGAACTACAACGAGGCCATGAAGGCCGACTCTCTCTATGGCACCGTGGCCGACCGGAGGCAGGACATCGTGTGGGTTAAGCACCACATGGCCTACCGCAACGTGACCGACCAGTTTGTAAACTCCGAGGAAGATCCCTATCTCGAACTCTTCAGCGACGGCACCAAGTTCGTTCCGGCAGTTTGCGCCAACCGACTTCCGTTCTCGGGTCAGGAAGATCCGGGCCCGGCCTACTTCGTTGCCGACGGCGAAAGCCTTGAAGGCATGATAAACGGAGCACTCTCCGTGCCCACGTTCGTAAACCTTTCTGTCACGGCCACACCTTCGGCCGACGGCAGAAGCGTGCACGCCGAAATCACAGGACACGCCGGAACAAACCGCATGCAGCAGCAAACCGACCTGCGCCTCACCACATGGCTCGTGGAAGACAGCATCGAGAGCGACGAACAGAGCGGTATTGAGGTGTATGTGCAGAACGGAGTGCTGCGCCGGGTGGTAAGCGCCGACGCATGGGGCGACAAGCTCGACATAAGCAACTACGACTTCTCGCGGTCGTTCGACATTGCCGTCGAACCGAGCTGGAACGCAAAGAACATGCGCGTCGTGGCCTTTGTCAACAACTACAACGACTCGCCCTTCCGCCGCATTGTCTACAACTCGGCACAGGGCTACTGCACTCCGCGCACAGCCATCAACAACGTTACCTCCGGCAAGCGCACCGCCCGTGCCGCTTATGTGGCCGGACGCATCGTGGCCATCGAGGGATATACAGTGAACGGAGTGTTCGACGTGTCGGGACGACAAGTGTCCGACCGATCGCTCACGCCCGGCATCTATGTGGTGCGCCTCACCGACGGGCACCACACCGTGAGCCAAAAACTGTCGATAGCAAAGTAAACGCAGCGCGGTTGTAACCCCGACGCATAACAAACAAGAAGCCCCGGCACCGTGGCGGTTTAACTACCGCAGTGCCGGGGCCTTTTTTGTGCCCTGCGCATAAGCCTTGACGCGCCATCCACCGTGCGGTAGTCGGTGAATGGAAACACGGTGCTTCTGGTTGCAGAAATTCATTTTTTGCAGCCGTAGGGCGGCAGAAACAAACGCAAGCGATGTTTTATGTGTATTTATTGAAACTTTTTTCAAACGTTCGCGATTTTTTTCATAACTTTGCCCGAAATCGTGCGCACGGCTCACATTGCTTGTGCAAGCACCGGCAAAAATGCCACTTTCTGAATAGGTAACAACGGGAACTGAGGCCCAGCGAGGCACGCCCGCAAACCAAATAATAAACCAAACCACAATGAAAAAATTCTATCTTCTCATCACTGCACTGTGCATCGTCGCCCTTACGGCAGGAGCACAGGCCAAGAAGACCGTGTCGTGGGGCTACTGCGACGGCAGTATCCAAGGCAATTTCGGCGACAAAACCGCAGCAAAGGGAGCCATTTACATCCCTGCCGAGGTGGCGCAACTCTACAAGGGAGCCGTAGTGAGCGGCGTGCGCATAGGTCTTGCGGCTGCCACATCCAACGTAAAGGTGTTTGCAACAAAGAGCCTCGACGACACCGAGACATACTCCGGTTCGCAGGCCACAGCCTATGCGGGCATGAAAATAGTGTCGCTCAGCAAAAACTTCACTATCGACGGCGAAGGATTCTATGTGGGATATTCCTTCGACGGTGAGGGATGCGCACTCGGAAAGTCGCGCGAATACTCCGAAAACGGATGCTGGGCCGACCTCGGCGACGGTTGGCACGACTACGCCACCGACAGCAAATACCGCGCTTCGGCACTCTCCATACAGGCACGCATCTACGGTGCCGACCTGCCGAAAGACCTCGGTTTGATGACACTCAACAACGTTTATTCGGCAGCCAACACCCCGTTCAACATCACCGGCACGGTGATGAGCTACTCACCGTCGCTCATCACGAGCTACACACTGGCCTACAGCGTTGACGACGCAGCCGAGCAGACTGCCGAATTCACCATGTCAATGGGTTCGGGAGTGGAGAAAACGTTCAGCATAGAGCACCCCGGAGTGGCCGCAGGCGGCAGCCACAACATCTCGGTGCGTGTGGTTTCGGTGAACGGCGAGGCCGACCCCTACGACGGAAACAATCATGCCACGGCCATGCTGAGCATAGCAAGCAAGCAGCCCAAATACCGCATGGTGGCCGAGGAAGGCACCGGCATCTGGTGCCAGTACTGCCCAATGGGCATCGTGGGCTTCGAGACGATGTATGAGAAACACCCCGATGCCTTTGTGGGCATAGCCGTGCACAAGGAAGAAGACACCTACGGCCACGGCGAACTCAACTGCAGTTCCTACACGCCGCTCTCGTTCTCGGGCTATCCCAACTGCTACGTCAACCGCGACCCATCACAATATTTCACCCCGTCGGCAGCCAACCTCGAGAGCGCCTACGACGAAACCAAGGAAGAAGTGCGCCTCGGCGGCGTTGAAGTGCAATCGGAGTTTGTCAACGGCAAGGCACAAATCAACGCCACGGCCACGGCTACATTCATGACCGACATCGCCAATCCCGACTACCGCATAGGCTTCGTGCTCACCGAAAACAACGTGACCGGCTACTATCAGACCAACGGATATGCCGGCGGCAGATACGGCACATGCGGTGGATGGGAAAACTATTCGGCCTCGGTTTCGGTCAACCTCGAGCATGTGGCACGCCTCATCGTGGGCTACAACGGCATTGAAGGCAGCATTCCCGACAACGTTAAGACCGACGTTCCGGTAACGTTCACCCAGCTTCTCGACGTTCCTTCCAACGTGCAATCTGCCGACAACCTGCAAGTTATAGCCCTGCTCTACAACACACGCACCGGACTTATAGAGAATGCAGCCGAAGCCAAGGTGGGCAACAACTCGGCAGTGACGGCCATTGCCGACACCCACGATGCCCCGGCACCCAGTGTGCGCGTTGTTGACGGACGTGTGGTGGCCGACAACTTCAACGGCACTCTGCGCGTTTACACCACCGACGGCAAGCAAGTGCCGGCCTCGCGTCTCGCCCACGGCATCTACATCGTCAAGGGAACCGACGGCACACGCACCTTTGTTAAGCGCATAGCGTTGTAATAAAAAGACATCTCCCGGCGGCAGGGCGGCCACACTTGGCGCGCCGTGCCGTCTTCGTCACAAGCAAAACAATTCACACCTTATATTTTTATGAAAAGATTTTTCTTCGCAATCATTATGATGGTGGCCGCCGTTACGGCCTCCCTCGCAGCCACGCCCTTCACCTATTGGGGCTACTGCGACAAGAACATCGCGGGCGAATACAGTTCGCTGGCTTACGGAAAGGCCGCAATCTACATCCCGGCCGAGGTGGCACAGAAGTATGTGGGCCATCAGGTTACAGGCGTTCGCGTGGGTCTTGCCGACGCAACAACGTCGCTCAGCGTATTCGTAAAGGCCACTCTCGACGGCGACAACCTCGCCTCGCAGCAGGCCGAAACCAATTCCAAGGGTTGGAACATAGTGCGTTTCGACAACGCCTACACCATTACCGGCGAGGGCTTCTACGTGGGCTACGAGTTTTCGGGCACCACTACGGCCATGGGCTGCTCTTTGGTGCGCAGCCAATACGCCAACTACACCAACGACGGCAGCGGATGGGTTGACAACAGTGCCGATGCTTCCAACCCCGACAAGGCTCTGTCGATATGGGCACGCATCGAGGGCGAAGACCTTCCGGTTGACCTTAGCCTCGTCGAGGTGAACGACATCGCCGTGAAGGGCGGACTGCCTTTCACCATAAAGGGCCGTGTGATGAACCTCTCAGCCTCTAAGGTGAACACCTACCGTGTGGGCTACAGCATCGACGGAGGCACCGAAGAGTATGCCGACATCGACGCTTCGCTGGCAGCACGCAGCGAGGGCGAGTTCAACATCGATCATGCTGCGCTCGATGCAAGCGGCAAGCACACCCTCAAGGTGCGCATCGTGTCGGCCGACGGCGAAGCCGATGTCTACGAGGGCAACAACAGTCGCGAGGCTCGTCTGCTCATGTCGAGCGTCTCGGCAGTCAAGCGTGTGGTAATGGAGGAGTACACCGGCCTCTACTGTGGCTACTGTCCGCGCGGCATCGTGGGCATAGAAACGATGATCGAACGCTATCCCGACAACTTCATTGCCGTGGCCAAGCATTGCTACACGGGCACTCCCAGCGAACTGCAAAGCCCCACCTACGACTATGAGATAAGCGGCGCATTCCCCAAGTGCATCATCGACCGCCGTTGGCAGTGCGATCCCGGACCGTCTAACGTGTCGGGTTATGTGCTCGGAGCCAAAAACCAGGGCACCGTGGTGGGCCTGGATGCCGACGCAGCCTACACCTCAGAAGATGCAACCCAGGTGAGCGTAGATGCCATTGCACAGTTCCTCGTCGACAAGAGCAACGCCAACTACCGCTTTGCCTTCGCGCTCATAGAGAACGATGTCTACCAGCCCGACGGCTCTAAGTACACCCAGTCAAACAGCTACGCTGGCAAGTCCACTGAAATGGGCGGTTTTGAAAGCCTCCCCACCAAGGCTCCGATAGTGCTGCAGCACGTGGCTCGCTCGGGTTATCATGTTAAGGACGGCATCGAGGGAAGTATCCCCACAAGCGTAAGCTCGAGCTATCCCGTGAGCTACCGCGTCACACTCGACGTGCCTTCAACGGTGAACAAGCCCGAAAACCTGCACCTCATCGTCTATGTTCTCGACAAGTCAACGGGCTATATCGAGAATGCCTGCGATGTAGCCATAAAGGCTGGATCGGGCACGGGCATCTCCGAAACACGCGCAACTGTTGCTCCCGACCTCACAGTGGTTGACGGACGCATCGTTGCCGAGGGCTTCGACGGACAACTCTCCATTTATTCTGCCGACGGCACTCAGGTGGCCAACGGCACTCTCCGCCACGGCGTTTATGTGGTGAAGGGCGTTAGCGGCAAGAGCAAGTTTGTGAAGAAGATAGCACTCTAGAGCTTCTTGCACAACCAAAACACAAGCGGGCGCACCCAAAAGGTGCGCCCGCTTTGCGTCAATACAATTCGAATGCGGTTGGCGGCATCACACTATGGGCAGTGAGATGCCGTTTATTTTCTGGTAGATGTCGAGTGCGAATATGTCGGTCATGCCGCTGATGAAGTCGATAACGGCCATTACGCGTGTCTCGAGGTCGTCGCTGTTTATGTCATACTGGTTGCTGAACCGCTTGCGCAACTGCTCCGAATGATATTTCTCGGGGCTTGCCGCCGCCTCGATGAGCGATTGCAGCAGCGTCTCCATAATCTTGTATCCGCTCAGTTCCACGTCGAGCACCGGCTTCGAGTTGTATATCTTCTCGCAGCTTACGGCGGCGCATCGGTTGTAGGCCGCAGCTACACCGGGGTTGATGTGGCGCATGAGGCTGCCCTGAAGCGTGCCTTCGAGTATCTCGGCCTCGTGATCCACAAACGCCTTGGCGCACTCCTTCTCCAAGCGTCCAATGGCGCAGGCGCGCATATACACCACCTTTTCGTTGTCGTCGGTTATGCCCTCGTCGTCTATGCGGCGCAGTATGCGGCGTTGAGTGTCGTTGTCGAAGAAGCCCAGAAGCAGATCGGATGTCTCGGCAAACGAGAGTATGCGCAGTTTGTGCGCATCCTCTATGTCCATTATTTCATAGCAGATGTCGTCGGCAGCCTCCACAAGATACACCAGCGGATGGCGTGCGTAGGCCACCGGTTCGCCGTCGGCCGAGAGTCGTCTTATGCCCAGGTCGTCGGCAATGCGGCGGTAATATGGCTCTTCGAAGCAGAAGAAGCCGAACTTGCCGTGCTTGCCTGCACGCAGACTTGAATGTGGATATTTCACAATTGAGGCCAGTGTGGAGTAGGTCATCACAAATCCGCCCTCGCGCCGGCCGTGGAATCGGTGGGTGAGTATGCGGAAGGCGTTGGCGTTGCCCTCGAAATGCGTCAGGTTGTCCCACAGTTCGGGGCGCAGGCGAGGCTTGAGCCGCAGTCCGTCGCCCTCGGCAAAGAATGCCTGTATGGCCTTTTCGCCCGAGTGGCCGAATGGCGGGTTGCCCATGTCGTGGGCCAGGCACGCCGCGCTCACTATCGTGCCCACCTCCTCAAACAGTGTCCCCGCCAGTTCGGGGTGGCGTGTTTTCAGTGCGGCGGCCACGTCGTTGCCCAGCGACATGCCCACGCTTGCCACCTCGAGCGAGTGGGTGAGGCGGTTGTGCACGAATATGCTTCCCGGCAGCGGGAACACCTGCGTCTTGTTCTGCAGCCGCCGGAACGGTGCCGAGAAGATGAGTCTGTCGTAGTCGCGCTTGAATTCCGACCGGTCGTCGTGCCTTTCCGGGTGGCGCACTTCCTGACCGAAGCGCTTGTTTGATATGAGTTGTTGCCAGTTCATGGGCTTGTTGTCTTGTGCCGCAGCGTGCGGCGTTGTTGCGTGTAACGTGTTTTCACGGGCAAAGTTAGGCATATTCTGCAACAAAAGGCACGTTTCATGGTCTAAAATCATGCCCAGTGACCCGAAACCACTGTTGTTGCCCCATAATAAATGGCGTGCCCGAAATGCAAAAGGGGCCGCACCGTTTGAGTTTCACTCGCGGTGCGGCCCCTTGTTGTTAGGCTGTTATTTCAGCTTATTTCAGCTTGGTGTAGCCATATTTTGCGTTGTCGCCGAGCTCTTCCTCGATGCGGATGAGCTGGTTGTACTTAGCCATACGGTCGGTGCGGCTGAGCGAACCGGTCTTGATCTGGCCAGAGTTTGTTGCAACGGCGATGTCGGCAATCGTTGTGTCCTCGGTCTCGCCCGAACGGTGAGAGGTAACGGTTGTGTAGCCGTGACGGTGAGCCATCTCGATTGCGTCGAGAGTCTCGGTGAGCGAACCAATCTGGTTAACCTTGATAAGGATAGAGTTGGCAGCAC
>CAVKCP010000049.1:0-17563 GCA_963654815.1 Lachnospiraceae bacterium | reverse complement strand
TTACCCGTACGGCAGTTTAGCAAACTACTGGTTTCAGCCACTCACCCAAACTTCCTTACGTCAGCTTTTGAGCGCATCAATCTGTTTCTTAATTGCGAGTGCAAAGGTAGCGGTTTTATTTTATACCACAAAACATTTCAGGAGTTTTTTTCCATTTTCCTTGAAAAAAGTGCTTTTTACGGTTTATGAAGCATTGGTTTGGTGTGATTTTGACGTGTTTTCGCACCGCGATTTGGCGCACACATCTTTCAAAGGACATCCTATGCACCCCAACCTACCGCTTTTCCGAGCTACAGAAATGCGCCTTATGCGGTGCACGACATAGGCTACCGATGCCGCGACTATCAAAAAAACGACAATATATTGCAGTGTTACGCTCATTGTGCAGAATGTGTTTATAACAAGAAAATGACGACATGTGTGCATGCCATGGCCGGATGCGCACATTATCGCCATTTCGTTTCGAATTCTATACGGTTGCTTTTACCCTATCAATAGGCAAACAACGGATAATCCTTCATTGTTTCGTTCACCTTACTGCGCACTTCGGCGATGACATCCTCGTTCTCGGGATTGTCGAGCACACGCTCTATCAGTTCGGCGATAAGAACCATAAGGTCTTCTTTTGCGCCACGCGTTGTGATGGCAGCAGTGCCGAGGCGAATGCCGGAAGTCTGGAATGCGCTGCGCGTGTCGAACGGAACCATGTTCTTGTTTACCGTTATGTCGGCAGCCACGAGAGCGTTCTCGGCAACCTTACCCGTGAGTTCAGGATATTTCGGACGCAAGTCAACAAGCATGGAGTGGTTGTCTGTGCCGCCGCTTACAATGGCGAAGCCTCGCTTGATGAGTTCGTCGGCAAGCACTTTGGCATTTTTCTGCACCTGGCGAGCCCACTCCTTGAATTCGGGTTGCAGAGCCTCACCGAAGGCAACAGCCTTTGCTGCGATGACATGCTCGAGCGGTCCACCCTGCGTTCCGGGGAATACTGCCGAATTGAGCAACTGGCTCATCATCTTCACCACGCCCTTGGGTGTTTTGAGTCCCCACGGGTTTTCGAAGTCTTTACCCATGAGAATGATGCCGCCGCGCGGTCCGCGCAGAGTCTTGTGGGTTGTGGATGTCACGATATGGGCATATTTCACCGGGTTGTCGAGCAGTCCGGCTGCGATGAGTCCGGCAGGGTGAGCCATGTCAACCATGAAGAGAGCTCCCACCTTGTCGGCTATTTCACGCATGCGTTTGTAGTCCCATTCACGGCTGTAAGCCGAGCCACCGCCGATAATCAGCTTGGGTTTGTTCTCAATGGCGAGCTTCTCCATTTCGTCGTAGTCCACACGTCCGGTTTCGGGGTTGAGGTTATAGCCCACGGCATGATAGAGGATGCCCGACGTATTTACTGGTGAACCGTGTGAGAGGTGGCCTCCCTGAGCAAGGTTCAGTCCCATGAAAGTGTCGCCGGGTTTAAGCACTGCGAGCAGCACTGCGGCATTGGCCTGTGCGCCGGAGTGCGGCTGCACGTTGGCATATTCGGCCCCGTAAAGTTGCTTCACGCGCTCAATGGCGAGAGTTTCCACCTCGTCAATCACCCCGCAACCGCCGTAATAGCGTTTGCCCGAGTAGCCCTCGGCATATTTGTTGGTAAGGCATGAGCCCATTGCCTGCATCACCTCGTCGCTGACGAAATTCTCCGATGCAATAAGTTCGATGCCTTTAAGCTGGCGTTGGTGTTCCTTTTCGATAAGGTCGAAAACGATTTGGTCTTTTTTCATACGCTTTACATTTATAGGTTATGCAATTTGAATTCACTGTTGCGTGCCGTGTGTCGAGCGTGTCACACGAGCTTCACATCGTCGATGTTCTGTTCTTTGTCGCAATAGTGGCACTTGAGTATACCCAGGCGTTTGTCCACCACGTTGAACACAGTGAGCATCGGCTCGTTATTGGTGATGCACTTCGGGTTGTTGCAGCGCACTATTCCGCGCATTTCATCGGGGGTTTCAACGGTTTTCTTCTCAACCACCTCATAATCTTTTATGATGTTGAGCACCACGTTGGGGGCTACCACAGAGAGGCGTGATATTTCCTCGTCGGTAAAGAATTTGTCAGACACTTTTATTATGCCCTTCTCCCCTATTTTCTTCGACGGGTAGTTGTAGCCTATTGTCACCGGGGTGTCGAGGTTCTGCAATTGCAGGATGTTGGCCACCTGATAAGTTTTTTCGGCTGGTATATGGTCGATCACTGTGCCGTTTTTAATTGCGGCCACCTGTCTTTCAGTCTTGTTCATTTTTATTAGCTACTTAAACGGTTTGCTGTTTTCTCAGCGTATTATTGTTGTGTCGTTTTTCACATCGTCGAGCGTAATGCCCAGCACGTCGCAGAATATTGCTTCGCGTGCAAACAGTCCGTTGCCGGCCTGCTGAATGTAGTAGGCGTGCGGATTGTCGTCAACGTCATAAGCTATTTCGTTCACGCGCGGTAGCGGGTGCAAGATTTTCATGTTGGGCTTGGCACTGTGCAGCATCGCGTCTTTAAGGATGTAGACATTCTTCACGCGTTCATATTCCATAAGGTCGGAGAAACGTTCCTTCTGCACGCGCGTCATATAGAGTATGTCGGCATCGGCAATCACATTTTCGTTGAATTCGGTGTGTTCCTCATATTTTATACCGTGGTTGTCGCAGTAGAGCTTGTATTCTGCGGGCATGGCAAGTTCTTCGGGTGCGATGAAATGGAATGTCGGGTTGAAATGGCGCATGGCCGTGATGAGCGAATGCACTGTGCGTCCGTATTTCAGGTCGCCCACCAGATAAATGTTCAGGTTTTCGAGCGTTCCCTGTGTCTTGTATATAGAATAGAGGTCGAGAAGGCACTGCGAAGGGTGCATGTGTGCACCGTCGCCGGCGTTGACTACCGATACCGGCGAAACCTCGCTGGCATATTGCGCCGCTCCCTCAACGAAATGTCGCATGACGATAACGTCGGCATAGTTTGACACCATGAGTATTGTGTCTTTCAAAGTCTCGCCCTTTGTCACGCTCGATGCCTTGGCGTCGGAGAAACCAATGACGCGTGCGCCGAGCCGGTTGGCGGCGGTTTCGAAACTGAGACGGGTGCGTGTGGAAGGCTCGAAGAACAGTGTGGCCACTACCTTTCCCTTGAGCAACTCCCTATTGGGAAACTTTTCAAATTCTTGCGCCATCTGTATAAGGTACATGAGTTTCTCCTTCGACAGGTCGGCGATTGTTACGAAATCGTGTTTCATTGTTTTTCAGAATTGTTTGTTGTCTCTAAATTGTGTGCTAAGTTAATCAATATTTTCCAAAAAGGGATTGTTGCCGTGCAATAATTTCCCCGTAGTCCACAGTTTTTGCAGTTGCCACGGCGAGTGCCCAAAGGCTTTGCTGCGGCGTATTTCATGTGCGCAATGCGTGTGCGGCATACGATGCACGGGCGTGCGGCAGATGCGCTACATGCGTGCAGCAGATGCAGTATGCCGCCACGAAAGCCAGTAAGAATGGAAGAAAACAAAAAGTCCAGACCGAAACTCCGTGTGGATTAGTCGGTCTGGACATTATTCTGATGCGTGCATTGGCACGCGATGCGTCATGTATTAAGGTTTACAGCACATGCATTGTGCCGAGCACGAAAAGCAATGCGTAGCCGAGCACAAGACCGATGACACCCATGGCGATGCCGATCTTCATCATTTCGTTCTGCTTCACAAGTCCTGTGGAATGTGCGATGGCATTCGGAGGTGTGCTGATGGGGAGGCTCATTGCCACCGATGCGGCCACAGCTATGCCTATGAGCACGGTGGGTGTGCCGCCAATGCCGTCGAGCGTACTGCCCATGCCCTTGCACACCACGGCAAGAATAGGCACAAGCAGTGCAGCCGTTGCAGTGTTGGAGATGAAGTTTGACAGCAAGTAGCAGATGAGACCCGAGGCCGCAAGGATTGCAACCGGCGACCACGAGCCGAACGGAATGCTCTTTATCACGTTCTCGGCAAGTCCCGACTCGTTGAGGGCGAGGCCGAGTGCGAAGCCTCCGGCAACCATCCATATTACGCTCCAGTTTATCTCTTGCAGGTCTTTCGCCTTTACCACCCCGGTGAAGGCGAACACCACGATAGGAATCATGGCCACGGTATTGGCTCCGACACCGGTTACGCGGTCGAGTATCCAGAGCAGAACAGTAACCACAAAAGTCACGGCAACAACGTTGGTGCGCCAATTGTGTTGCACGTCGCCCTCTATGTTAAGTTCGATTGTCTTCTTCTTGAACGGGAAGAATTTCTTCAACAAAAACCATCCTATGAGCAGAAGCACGATGGCAAGCGGCATCATGAACATCATCCATTCGCCAAATCCGAGCCCGAGGTTAAGTCCTGTGGGCGAGTTAAGATATTTGAGTGCTATGGCATTGGGCGGTGTTCCTATCGGCGTTCCCATACCGCCGATATTGGCAGCGACGGGAATAGACAGCGTTAGAGCCACGCGTCCCTTGCCTTCGGGCGGCAGTGCCTTGAACACGGGGGTGAGGAAGGTGAGCATCATGGCCGCCGTTGCGGTGTTGCTCACGAACATCGAGAAGAAGCCGGTGATGAGAATGAAACCCAGGAGCACATTCTCGCTCTTGTTGCCAAACGGTTTTAGCAACGTGCGCGCAAGGTAGACGTCGAGCCCCGACTTAGTGGCGGCAATGGCAAGAATAAATCCGCCGAGGAAAAGGATGATTATTGGGTCGGCAAATGTGGCCATAAGAGCTTCATGGTCGAGCAGTTCTTCCTTGGCGATACCCGTGCGGAAGAAGTTGAAAGCATTGTCGGATGTGGTGAGAAGGAGTATTCCGATGAGCGACACCGAGGTGGCCCAAGGCGATATAGCCTCGGTTATCCACATGATAGTGGCAAATGCAAACACTGCGATGATGCGTTGTTGGATAGTGGTAAGGCCCTCAATTCCGAACGCGTCGGTAGGGAGATTCCACAAGACAAGGGTGACAATGGCGGCGAAGGCGAACAACAGTGCCTTCTTTTTTTCAAAGCTGCCGCCAAGCGAAAATCGGTTTTCGGTTGACATATTTTTGTTTTTAGGTTAGTAATAGGTTTCCACTCATCGGCCTATGGCGTTGCCGTTTTGGCCAAAGGTGGCATTAATTGGCACAAACTTACTCAAAAAAACGCTTACCGACAAAATTTTTCCTACGTTTTTTTGAATATCATTCATCACAAATGGAAACGGTTGCGGCGGTGTGCTTTCTGCGGCATAGCATTGTCAGTGCCTATGCCTGCGGCGGCAGGCATGGCCGCGCTGCGGGCGCGTCCGCTATATTGCGCCCAACGGTCGAGTATGCGTTCCACATAGCCTACGGTTTCATGGCCGCGCATGTAGCCATATTTCACCACGGGGTCGTTGTAGTATTGCGGTTGACTGAGCTTCAAGACAAATTCCGACACGTCGTTCCAAGAGTAGGGATTCTTTCCATTCTTGCGTGCAAGCGCCATGGCGTCGCGTATGTGGAAATGGCCGCCGTTGTAGCTGCCGAGCACAAATTTCTGCCGTTCGATGCGGTTGCGTATCTCGGGGAAATAGCCGTTGAGCTTGCGCAGATAGCGTGCTGCGGCAAAAATATTGGGTTCGGGTTCGAAAATCTGTTCGTGTGGCAACCCCACCAAGGAGGCCGTGGCGGGCATTATCTGCATCAGTCCGCAGGCTCCTGCCCACGAATAGGCTTTCGGGTCGAACGTTGATTCCTGGTAACACTGTGCAGCCAGCAATCGCCAGTCGCATTGTGCCACGGCGGCATAACGCTTGAAAAGATGGTCGTATTGTGATATTATGCCTCCGGCAGCATTGAGCATGGGGGCGTAAGTGCGGCGGTGTATGCTCTGGGTGGAAAACATGCGCTGCTGCTCGCGGCGTATCTGCGCCACCATTTCGGGTCGGAACCAACGCGAAATGGAGTCGGCAAGTTCTTCGTTGCCGGCATTTACGGCCCATGAAGTGTTGAGCGAATCAACCGAATAACCGCAAAAACGCACGCCGCGCGTGCTCTTCTTTATCTGGCACGCTATTATGTCGGCATCGCCGTCGTTCAGTTTTCGCACCATCTCGGCGGTGTCCTTGCACACTTCAACGCGCAGCGACACGCCCAGTTTCTGCGCAAACCGCTCACAAAGCAGATACTGGGTGCCGAGCTTGCAACCACGGTATTCGTAATAAGTATCGGGACCGCTGACGGTGAGCATTATCATCTCGCCGCCTGCCTGTATGTCGATCATGTCAAACGCCGTGCTGTCTTGCCCTGCATCGCCACCTACCGGCGTGCCCCAGGGCGTGAGTTGAGGAGTCTTGGGCTGTGTGCAACCCAAGAGCATAAGTGCAGACAATATGAATATATAGAACAAACGCATGACTTGTGGACTGCAAAATTACAACATTTCTTGCACAAGTCGGAAAAAAAAATTACTTTTGCTCATGTTACAAAACACTGTGTGTGCATGGCTTTTGGCCACACACGCCGATGCGGAAAAATATTTTCATACAATGGAAACGAGCAGACTTGCAAGGAAAAATGTGCTTGAACTGAGCAACAAGACTTACTCGCGGCAGAACATGAAGGTTCTGCTCGACATGGCAGAGTGTCCATACAACATGCCGTACAACCGCTATCCCGACCCGCAACAGACGGCATTGCGACAACGCATAGCCGAGGTGAAGAGGGTGAACATGGAGCAAGTGTGCCTCGGCAACGGCAGCGATGAACTTGTAGACATTCTGCTGCGTTGCTTCTGCGAACCGCGCACCGACAACGTGGTGGCCATAGAACCGACACGGACAACATACCGTGAATGTGCGGCGAGAAACGATGTGGAATACCGCCCGGTGACACTCGACGACAATTTCGGCATCACGGCCGAACGACTGCTTGACAGTGCCGACGCAAACACTAAGATTATATGGTTGTGCTCGCCCAACTTTCCTACGGGAGCACCAATTTCCAGAGACGAAATCGAGCTTCTGCTCGAACTCTTCGACGGCCTTGTCGTGGTTGACGAGTCGTATGCCGACTTCGTGCGCACACGTCCGTTCCGCGCCGACATTAACCTTCACAGCAACCTCGTGGTGCTCAACACAATGAGCAAGGCTTGGGGAAGCGCAGCAGCAAGGCTTGGAATGGCTTTTGCCGACAAGGACATTATCGACATAATGAACCGTATGCGCATGCCCTACAACATAAGTTCGCTTGCACAAGACTATTTCATCGGGTTGCTGAAAGACCCGTTTGAAACCGACAAGAACGTAACTACAATCGTGCTTGAACGCCATAGACTCATGGAGGCGTTCTCGGTTTTGCCGTCATGCGAGAGGGTATTCCCATCGGCCACCAATTTTTTCCTTGCAAAATTCACCAATGCGCCGCACGTTTTCAGCTATCTTGCCGACAACGGAATACTGGTGCGCGACTGCTCGCACATGCCGTTGTGCGACAACTGCCTGCTCGTTACGGTAGGGTCGAAGAACGAAAACAACTTACTGCTTGCCGCGTTGAGAAAATTGCAATAGCCATTTCCCAACGCGGCAAAATATGATTTTCAAGTCAAAACAAGACTTGAAGATTTCTTTTCATCGTGCATTTGCAACCTCAATGCGGAATGTTGAAGCCGGAAGTCCGGCTTCATTCACAAGATTGGCTCTTGTGAACGGCTGCCATGCATATCTCACTAAACGCGGATTTTCTATGCCGCGACAATCGAGCCGCAACCTATCACCCACTACTTCTGCCGCCACTTCGCGGAAAAGTCCTTCTTCTTCGGCCACCTCGAAAGTGCGCAACGGTTTGCCATCAGAACTGTGCATTCCGCACGACTCGTCGAAATCGAGCCACACATAACCGTCTGACACCGTGGCAGTGCGTATCGACGGACCGCAAGGCGTTATGTCGGTGCGTCCATACGAATGGTTAAGCGCGAGGCGGGCAAGACGCATGCCCACGGGAAGCTTGTTTCTGTAATGCACGTCGGTAGAGTCGCCCACATCCAAAGAAACGGCCATTGCCACATGAGGCACAGCATCTTGCAGCAACCGCTGACTGTCGCGGAACCACGGCCAAGAAGGTCGGTTAAGGCTCGACAACTGCACATAATAAATGGGCAAAGCATCGTTGTTCCAATAATTGCGCCAACTTTCGGCAAGCATCTTGAAGAGTTTGGTGTGCGCGTCCTTGTTGTGCGCGTTTGATTCGCCCTGATACCATATCACGCCCTTTATGGGGAAATGCTGCAAAGGCAAGATGCCCGACTCGAAAAGATAGCACGGATTGTATGGATGCCGCTGCCCTTTTACTTGCGAAAGTTCGATGTTGAGCGCGGCACGCTGCCTCACCCACGGCTGCACGAAGTCGTTCTTTGCCCAGTCGCGCAATATTGCCGGGAAGCAACCCTCGGTTGTTTCGCGGTCGATCCATGCTTCGGTGGGAGCACCTCCCACGGCGTTGCATATCAATCCCACCGGAACTTTAAGGCTGTCTTGCAGCATCTTGCCGAAATAATAGGCTACTGCCGACATAGGAGCAGCCGTTTCGGGAGTGCATTTCGCCCATGCCGATAGTTTGAAATATTGCAGACGGTTTATCGAATCCATTATCTCCACTGGCCATTTCACGGCATTTGTCTGCCAACGCGGCTGCATGTCGAATATGCGTATGTTCTCGTTGTTGGCCAACGGTATGTCGGTTGAAGATGTGGAGCATGAGTTCAGCGGAAATGCCATGTTCGACTGCCCCGAACAAAGCCACACCTCGCCTGCAAGTATGTCGTGAAGGACAATTTTCTTGGTCTTGCTTTCGACGGTCATCGTGTATGTCTGGCCTGTTGCAAGCGGCGCAACCGTTACTTTCCATTTGCCGTTGTCGCCGCATTGCGTTGAATAACGTTTGCCTGCAATGGTGAGCGCGACGTTTTCTCCGGCATTGGCCGTGCCGCAAATGTCGAGTGGTGTGTCGCGTTGCAGCACCATTCTGTCGGTGTAAATGGCAGGCAGTGCCAATCCACCATAGTCGCCTGTCACCGCACTGTACACCGTTTCGGCCAGCAGCCGTGCGCCTCCGACATTGGGATGTATGGCATCGGGCTGCAGGAACGGATATGGATAAAGCGGCGAATGGAAATCAATTAGCTGCACATGTGCCACGCGTGCCACTATGACTATGGCTTCCTGTATTTCCTTTTCCCAGTCTCTTGTGCCGCTTTCAAACCTCGGGTGCTGCCATGTGATTGGTGTTAGGCGAGCAATGAGTATGCGGCAACGCGGATTAGAAGCCCTTACCGAGTCGATGAGCGCAAGATAGTCGGTCACGAACTCGTCGCGGTAGTCGGGCCAATCGCGTGGGTCGGTATCGTTTACACCGAGGTGAATGACCGCAATGTCGGGTTTAAATTCAATGGCCCGGCGGTATTCTTCCTGCTGCATATAGGGCCGATGGCCGTTGCGCAGCAGCGTTGCGCCCGACTTTCCGAAGTTGCCCACCTCGTAACGGTCGCCAAGCATCTGCTGCAACTGTGACGGATAAGACTCATGTGCAGGGTCGGCAAGGGTCAAGCCATAGGTTATGCTGTTGCCTATGCAGGCCAGCCTTGTCTTGGCTTTGGACGTTGTCTGCACGAGAAACGCCATTAATAAAAAGATTGTCGCTAATGTTCTTCTCATTGTCAATGATAATTTTAAGGTTGAAGCCGTTCTTTTCGCGGCGGTAAAAAGCGAAAGGCAGATTTCACATGTGCACATCATGCACCCGTGAAATCTGCCTTTTGTCATTCGTCGGAGAAGCGTTCTGCCGAACGTTTCAGTATCTGCGAGACAGAAACTGGGCGTTTGCCGTTTTTCTGCCATTGTGCCTTCTTGGCATCATAGTCGCGTCTTTGGCGTTCAAGGAAATTGTCTGCCATGGCCGTAATGTCACTTGAATTTTCCGTAAACCACGCTGATGCGTATCGGAGCATACGGGTTTTCGCTTCCACCTACAAGGCGCGTGCTTGCCATTGACATGTCGTGCGACACCTTCGACAGCGAACTTTGTGCGTCGTAGGTTGTGGTTACGGGCACAAGCACCACCTTGTTCCAGTCGCTCTGTGTGCGGTCGGCACTGCTGGCAAGGTGTCTTATAAGGTTGCTTATGTTGCTGAACGTGTAGGTATTGGCACTGCTGCTGAACGAAGCAAGGAACGATGTCTTGTAGTCGGCCACCTTATTCTCCTCAAAGAAAGAGTGAAGTTCGCTCTTGGGAATCATCAGCAACGTGCTGGGGGCAGACAGACTGTATTCGCCATAAGATGTTTTGTCGTTGATGCGAGTGAATACCACCTTGGCAGAGTTGATACTGTCGCCCTGGTGTTTGCTCACGATTTCGTCGACAGGAAGCGTTACCTCGGTAAATATTCCGGCAGGAGTCTTTATATAACTGCAGCTGTTGTCGGCAACAAGACGCGACAATGTGTTGTCATCATTCTCCATTCGGCTTGTCTGCAGCACCTCCTCGGTGCCCGGGAAAGACATCATGTCAGAAGCTACATATACAGTATCTTTCTCCGTGCCGTCGGATTTGCTCACCGTGCCCTTGTAGGTATATCGGTAATACACGTTAAGTTGGCTCAGACTGACATAGGCCATTGAGCCCAAACCGCTCTTCACCTTGAAATAGAATCCCGGAACTACATCATGCAAGAAGGCATAGATATTGTTGAACTTTTCGGGGTTGCTGTAGTATTTGCGCAACAGATAAGTTCCGAAATTGTCGTATTTGTTGCCTTCACGGTCGGTGTATTCCTTGTCAAGACAAATGCGTATGCTCGGCATATAGTCGGAACTGTATCGCGACGACTGGCTCACGTTCAAGTCAGTGAGCGTGTACATCTTGTTCACCGTCATGTGGTTTCCGTCCACATACCCATTGGTCATCGGGTCGAAATTGGAATAATACTTCTGCGACTCGGGCATTGGCTTGCTCATTTCATAGGCCGTAAGCTTCATCGGGGCAAGCGAGTCGCCGTAGAACTCGGTGTAGTATAGCCTTATGTCGCACGAGTCGGCAACGATATTTCCGTCTTTCACGCTTAAGATACTGTCCTTCGAAGGCATCGTCATGTCCTCCACAGCAAAGAACTGTGTCATAAAATCGCTTGTAAGGTAAGCTCCCGTTTCAGGGTCGCGCACCTTGCCAAGATAGCCGATGGTGCTTCTTGACAATACGGAATCGGCAAGTATGGAACGTGTAGTTACTTCAAACGTGTCGGTAGAGACAATCAAATGGTCGAGATCGTCGATGAGCGACGAACCTATTTCGCCTGTATTGTCATCGCAAGAGACGCACAAGAATGACATTGCAAGCATTATGCCTGCAAACAAATTGAATTTCTTCATCGGTAAAACATTTCTTTTTTTACACTCTGAACCCTTAGAGTTCATTCTCGAAAAACTCCTTGTATGCCTTTGCATAGTTGTCGCCGGGATAGCCAAGAACCGGCAGTCCCTTTTCTTTTGCATAGGCAAGAAGTGCGCCATCGGTATCTTCGGATGCCTCAACAACGGCATCGCTGAAATCAACGGCAAGCTTTCCGAATTCGGAGAAATCGAAATCGTCTTTGTAAGACGCGAGGCTTCCGGCGAGTTCATCCTTGAACACGACGTTGCTCTTAAAGCTGTTGCCGAAGCTTTTGGCAAGTTTGTCGCCGAAAAGTGATGTCACCACCTTGGTATTGGCAAACGCCGGCTCGTTGTTGTAGGCGGTCTTTATATAGAAAGGCACTACATATCCCATCCATCCCTGACACAGAATAATGTCGGGAGTCCACCTTAATTTCTTCACAGTTTCCAACACTCCGCGCGCAAAGAATATTGCCCGCTCGCTGTTGTCGTCGTATTCCACGCCGTTTTCGTCAAGAGCCATCTTGCGTTTTGTGAAGTAATCATCGTTGTCGATGAAATAGACCTGAAGGCGCGACTGCGGTATCGAAGCCACCTTAATAATAAGCGGATGGTCGGTATCGTCTACTACGATGTTCATTCCCGACAGGCGTATAACCTCATGTAGCTGTCCACGGCGTTCGTTAATGTTGCCCCACTTGGGCATGAATGTACGTATTTCGAAGCCGTCTTCCTGCATTTTTGTCGGGATATCCCTACCCTTTACCGACATTTCCGTTTCGGGAACATAGGGGAAAATCTCCTGATTGATGAATAGAATTTTTTTTGCCATGTTCTTTTTTTATAAGCCGGAGCGCGGAAACGGCCTGTACTGCCTGTTGTTCGCACTCCACAACACGCCACAAAGTTACAAAAAAATCTTCACATATAATTGCTTTTAAGTTTTTTAGGCAACCAACACAAGCTTAATTGGCATATTTTTAGCTTTATTCTTTCTTGTTTAAGAAAAAAGTAGTTATTTTGCAGCCAATTTAAGAGAGGCCGCGCCGCCGGCGGCACAAGGCGCTGTAAAGACGCGGCCATGAGGCAATGATGCCTGAAAACAAGGTGCGGCACGCAGTTTTCGGCGTGCCTTAAAGACAAGAAGATGAAACTGTTCAGAAGTATTGTCGAGCTTCAGAATGAATTGTTTGAAGCTCGAAAACAAGGAAAGAGCGTCGGGCTTGTCCCGACAATGGGCGCACTGCACGAGGGACATGCCTCGCTTGTGAAGCGCAGCGTGGCCGAAAACGACGTCACAGTAGTATCGGTTTTTCTCAACCCCACCCAATTCAACGACAAGAGCGACCTCGAACGATACCCAAGAACGCTTGATGCCGACTGCGAACTTGTGGCCGGTTGCGGTGCAGAATATGTGTTCGCACCGTCGGTTGACGAGATGTATCCGCAACCAGACAAGCGTCAGTTCGATTTTCCCCCGGTCACTTCGGTAATGGAAGGCGCACACCGTCCCGGTCATTTCAACGGAGTTTGTCAGGTAGTGTCACGCCTTTTCTATATCGTACGCCCCGACAAAGCATATTTCGGAGAGAAAGACTGGCAGCAGATAGCCGTGGTGAAGAGCCTCGTAAAATATCTGCAACTTGGCGTGCAGATTGTAGAATGCGAGACGATAAGAGAAAGCGACGGCCTTGCCAAGAGCTCGCGCAACACGCTGCTCGCACCCGACGAGCGTGCCATAGCTCCTAGAATCTACGCCAAACTCAACGAGAGCATCCAATACTCACTCACCCACACGGTGGCCGAGACGCACGATATGGTTGTGGAAGGCATCAATGCCGTTGACGGACTAGAGGTGGAATACCTCTCGATTGTAGACGGAAACACGCTGCAGGACGTGTCGTCGTGGGAAGACAGCAACTATGTCGTGGGATGCATCACAGTATATTGCGGCAAGACCCCCATACGACTTATCGACCACATTAAATATAGAGGATAGACCATTATGATGATTGAAGTGCTGAAATCGAAGTTGCACTGCGTGCAAGTTACCGAGGCCAACCTCAACTACATGGGCAGCATAACCATAGACGAAGACCTCATGGATGCCGCCAACCTCATAGCCGGCGAAAAAGTGCAGATTGTGAACAACAACAACGGCGAGAGATTTGAAACCTATATCATAAAAGGCCAACGCGGATCGGGTTGCATCTGCCTCAACGGCGCAGCAGCACGCAAGGTGGTAGTGGGCGACACCGTGATAATAATTGCCTACGCACTCATGGATTTCGAGGAAGCCAAGAGCTTCACTCCCACCGTGGTTTTCCCGCAGGACAACAAATTGAAATAAACACGCATTATATGCCCAAAGCCTCTGCCAGCAGTGGTTTTGGGCATATTTTGTCTTATGTGACGATGAAAAACTACTTGGTATGATTTTTTCACCGTCACTATAAAAATAGCGATATATGCCTGACAACAATACAACGACCCGCAAAAAAGGCCAGAACACGGCCTTCGACAAGAACTACGGACATCTGCAACCGCAGGCCGTGGACATTGAGCAGGTGGTTCTGGGCGCACTGATGATCGACCGCGACGCCTTCTCGATAGTGTCGGAAACGCTGCGCCCGGAAACATTCTACGAGCCTCGCCACCAAAAGATATACAGAGCCATACAGACGCTCAGCATGGACGAGAACCCGGTGGACATTATGACCGTGGTGGAGGAGCTGAAGAAAGAAGGAACAATAGATGATGTTGGCGGCCCTGCCTACATCGTGGAGCTAAGTTCGCACGTGGCCTCATCGGCCCACATTGAGTATCATGCCAAGATATTGGCACAGAAATTCCTCGCCCGACAACTCATATCCTATGCCAGCGTGATAGAAACCAAGGCTTTCGACACTACCGTAGATGTTGACGAACTCATGCAGGAAGCCGAGGGAAGCCTCTTCGAACTGTCACAGCACAACATGAAGAAAGACTATGTGCAGGTTGACCCCGTAATCACGCGTGCCATAGACATCTTGCAGAAGGCGGCCGAAAACGCAGGCGGACTCACCGGCGTGCCCACGGGATATGAGGAGCTCGACCGCAAGACGAGCGGATGGCAAAGCTCCGACCTCGTTATCATAGCCGGACGTCCGGCCATGGGTAAGACGTCGTTCGCACTGTCGCTGGCCAAGAACATCGCCGTTGACTACCACATTCCTATCGCTTTCTTCTCGCTTGAAATGAACAACGTGCAGCTCGTAAACCGCCTCATTTCAAACGTGTGCGAGATACCCGGCAACAAAATGCTAAACGGTCAGCTCTCGCCCGACGAATGGGAACGGCTCGACAAGAACATACGCCAACTGCAAGGTTCGCCGATGTATATCGACGACACGCCCGGACTGTCGATATTCGAACTGCGCACCAAGGCACGAAGACTCGTGCGCGAGAAAGGCGTGAAGATAATAATGATCGACTACCTGCAGCTTATGAATGCCAACGGAATGCGTTTCGGCAGCCGTCAGGAGGAGGTTTCGAAGATTTCGCAGTCGCTGAAAGGCTTGGCAAAAGAGCTTGACATACCTATTCTGGCGCTCTCACAGCTCAACCGTTCGGTTGAGAACCGCGACAACTCGGGAGGCATCGACGGCAAACGTCCACAGCTGAGCGACCTGCGCGAGTCGGGAGCCATAGAGCAGGATGCCGACATGGTGCTCTTTGTGCACCGTCCAGAATACTACCACATACTGCAAGACGACAAGGGCAACGACCTGCGCGGCATGGCACAGATAATCATCGCCAAGCACCGTAAGGGTGCCACGGGCGACATTCTGCTCACCTTCCGTGGCGAGTTCACACGTTTCCAAGACCCGGAGAAATCTTACGGCACGAAGCCCGACAACATGTATGGCGGCGAGATAATGGGCAGCAAGATGAACGGCGACAACGCATTCCCGCCGCCCGACGCAGGATTTCCCGACGGCATGGGGCCAGTTTCCAACTCCGCCGACATGCCGTTCTGACACAACAAAGCCCTGTCCCCCACCCTATGCCGCAATATGCGGCACTTACGGCAGCCGCTGCACGCGCGTAGCGCACATGCAGCACACACGCACACCATTAGCCGCACGCCACAAAAAGCGTGCGGCTAATTTTATTTTTCAACTTCTTACGCCCAGCGGTACACCAACCACGAGCCATTGCCAAGGGTTTCTTGCCTTGCAGACAACTACCCGACGGGGACTTTTGTGGTGGATTTCACATTGCCAATCACAAACACGCTGTTGAGACTACCAAGACAATGCATCTTGCCCAAGGTGTTTAGCATAAAGTCCTGGTAGGCTTCCATGCTCTTTGCATGCACCTTTATGAGAAAATCGAAATCACCACTCGTGTTGTAGCAGTCGGTTATTTCGTCGATGTTCTGCACGGCATCCATAAATTCCTTTATATAGTCGTGGGTGTGCTGCTTCAACCTTATGTTGCACCATATTATTATATTGTTGCCCACCTTGCGCGAATCAACCAGCGCCACATACTTGCGTATATATCCTTCACGCTCCAACCGCTTCTGACGCTCAAATGTAGGAGAAGGCGAAAGATGCACCTTGTCGGCCAGTTCTTTTGTAGTAAGTTTGGCATTCTCCTGCAGGGCACGGAGTATGTCGATGTCGGTTTTGTCTAAATTTACCATTCTTTACCTTTATCTTTTTACAGAATATTATTCTACAATATTGTGGTTTCAGACGCAAATTTAGAACAGTTTTCCGAATTACACAAAACATTTGCATAGAAAAATTCTTTGCAATAACTTTGCACCAGAAACAAGAACAAAACCAAAACATAAAGCAATGAACAAAACAAACAACGCACCATTCCGTGCAGACATCGTAGGAAGCTTTCTGCGTCCGCAAGAACTGAAAGAGGCACGCGCCGCATTTGCCAACGGCGACATCACTGCCGACAAGTTGAAAGAAACCGAGGACAAGTGCATCACTGCCCTCATAAAGAAGCAGATTGAACACGGTCTGCATGTAATCACCGACGGCGAGTTTCGCCGCAGCTACTGGCACCTCGACTTCATGTGGGGTCTGAACGGCGTGGAGCACATCGAGCTCGACCACGGCTATTTTTTCCACGGCGAAGAAACCACCAAAGGTTCGTGTGCACTCACGGGCAAGATAAGCGGCGAAAACCACCCGTTTGTGGAGCACTTCAAATTTGTGAAGCAGTTTGAAACCGAAGGTGTGGTGGCCCGCCAGACCATTCCCGCCCCGGCACAGTTCTACGCCGAACTGTTCAGAGGCGAGGGAAACACAGCCAACACACGCAAATACTATCCCAACGACGACGAGCTGATAGCCGACATCGCAGCAGCCTACCGCACGGTTATAGCCGAACTGCACGCAGCAGGATGCCGCAACATTCAGTTTGACGACTGCACATGGGGCATGGTTTGCGACAAGGATTTCTGGGAAACGATGACCGGCTGCGGATATGACATCGACCAACTGATGGCAACATATCTGAAAGTGAACAACCTGGCACTTGAAAACCACCCCGACGATATCGTGATAAACACGCATGTGTGCCGTGGCAATTACCACTCGTCATGGGCTTCGCAAGGCCCTTACGACACCGTTGCGCCGGTGTTGTTTGCACGCGAGAACGTAAGTGCCTATTACCTTGAATTCGACGACGAGCGTTCGGGCGGCTTTGAACCGCTGAAACTCGTGACTCCCGGCAAGAAAGTGGTGCTCGGACTTATCACCACAAAGAACCCGAAACTCGAAAACCGCAACGAGGTGATTGCCCGCATTCACGAGGCAGCCAAGTATGTGCCCCTCGAAAACCTCTACTTGAGTCCGCAATGCGGCTTCGCATCGTGCGAAATCGGCAACCGCCTCACCGAGGAGGAGCAATGGGCAAAGATAGAACTGGTGCGCAGCATTGCCGAGGAAGTGTGGGGGTAGGCCTTCAAGTTTCACCTCACGACAAACGCCATTGCCTCGGGCTATGTAATTTCCACTATTTGGGTTTGCTCGAGACTTGCACCCGTTAGACAATGCTCATGCCGAGCATAAAGTGACGATAAAAAAATAAGTTGGTACGATTTGAGGACAATGAAATACATCCTT
>CAVKCP010000048.1:0-17582 GCA_963654815.1 Lachnospiraceae bacterium | reverse complement strand
GGGGAAGGTGACGTTCATCGCCGTCTCGCTCACCACGCCGCAAAACGACATCACACCCGTGGCGAATATCTTCCCCACCAACTTTGTATTACTTGTATTCTGCATTTCTTATTCTTTATCTTTATTTCTTGTTCTTGATGACCGGCACGTAGAGATAACTGTCATACTTGCCACCGCTAAGGATGGTGTGCCGTCCCTGATTGTGCGTCCTGGGCGATGTCACCACCTCGGCCTTGTCCGCCACCTCGGTGGCATTGCCGCCCAGCGTAACGAGGGCCACATTCTTGTCTTGCGCATCATAGGTCATGCCCTCGACAGGAACGGTTATCTTGGCACTACCGAAGGGGATGGCTGCCACCGGCGGCTCGTATGCCCCCACGGTGAGCTGCAAGTATTCTCCCTTTTCAAAGATCATGCCCATCGGCCATATCTGGATTTCCACTGGAGTGGGCACGCCTTTCTCCATCTTCTGCTCTGCCTCTTTGGTAAAAAGGTAGTAAGGTTCCGACTCGGTCGATTTCGCCTCATCGAGTTTGCGCATCGACACACGCATGAATCCAGTAGCGGCTATCGGCGAACCAGTCAAGCTGGGGATGGGTTGCCCATTTCGGTCGAGTTTCTCCACACGCACCTGCAAGTCCATGTCGTCGAAATCCTCGGCACATACCCAGAGGTGGAGCTTCATGTAGCCCGTTATCTCCGTCTTGTTGTCCATACGGAGGCGATAGATCAAGGAATTCTGTCCCTTTGCCTCAGAGTCGTAGTTCTGGCGCACGGCGCTACTTCCCTTCTTGGCTTGCAGGGAATGGGCGGTGCCGTTGAGATAGAGCTTCTTATAGGAAGCCCGTTGCAGGGGCCATGCCTGTTCGATGCGACCCACCACATCCTTGCCTCCGGGGTTCAGCACACTCAGTCTTACCTTCGGAGTCTGCTCCCATCCGTTTTCCTCACCTTTCAGATAGTGGTCGAAGAAACGGCAGAGGTCGTCCTGATGGGTGTAGAAGTCGAGCCACTCGTTGGTGTTGTGAACACGAAGCCACTTCTCGCCCGACAAACGGCGATAAGCGTCAAAGGTGCCGTGGGTGTGTACGTCGTTGGTGTAGCTTGCCACCACATAGGCAGGCACCTGGATGTTCTCCACCCTCGGGGCCTTGTCCTGCCAGTAGCTGCACCAGTAGGGCTGGGTGGCGAGCATGAGGGGTTGGTTCTCCAAGAGTCCGTACTGTGAGGAGAAGGTCTCGGCTATCATCTCGGCAAACTCGGGCATGGGGATGCCGCCTCGGTTGGTGTCGCGATAGAGGTCGGAGAATCCTTCCCAAGGGGCGATGGCGGCGAGGTACTTGGGGCGTTCGCTCGCCACAAACCATTGTGAGGCAGTGAGCCAGGAGTTGCCTGCCATGCCCACCTTCTGGTTGTTCCATGGCTGGTTGCCAATCCAGTTGATTACATCGCCGGCATCCAGCGCGTCGTCATGTCCCCAATAAAGCAGGTTGCCTTCCGAGCGATAGGCTCCTCGCTTGTCGGGATTGACCACGGCATATCCTCGGGCACACCAGTAGGCTGGGTCGGGAGCCTCAAACTTCTCCAGTCCAGAGGTCATCGACTGTGGAACACCTGCCCGCATGGGCACGTCGTCGAGCATCTGTCCGCCCACCTCCTTGCCATAGGGGCTCCAAGCCAAGAGGGCTGGATAATGCCCTTCCTCGGCGGGGAGGAACACGTCGGTATATATGGTTACGCCATCGCGTAAGGTCACTGCCACGTCGCGCAGCATGCGGATGTCGCATGGCAGGGGCATGGATCCCTCGCGGCGAATGGTTCCTTTCTTTAATAATAATGTGTCGGGATGGAAACCGGGATAGCGCGCACGGTCGGCTGAGGTTGGAAGGGCACGGCGAAGGGGTGCCTTGAAAGTGCTGCCGTCAGACCCGTGGAGAGTCACGGTCTGTGCGCCAGCCACTGCGGAGCTTGCCAAGCAAGCCCACAATACGAATTGTCTGAACTTATTCTGCATGATATCTTGTTTCTTTTCGACTGCAAAATTACAAACAAAAATGGAGTATATAGGAGGGCAAACAAGTCTTATTCTTGTCAAAACGAAAACAAATGCGTATCTTTGTCTCACTGATTAACGATTGAACACATGGTAACGATACAACAATTCAGCAGCGAAATGCAGATGAAGGGTGAAAGCACCGCCGGCATCTATGCCATCGAGGTGACGGCAAGCAAGCTATCGGCCGTGAGGATGGATGCCACCTACGCCGATTTCTTTGCCTTCATGAGGGTGGAGAATGGCAGGGCTACTTACTCCATCAATAGCCGCCGCTATCTGTTGGAGCCGGGCACGCTGATGGTGCTCACGCCGCGCCAGCTGGTGTTCATCGAGGACTTCACCGATGATTTCAGTGCCACCTACATCTTGGTGGAAGTATCGCTGATGGAGAAAATCTTCACACATCATGTAGAGTGCAAGGTACTGGCCGACCGCCTTATCACTGGTCACGTGCCCGTCCTCGGCGATGCTCCCTCCCACAGCATGCTTGCCGCCGACACCATGCGACTGATGCTACAACTGCAACAGGCGGAGGGCATCGGGGCGAGGGAGTCGCTGCAAGCCGGCTATCTGCGCAACCTTGCTTTCCTCGTTTCCGACGCTCTCCTCGGCAGGGAACAGCCTGCGGGCATCTGCCACCAGGAAGTAATCTACCGACAGTTCATCGCCCTCGTCTCCACCCATTTCACGCAGGAGCACTCCACCCGTTTCTATGCCGAGAAACTCTGCATCACGCCAGTTTATCTGGCTCGCATCGTGCGCCGCTACTCGCAGAAATCAGTGAAGGAGTTCATCCTCTCTCTTGTCTATCACGAGGCCCTCGACCTGCTTCGCTTCACCGACAACCAAGTGGGCAAAATAGCCCGCCATCTCGGTTTCCCCGACACCGAAACCTTCTGCAAGTTCTTCAAGAAACGCAATGGACAGTCGCCAACTTCCTTCGTAGGCAAAGGACAGTAGGCTACCACTAAAATTAAATTCGTTCAGGTCAAAAGGCTACTATTCATCCAATCCATTAGGCAATGATCAAGCCGAGCATACCCAAAGAAAGCCGCCACATCCCAATTGGGGTATGGCGGCTTTCTTCGTCACTTATTTCACTGCCTGCCCGGTGCAAGGCAACACAAGTGCAGCTGCAAAACGTCGTTGCACACTTGCCGACTTTACAGTCGTGTCACCGATTTCACGCCCTTTACAGTGCGCAGCTTCTTCAACAGAGATTCCAGTTTCGACGTATCTTCAAGCTGCACCACGAGATTTCCACTGAAAAGTCCGTCGTGACTGTCGATGTTTATCGACCTCATCACGATTTTCTCTTCCTTTGATATTACGCTCGTTATGTTATTCACAATGCCGATATCGTCGTTGCCCACCACACGAAGCGTTATGGAATATTGCGACACGCCCTTTCCGCTCCACTTCGCCTTCACTATGCGATAGCCAAAACGTTTGCGCAGTTCGGGTGCATTGGGGCAGTTGACGTGGTGTATCTTTATACCGCCGCTCACCGTCACGAAGCCGAACACCGGGTCGCCATAAATGGGATGGCAGCATTTGGCAAGCGTGTAGTCGAGCCCTTTCAGGTTTCGGTCGATAACGAGCACATCGTCGCCGCCCCGCACATTCTCGTCATCGGGCAATTCGTAGCTGAATTCTTCGGCCGAACGGATATTTGTCGCAACATGCTGCTTTTGCTCGCGATCGCGCTCCTCCACATATTTTTCTATCACGTCGTTGGCATCGAGCTTCTCATCGGTGAGCTGCTTGTAGAAATCGGAAGTTTCCTTAAACCCGAGTCGCTTTATGAGGTGCGACATGACGCTCTCTTCCATTTCAATCTTGCGGTTCTTGAACTTGCGTGCAAGCATCTCCTTTGCATAAACCGACTCCTTCACCTGCGTTTCCTTCAAGGCAAGCCTTATCTTGGCGCGTGCCCTTGCCGTCTGCACAATGTTAAGCCAGTCTTGCTTCGGAGTTTGGTTGCTTTGAGTGATAATTTCCACCTCGTCGCCGGAGTGCAATGCTTCGCGAATGGAGACGTTCTTACCGTTTATGCGTCCGCCTACACATTTGTTGCCAACGCCAGAATGTATATGATAGGCGAAATCGAGTATGGTCGCGCCTTTGGGGAATTTCAGGAGATCGCCCTTTGGGGTGAAAACAAACACCTCATCCTCATACAAGTCCATCTTAAACTGGTCCATGAGCTGCATGTCGTCGCCAGTTTCGAGAGCCGTGCGTATGTTGCCGAGCCACTCGTCGAGGCCGCTCTCACCCTTTATGCCCTTGTAGCGCCAGTGGGCTGCGAGGCCGCGCTCGGCCACTTCATCCATGCGTTCGGTGCGTATCTGCACCTCCACCCATTTGTTTTCGGGTCCGAGAACGGTGATGTGAAGGCTCTCGTAGCCGTTTGACTTGGGCACAGAGAGCCAGTCGCGCAAGCGTTTCGGGTTGGGTTGATACATGTCGGTCACGAGCGAGTAGGCTTGCCAGCAAAGCATTTTCTCTTTGTCGAACGGCGAGTCGATGATTATGCGTATGGCAAAGAGGTCGTAGATGCCCTCGAAACCGCATTTCTGCTTTTTCATCTTCTGCCATATCGAATGGATGCTCTTGGTGCGTCCCTTGACGTGACATTTTATGCCAAGGTCGTCGAGTTTCTGCTTTATAGGCTGAATGAACCGCTCTATGTAGGCATCGCGCGACTTCTTGGTGGCGTTGAGTTTCTCCTTTATCATGTAATAGGCATCGTGCTCAAGATATTTCAGGCTCAGGTCTTCTAGCTCACCTTTCAGTTTGTAGAGTCCAAGTTTGTGGGCGAGCGGAGCATAGAGGTAGCTCGCTTCCTCGGCCACGCGGCGGCGCGCCTCGTCGTTGCCAGTGTCCCTTATGCGCCGCATAAGGTTAACGCGGTCGGCAATCATTATGAGAATGACGCGCATGTCCTCTGCAAACGACAGCAGGAGATTTCTGAAATTCTCGCTCTCTATAATCGGGGTCTTGGTGTAAAGTTCGTGTATGCGCACCAAACCATGTATAATATTGGCTATGCCCTCACCATAAAGCTCACGCGCTTTGTCCAGCGTCAGTCTGCCGCCTATTACACTGTTGTAGAGAAGTATGGCAATAACACAGTCGCGTTTCATGCCAATTTCCTCTACTTCAAGCTGGGCTGTCTGCATGCTGAGCAGTATAGGGTTAAGCCCGAACACATCGCGGCTGAGGCTGCCTCGCTTCAGTTCGGTCTCGATTTGCGCCTTAAGGTTTTTCTCGTCGTTTGGCATCAGCGTCCCGTCGACGGCCTTTTTCAGACTCGCGGCAAGCTGCATGAATTCCTTCTTCTCTTCGGTGGTGAATATCAACTTTTCCTCCATAATGCACACGCGTTACGTTAAATTATCAGGCAAAGTTACAAAAAAATGTCTTCACCGTTTCGCGATTAACGAAAAAGTAGTTATATTTGTAACTAATTACCGACAATCATCTAAAAACTACAATACTATGCTGTCTGAACAAGATTTAAAACAAATCTCTGAAAAGAACATCAAAAGCGAACAGGTGGAACACCAGCTCGCGCAATTCAAGCAAGGCTTTCCGTTTCTGAAAATCGTTTCGGCCGCAGCCGTGGGACAGGGTGTAACCGCCCCAGGCGAGAAAGAGCGCGCAGAATATATTGAGGAATGGAAAAAATATGTGGACGAAGGCCACAATGTAGTGAAATTCGTTCCGGCAAGCGGTGCTGCAAGTCGCATGTTCAAGAACCTCTTCGCATTCCTCGACGCTCCTTACGATGTGCCGACAACCGATTTCGAAAAGGCTTTCTTCGACGGACTGCCCAAGTTTGCATTCCGCAAAGCTCTCTGTGGCAAGTGCAAGGAGAACGACGGCAAGAGTGCATGCAAACTGAAAGAGGCCAACCAATATAAAGAGGTGGTGGCCAACCTGCTGGGCGACAAGGGACTTGGTTACGGCCAGTTGCCCAAGGGCCTGCTTCTGTTTCACGACTATCCCGACGGGCCACGCACACCTATGGAGGAGCATCTTGTGGAAGCTGCACTCTACGCAAGCTCAAACGGCACGGCCAACATTCATTTCACGGTGTCGCACGACCACCTCGCACTTTTCAAGGCAAAGGTAGAGGAAAAGAAAGACTACTACGAGAAGAAATTCGGCATCAGCTTCAACGTGTCGTTCTCTGAGCAGAAACCTAACACCGACACCATTGCCGTGAATGCCGACAACACTCCGTTCCGCAACGACGATGGTTCACTTCTTTTCCGTCCAGGTGGACACGGAGCCCTCATTGAAAACCTCAACGACATCGATGCCGACGTGGTGTTCATAAAAAACATCGACAACGTTGTGCCCGACCGTCTGAAAGACACTACAGTGGTATACAAACAGCTCATCGGCGGAATGCTCGTTTCAATTCAGAAACGCGTTAAGGCATATCTCGAGTTGCTTGATTTGGGCAAGTATACACACGAGCAATTGTCCGAAATTACGAAATTCCTCGAAAACGAACTATGCTACCACCGCCAAGACGCCGATGCACTCGACGACAAAGCGCTTGCCGACTATTTGCACAAGAAACTCAACCGGCCTATACGCGTGTGCGGCGTGGTGAGAAACGTAGGCGAGCCCGGCGGAGGCCCGTTTGTTTGCTACAATCAGGACGGAACTACTAGTCTACAAATTCTCGAGTCGAGCCAAATAGACAAGAACAACGCCGAATATGTAAAAATGTTTGAAGAAGGCACACATTTCAACCCCGTTGACCTCGTGTGCGCGGTGAAAGACTACAAGGGCAACCGCTTCAACCTGCCGGAATATGTTGACAAGACTACCGGATTTATCAGTTCGAAGAGCAAGGGTGGGAAAGAACTCAAAGCCCTTGAATTGCCGGGGTTGTGGAACGGAGCAATGAGCGACTGGGTAACGGTGTTTGTTGAAGTGCCCATTGAGACATTCAACCCCGTGAAGACAGTGAACGACCTTCTGCGCGAACAGCACCAACCCGAATGATGCTGCACACGCAAAGCAACGGCATCTATATATAATTAAGGTGTGGGCACAGTCTCTACGGCATCTGCCGAGGTTGTGCCCGCACCTTCTTTTCTTCCCCAAAGAGACAACACGACGAGGCAATAACAGGTTATGGCGAAACATTCGGCATAAGACAGAATGCGAAACCATGGAAAGACAGACATTCTGAACACAAACAATGGCTGGCTATGGACGGAATTGCAATGTTACGTCTGCATTAAAACATTGTTAAACCCCTATAAAAAAAACGTCCTTCAATTGTATAATTCAGAATATTTATTAACTTTGCAATGACTAAATCCACATCGGATTATGACGATAGTAATAGCGGCCATACTACTAATAGGCTATCTACTAATAGCTACTGAAAGATACACAAACATCAACAAGGCAGCCGTAGCCATATTTGTCGGCACCTTAGGTTGGATTTTGTATATCTGCTATGGTGCCGATTTTGTTACAAGCCAACATCCTACCGATTTCTCCACCTTTCTTAACGGCATTGGTTCATCAAGCAGTTTGGTGAAGCAATTCATCGCCCGTGACGTTTTCCTGAAATATGTAGGGAAAGCATCAGAAATAGTATTGTTTCTTCTGGCCACTACAACAATAGTCGAGATATTGCAAAACAACGGCTGTTTCGATTTCCTCACACGAATGCTGCGCACCCGCAACAGCAGGAAACTGTTGTGGATGCTTTCGGCAATCACTTTCGTGGTGTCGGCAAACCTCGACAATCTCACCACAACAGTGATGATGCTCACCGTGATGCACGGCGTTGTGGCCAATCAACGGCAACGGCTGGTGCTGGGATGCGCCGTTGTGGTGTCGGCAAACTGCGGCGGAGCACTCACTGTAATAGGCGACCCGACCGGGCTGGTGCTCTGGAACACGGGAGCAGTAACAGCTTCAAACTTTTCGGCTTCGCTTGCAATACCGTGTCTCGTGGCGTGGATTATCCCTGTGGCCGCGCTCGGACAGATGATGCCCGGACGTATTGAAACCGTGTGGGCAACACCGCCCTACCAAGGCGACGACACGGTGCTTAAAGTGTGGCAACGCACACTCATGCTCTTTGTAGGCATTGGCGGTCTGTGGTTCATACCCACATTCCACAACATAACAAAACTCAGTCCGTTTCTCGGAGCTCTCTGCGTACTCGCCGTATTATGGATTGTAAATGAAGTGGCCAACCGCAAGCGCATGGCCACCAACGAGATGGTACGCCGCAGAACGCCACTCGCCTTGCAATATGGTGGTGTGCAAACGATTCTGTTCGTGCTTGGCATTATGCTCACCGTTGGCGTTATAAGAGAAACGGGAGTAGCACACGCAGTGATGAAAGCCGCAGGAACACACCTTGACAACCTGCTTATAGCAGGCACAGTCACTGGACTGGCGAGCACTGTGCTCGACAATTTTGCCACAGCAGCCACAATGATTTCTTTGCACGGCACTGCATTCAACGGCGGAATGGCCGACATTGCATCGGCAACAATACATGCAAGCGACGTGAACGATGCCTACTGGAAAGTTGTGGCCTACGCATCGGCAATGGGCGGAAACGTGTTAAGCATCGGCTCGGCAAGCGGACTGGCACTCATGAAAATCGAGCGAATGCGCTTCGGAATGTTTTTCCGCATCGTGGGATGGAAAGCCCTTGCCGCATCGGCAGCCGGACTCGCAATCTTATGCATAACATTAAATTAAAATATAAAACTATCGGTTATGGCGAAAATTAAGACAATAGGAATTATGACATCCGGCGGCGACGCGCCGGGAATGAATGCCGCCATACGCGCGGTGACCCGCGCAGGCATATGCAATGGTTTCAACATCAAAGGAATATACCGTGGCTATGACGGACTTATAAACGGTGAGATAGAAGATTTCACCACCGAGAACGTGAGCGGAATAATAATGTCGGGCGGAACAATATTGAAAACCGCACGCTCAAAGGAGTTCATGACCGACGAAGGCAAAGAGAAAGCCTACCAAAACATCGTGTCGCACGGCATCGACGCACTTGTGGTGATTGGCGGAAACGGTTCGCTCACGGGAGCGATGGAATTTGCACAGAGATACGACTTGTGCTGCATCGGTCTGCCGGGAACAATAGACAACGACCTTTACGGCACCGACTCTACAATCGGATATGACACCACGATGAACACCATCGTGGAATGTGTTGACCGCATCCGTGACACTGCACAGAGCCACGAGCGCATCTTCTTTGTCGAGGTAATGGGACGTGACGCCGGTTTCCTCGCACAGAACAGTGCAATAGCAAGCGGCGCCGAAGCTGCAATCATTCCCGAAGACTCTACCGACGTTGACCAGTTGGCACGCTTCATGGAGCGAGGCATTCGCAAGTCGAAGAAAAGCTGCATCGTAATCGTGTCGGAAAGTCCGAAATGCGGCGCAATGTTCTATGCCGACCGTGTGAAAAAAGAGTTCCCCGGCTATGATGTACGCGTGTCAATCCTCGGACACCTGCAGCGCGGCGGACGCCCGAGCGCACACGACAGAATCCTCGCCTCACGCACTGGTGTAGGGGCAATCGAGGCCATACAGCAGGGACAACGCAACGTAATGATTGGCGTGCGCAACAATGAGATTGTGTATGTGCCGCTCAGCGAGGCAATACGCAGCGACAAACCATTCGACCGCAAGCTAATAAAGGTGCTCGACGAGCTCAGCATCTAAGCCGCAAATGCGTATGAAATAACCGCAAAAATGGCCTTTTTGGAATGAAAACATGCAATAAACATTAAATGTTTTTTTCCATAAAAATATAGTTGTTATATTTGCAACAGATTAAAAAAACAAAAGAAAATATATGTCACAAATCATCGGGCACATTTCTCAGATTATCGGTCCGGTTATCGATGTCTATTTCGACACTGCCGGAAAGAACGCCGAGGAAGTATTGCCTAAAATTCACGAAGCTCTTAAACTGAAACGTCCCAACGGACAAGAGCTTGTCATTGAGGTGCAGCAACACATCGGCGAAGACACAGTGCGTTGCGTTGCAATGGACAATACGGACGGATTGCAGCGCGGTTTGGAGGTAACACCTACTGGAAGCCCCATCCTCATGCCTGCCGGAGAGCAAATCAAAGGCCGCATGATGAACGTCATAGGGCAGCCCATCGACGGCATGGAGAAACTCGACATGCAAGGAGCATATCCAATTCACCGCGAAGCTCCGAAGTTTGAAGACCTGTCCACACACAAGGAAATGCTCGCAACGGGTATTAAGGTTATCGACCTGCTTGAGCCTTACATGAAAGGCGGTAAAATCGGACTATTCGGCGGAGCAGGTGTGGGCAAGACAGTGCTCATCATGGAGCTGATAAACAACATCGCCAAAGGACACAACGGATATTCAGTATTCGCCGGTGTCGGCGAGCGTACCCGTGAAGGCAACGACCTTATACGCGATATGTTGGAGTCGGGCGTTATCCGCTACGGTGAGAAATTCAAAAAAGCAATGGAAGAAGGGAAATGGGACTTGTCGCTCGTTGACCCTGAAGAACTTAAGAAGAGTCAGGCAACGCTTGTCTATGGCCAGATGAACGAACCACCGGGTGCACGCGCATCAGTGGCACTTTCAGGACTTACCGTAGCCGAGGAGTTCCGCGACCACGGAGGCAAGGATGGCGAAGCCGCAGACATCATGTTCTTCATCGACAACATCTTCCGCTTCACGCAGGCAGGTTCTGAGGTGTCGGCTCTGTTAGGCCGAATGCCGTCAGCTGTGGGCTATCAGCCGACTCTTGCAAGCGAGATGGGACAGATGCAGGAACGCATCACATCTACAAAGAAAGGTTCTATCACCTCGGTGCAGGCCGTATATGTGCCCGCTGACGACTTGACCGACCCGGCACCTGCAACTACTTTCACGCACTTGGATGCCACTACAGAGTTGTCGCGTAAGATTACCGAGCTGGGTATTTACCCCGCTGTAGACCCGCTGGGCTCCACATCACGCATCCTCGACCCGCTTATCGTAGGCAAAGAGCACTACGAGTGCGCACAACGTGTTAAGCAAATTCTGCAACGCTACAAGGAATTGCAGGACATCATTGCCATTCTCGGTATGGACGAACTGTCTGACGAAGACAAACAGACCGTGAACCGCGCACGCCGAGTGCAGCGTTTCCTCTCGCAACCTTTCGCAGTGGCAGAGCAGTTTACCGGTGTTCCCGGCGTAATGGTTTCGATAGAAGACACTATCAAAGGCTTCAACATGATTCTTGACGGCGAGGTTGACGACCTGCCAGAGCAGGCATTCCTCAACGTCGGAACTATCGAGGACGCTATTGAAAAAGGCAAGAAACTTCTTGAGGCAGCAAAAGGTTAAACCGCTAAACATCTTGTAATATGAGTTTGAATTTAAGAATCGTTTCGCCGGAAAAGGTGGAATATGAGGGAAGTGCCGAGCGTATTGTCGTTCCTGGAACGAGTGGCGAGTTCGAGATACTTGTGAACCACGCCCCTATCATATCCACACTCGACAGCGGACGCATTGTTTTTTTTGACTCTGAAGGCGAGCACGAAGTGAAAATCGCCGGCGGTTTTGTCGAAGTGCAGAAGAACGAAGTTGACATTTGTGCTGAAATCCAACGTTAATCAACACTTATGACTTTATCTTCTGACACCCGAAAGTTGTGCCGCCGATACATAGTGCAGACAATAGTTGCCATTGCCGTAATGTCTCTGGCTGTGTTGGCATTGTCGGAATTCGCCAATATCGGAGGGCTGAAGGCACCGCTTGCCGTAAGCGTAGCCTTTGCCTTTGTAATCGAAATGGCCGACATTCTTATATGGCAACGCGTCAGACAAAATGGACAAGACGATGCCTTATCTACATTCTACACCGCAGTGTCGGGATTCAGAATGTTATTGGCGTTGGCCGTATTGGGAGTCTGCTACTTTGTCGTTGGCCGTGACGCGATGCCTAAATACTGTCTGGTGTTCCTCGCATTCTATGCAATGATGATAATACACCACTCATTGTTTTTCATGCACCGCTCAGGTTGCGGCACAAAATGTGGTAACGATAATAAATAAACTGTAATGAAACAAATAAGGTCATTTTTCCTTCTTGTAATACTGGCTTTCTTGCCGTTGCTGGCAAGTGCCGGTGAAGCGCAGCCTGACGGGAAAAAGGAACTCAATATCCCGGAGATTGTCCTTGAGCACCTTGCCGATTCATACGAATGGCATATAGCTTCGTATGGCGACAAAAGCCTCAGCATCCCGCTTCCCATAATCCTCAGGAGCTCGGACAGCGGCGAATGGACTTTCTGCACGGCACACTCATTGCCTTCCAACTACTATTTCGACGCCAATCACCATGGCAAGATTTACGAGAAACTACAGAATGGCACGACCTCGCGTCCGCTCGATTTGAGCATCACCAAGACCGTGGCACAAATATGGATTGTGGTTATTGTCCTTGTCATCGTGTTCATGAGCTGTGCCCGATGGTACAAGAGCCGCGACGAGAAGAGTGCCGCCCCGGGAGGATTTGTGGGACTGATGGAAATGCTTGTAATGACGATTTACGATGATGTGATAAAGGCATCGATTGGCGAGAAGCGCTTCAAGCCGTTCGCCCCATACCTTCTCACCGTGTTCTTCTTCATTCTCACGTCAAACCTTCTCGGCCTCCTTCCGATATTCCCTGGCGGAGCCAACGTGACGGGCAACATCAACATCACACTGTTTCTCGCCCTGTGCTCGATGATAGCAATCAACCTCTTCGGCAACAAGGAGTATTGGAAAGACATATTTTGGCCCAATGTCCCGCTGTTTCTGAAAGCCTATCCCGTACCGCTGATGCCGGTAATAGAGTTCTTCGGAGTATTCACCAAGCCGTTCGCACTTATGATTCGTCTCTTTGCCAACATGATGGCAGGCCACGCAATCATATTGAGCTTCACCTGTGTAATATTCCTTGGATGGTCGATGGGCGTGGGCTACGGCCTCGGTCTGAACTTTGTGAGCGTCGTAATGATGCTGTTTATGAACTGCCTTGAAGTGCTTGTCGCTTTCATACAGGCCTACGTGTTCACCCTTCTGAGTGCAGTCTTCATCGGACTGGCACAGAAAGAGGAAGAATAAAAACAACTGAAAAACAAAAAACAACAATAACAATTTAAAAATTTAAAGACTATGATTATTTCATCACTTTTGGCTGCTGAAGGTCTGGCACAGCTGGGCTGCGGTCTCGGAGCAGGTATTGCAACAATTGGCGCAGGTTTAGGTATCGGCAAGATTGGCGGCAGCGCCATGGATGCCATAGCACGTCAGCCTGAGGCTTCGGGCAAGATTATGTCTAACATGATTCTTACCTCAGCCTTTGTTGAGGGTTGCGCACTGTTCGCTATTGTGGCTTGCGCCTTCCTCATCAAATAAGAGAAGTTACATTAAACATTGCAAATGGGTTTTTTCGATAATTTACCTGCAATACTCACTCCTGACCCGGGACTGCTCTTCTGGATGCTTCTAGCATTCGCAGTAGTGTTCTTTGTGCTCGCGAAAAAGGGTTTCCCCGCCATTATCAATATGGTTTCAGAGCGCAAACGCTACATCGACGAGAGTCTCGACAAGGCGCAGAGAGCCGCTGCACAGCTTGAGAACATCAAGCAGGAGAGCGAATCGATGCTTCAGGAGGCACGGCAACGGCAGGCAGCCATACTCAAAGAGGCTGCCGCCACCCGTGAGGCTATCGTGGAGAAAGCTCAGGAGAAGGCACGCGAAGAGAGTGCCCGTATCATAAAAGAGGCCAAAGCCGAGATTGAAAGTCAGAAGCAGGCCGCAATAAGTGATATCCGCGAGCAAGTAGCCACGTTGAGTGTCGAGATTTCCGAGAAAGTCTTGCGACAGAAACTCGGCACTGAGAAGGCACAGATGGATTACATTAACCAGATGCTTGATGAAATTTCAAACAACAATAAATAAGAAACGCCATGGATTTAGGATTGATATCGGTCAGATATGCACGCGCCTTGCTGAAGGCAGGCATTGAGACGGGACTGTCGGAGAAAGTGTATGCCGACATGCAGGCACTTGCCGCCAGCTATGCCGCCGAGCCCCGCTTGAAGGCAACCATAGATAATCCAATGGTTTCCAAACGGCAGAAAGAGGCTCTGCTCAACGCTGCAGCCTCTGAAAAGCCAGCTGAATTGACACAAAGTTTCTTCAAACTTGTAATCAAGGAAGGCCGCGAGGACATCATGCAATTCATAGCCAACTCGTTTATTACACTGTACAGAAAACACAACAATCTGGTAAGTGCCAAACTAACGACCGCAGCTCCGCTCGACTCCAAAACCGAAAGCAAGTTGCGACAGTTGGTTGAAAAAAAGACGAATGGAACAGTTGAGTTCAAGACAGCAATCAATTCCAACCTCATCGGAGGCTTTGTTCTGGAGTATGACACTTACAGAATGGATGCGAGCGTAAAGACCCAACTTGGCACCATACTCTCAAAGCTCAGTTAAAAGGAACGAATCCACATTACACCTAAGCACCGCATCGGTTTTAGCAAACCGCACGCGACAATGCGACTGCATGCGGCAATAGAACCGAACAACAAGTGTAAAAGGTGTAATCGATTTTCAAAACAAAAAATATGTCAGATAAAATAAAACCAAGCGAAGTGTCACAAGTGCTGCTTGAGCAACTGCGCGGCATAAACGACAACCGCCAGTTCGACGAAGTGGGTACCGTGCTTGAGGTGAGCGACGGCGTGGCCCGCATCTACGGACTGCGCAATGCCGAGGCAAACGAGCTTCTCGAATTCGAGAACGGCACGATGGCTATTGTCATGAACTTGGAGGAAGACAACGTGGGTTGCGTCCTGTTGGGCTCAACCGACGGCATCAAGGAAGGCATGGTTGTAAAGCGCACGAAGCGCATCGCGTCTATCCGCGTCAACGACAACATGCTCGGCCGTGTGATAAATCCTCTCGGACATGCAATTGACGGCAAAGGCGACATCGATCTTACCGACTCTTTCGAGATGCCACTCGACCGCAAAGCCCCTGGTGTGATTTACCGCCAGCCGGTGAAAGAGCCGCTTCAGACAGGCTTGAAATCGGTTGACTCGATGATACCTATCGGCCGCGGACAGCGCGAGCTTATAATCGGCGACCGCCAGACAGGCAAGACAGCCATAGCAGTAGACACAATAATCAACCAGAAGAAATTCTACGATGCAGGCAAACCCGTATATTGCATATATGTAGCAATCGGACAGAAAGCCTCTACCGTAGCCGCACTTGTGGAGAATCTGAAGCAGCACGGTGCCATGCCCTACACCATTGTAGTGGCCGCCACCGCTGCCGATCCCGCCGCAATGCAGTATTATGCACCGTTCGCGGGTGCCGCAATCGGCGAGTATTTCCGCGACCGTGGAATGTCGGCACTCGTAGTTTACGACGACCTCTCCAAACAGGCCGTTGCCTACCGCGAGGTGTCACTCATCCTGCGTCGTCCTTCCGGACGTGAAGCTTATCCCGGCGACGTGTTCTACCTGCACAGCCGTCTGCTTGAGCGTGCCGCCCGCATAAACGACCAACAGGAAGTTGCCGAGAAAATGAACGACCTGCCGGAATGCATGAAAGGCCATGTACGCGGCGGAGGATCGCTCACTGCCCTCCCAATTATCGAGACTCAGGCAGGCGACGTGTCGGCCTACATCCCCACCAACGTGATCTCTATCACCGACGGACAGATATATCTTGAAAGCGACCTGTTCAACCAGGGCTTCCGTCCTGCGGTGAATGTCGGCATTTCCGTATCTCGTGTGGGTGGTTCAGCCCAGGTGAAGAGCATGAAGAAAGTAGCAGGTACGCTCAAAATCGACATGGCCCAATATCGTGAGTTGGAGTCGTTTGCCCAGTTCTCAAGCGATATGGATGCCGTGACCGCCATGACTATCGACCGCGGACGCAAGAACAACCAGCTGCTCATACAGCCGCAGTACAGCCCGATGCCCGTAGGTGAGCAAATCGCAATAATCTATTGTGGCACACACGGACTTATGCACGACGTGCCGGTAGAAAAAGTGCGCGAGTGTCAGGACACCTTCCTCGACAAGATGCGTTCGGCACATGCCGATGTAATTGAGACACTCGGCAGCGGAAAGATTGACGAGACGCTCACGTCGGTAATTGAACAGACGATGGCCGACGTTGCCGGCCAGTATAAAAAGTAAAAGCTTATGCCGTCGCTCAAAGAAATAAAAAACCGGATAACCTCTGTCAACAGCACCCGTAAGATAACGAGTGCAATGAAGATGGTGGCCTCGTCGAAGCTTCACCACGCACAGACGATGATTGAGAACATGCTTCCTTATGAAACAATGCTGGAGCACATACTCAAGACATTCCTTGCGTCGGAGGCCGATGCGACAACCGTCTACAACAGAAAGCGCGAGGTTAAACGCGTGGCTCTTGTGGTCTACGCGTCGAACGGCAGCCTTTGCGGTGGCTTCAACTCCAACGTCATCAAACTGTTGCAGAACGTTGTCGATGAATACTCGACACTTGGTAGCGACAACATCATCATCTACCCCATAGGCCGCAAGGTGGCCGAAAAGGCAGCGAAGATGGGACTTCAAGTGGCAGGCGATTTCACATCGCTCGCCGACAAGCCCAACGTCACACAGTGCATCGACATTGCCAGAGAGCTTGGAAACAAGTTTGTGAAAGGCGAAATCGACCGGGTTGAGATGATTTACCACCATTTCAAGAGTGCCGGTTCGCAGGTATTGACCCGCAAGCCATTCCTGCCCATCGACATTACCGAAGAGTTGAAACGCGACAACGAGCGCGACCTCAGCTCGATAGCCACGTCGAAGGAGGCTCAGGAATACTTGAAGCGCAACTCATCAGAGGGACAACAAGAGAAAAAAGAAGAGAATGTGCGTCCGCTGAACGACAATTTCATCGTCGAACCCGACATGAATACAGTGCTCGCACAACTCATCCCCAAACTGTTGCACCTCATGCTCTACACTGCCCTGCTCGACAGTGTGGCCAGCGAACACGCCGCACGAATGGTAGCCATGCAGACTGCCACCGACAATGCCGACGAGTTGCTGCGTGAGTTGTCACTGCAATACAACAAGAGCCGTCAGCAGGCAATTACCAACGAGTTGCTCGACATTGTAGGTGGAAGCACCAACAACTGACAACATAAGCGCATACAATTGTGTAAAAGGCATTCATGCCTGACGCATAACGATAAAAAGACGATGGGAAAGAGAGGCGATTGCTGTTCTTTCCCATCGTTTTTTTGTTGTATAACGCCATTTCATTCAGAAGAAACCACCACACGGTATTCTCACAAAATGTATCAATTTTATTGGTGTCCGGTTAATTTTTGGTTTAATTTAGTAAAACGGGGGCACTAGCATAATCCTGTGTCTAGGCATAGATGTTAGTTAGCCTAAATAGGAAGA
>CAVKCP010000047.1:0-17675 GCA_963654815.1 Lachnospiraceae bacterium | reverse complement strand
ATTGTCCTCGAAAACAGCCTCGCAATCTGACAAAGCCAATTTATAGAACCCACCTATAGCGATAATTTGCCGTTTTGCGATTGGCGTAACAATGTGCCAAATGTTTTGCTTTGCCGTTTGGGAATAATTCAGTATATTTGCAGACAAATAGTTAGATATGGGTATTTTTGGTTTTTTCAACAAGAACAAGAAAGAGATACTTGACAATGGTCTTGAGAAGACGAAACACAGTGTCTTTGACAAAATCGCTCGTGCCATAACCGGCAAGTCAACGGTGGACGACGAAGTGCTCGACAACCTTGAGGAAGCCCTCATAACGTCGGACATCGGCGTGGAGACGACACTCAAAATTATCAAGCGCATCGAGGAGCGCGTGGCACGCGACAAGTATGTGTCAACATCCGAGCTCAACGGGATAATGCGCGACGAGATAGCATCGTTGCTCACCGAGAACAACACGGCCGACAACTCCGACTGGACGTTGCCCGCCGACCACAAGCCTTATGTTATACTTGTTGTCGGGGTAAACGGTGTGGGCAAGACAACGACAATAGGAAAACTCGCCTACCAGTTTAAGAAAGCCGGACTGAAGGTGTGGCTCGGTGCTGCCGACACGTTCCGTGCCGCCGCCGTGGAGCAGATTTCAATTTGGGGCGAGCGTGTTGGAGTGCCCGTTGTGAAGCAGCAAATGGGTGCCGACCCAGCGTCGGTGGCCTACGACACCCTTGCCTCGGCAAAGGCAAACGGTGCCGATGTGGTGCTTATCGACACTGCCGGACGTCTGCACAACAAAGTGGGACTTATGAACGAGCTGAAGAAAATAAAGGACGTTATGAAGAAAATACTGCCCGGAGCACCCGACGAGGTTATGCTCGTGCTTGACGGAAGCACCGGACAGAATGCCTTTGAGCAGGCCAAGCAATTCTCTGCCGTGACGCAGGTGACGTCGCTTGCAATAACAAAACTCGACGGCACTGCAAAGGGTGGAGTGGTTATCGGAATAAGTGACCAACTTAAAGTGCCCGTGAAATATATTGGCTTGGGAGAGTCGATGGAGGCTTTGCAACTTTTCGACAAACGCCAGTTTGTTGACTCACTGTTTAAGAAATAGCCCGATGAAGAAAGGTCAGATAGACATTATAACCATGGGGTGCTCGAAAAACCTTGTCGATAGCGAGAGCCTCATGCACCAGTTTGAATCGGCTGGCTACCGCTGCACCCACGACGCAAAACGTCTGGAAGGCGAAATCGCGGTGGTGAACACTTGCGGATTTATAGAATCGGCCAAGCAGGAGAGCATCGACATGATACTCGAACTGGTGCAGGCCAAGGAAGAGGGGCGACTCAACAAACTGTTTGTCATGGGCTGCCTGTCGCAGCGATACAAGGACGAACTCGAAAAAGAAATACCGCAGGTAGACAAGTTCTACGGCAAGTTCAACTACCGTCAGCTGATTGCCGACCTCGGTAAAGCCGATGTGGCAATATGCGATGGCCGCCGCCACCTCACCACTCCCCACCATTATGCTTATGTGAAGATAAGCGAAGGGTGCGACCGACATTGTGCCTATTGTGCCATACCTATTATAACAGGGAAACATGTGAGCCGCCCAAAAGAGGAAATACTCGACGAAGTGCGCGAACTTGTGGCCAACGGTGTGAAAGAGTTTCAGATAATAGCACAGGAACTCACGTATTATGGTGTTGACCTCGACGGAAAACGCCATATTGCCGACCTCATAAGTGATATGGCCGACATAAAGGGCGTGAAATGGATAAGGCTGCATTATGCCTATCCCAACCAGTTTCCGCTCGAACTGCTCGACGTGATGCGTGAGAAACCCAATGTGTGCAAATATCTCGACATAGCCTTGCAGCACATTTCCGACAATATGCTTACGCGTATGCACCGACATGTGAGCAAGGCCGAGACAATGGAACTGATAGCAAAAATACGCGAGGCTGTGCCAGGCATACACTTGCGCACCACACTCATGGTGGGCTTTCCGGGCGAAACCGAAGACGATTTCAAAGAGCTTGTGGAATTTGTGAAATGGGCCAAGTTTGAGCGCATGGGTGCATTTGCCTATTCAGAAGAAGACGGCACTTATAGCGCTGAAAACTACAAGGACGACATTTCGGCTGAGGAGAAACAACGCCGTCTTGACACTCTAATGGCAGTTCAGCAGGACATAAGCGCAGAAATTGAAGCCAAAAAGGTGGGCAGCATCCTGCGTGTGATAATCGATCGTAAGGAAGGCGACTACTACATAGGCCGTTCGGAATACTGTTCGCCCGAGGTTGACCCCGAAGTGTTGGTAAAGGCCGACCGTCGTTTGAGGGTTGGGTCGTTCTATGATGTCGATATAACCGGCAGCGATGAGTTCGATCTCTATGGCGAGGTGAAGCGTTGAATGCGCAGAATTTGCATAGCGAAAAGCCTTCCACCTATATATAATAGCAAGAAATGAACAACAAGGAGTTTATATACGAGTTGGCGCAACGCTGCGGTTATTCGCAGGACAACACGCAACGTTTGGTGAAAAGCGTTGTCGAGGCAATGGCACTGCAATTTGACGAAGGCGAGTCGGTGCAAGTGCCTGAATTCGGCGTGTTTGAATTGAAAAAACGCCAGGAACGCATCGTGGTGAACCCCTCGACTGGACGGAAAATGCTTGTGCCGCCCAAAATAGTGCTTGCTTTCAAGCCTTCGGCCGTGGTTAAGAAAAAAATGAACGGAGGGGAGGACGCAAATGGTTAAATCGGGCGATTTGTCAACAGTTCTTGTGGAACGCTATGGCTTGTCGAAAGACGAGGCAGAGAAATTCGTGTCGCAGATGTTTGCCGTAGTGGCCGATGAACTTGACGAAGAAAACAAGTCGGTAAAGATAAAAGGTCTCGGCACTTTCAAGGTGACGGCAGTAAACTCGCGTGAGAGTGTGGATGTGAATACCGGCGAACGCATACGCATTGAAGGACGCAATAAAATTTCGTTCACTCCCGACGGTCAGATGCGGGATAGGGTAAACCGTCCGTTTGCACCGTTTGAGACAGTGGAACTTAACGACGGCGTTGATTTCTCTTCGATTGACGACGACGATGTTGTGTCCGCTGCCGACGGCGACATTTCTGCCGTAGAAGAGAGCGTCGTTGCAGAAGACAAAACCGATGAGAAACCTACGGCTGAACTTCAAGATGCCGATGCCGTTTCTGCCGACGAAATTGTTGGCAACAATGGTGAGGAATTACAGAATGATGAGGCTACAACTGAAAAGCCTGCACCCGTTGTAGAGTTGGAAAGCAATGCTGAGCCAGAAATTCCTGAGCCGGAAGAAGGGGACAATGACAGAAAGCAGGAGCAACACGACAATTGTGAACATTGCAGCCGCAATTGCAACAGAAAGCATACAAGCCGTTGGGCTTATGTGGGCATGACGTTGCTTTTTCTCATAGTGGCCTGTTGCGGAGCTGGCATATATATAATGTATAGGCAAATTCAGCAGCAGAAGGAGCGTATGGAAGCTCTTGAAAACGATGCAGTGCTAAGGAAAAAAGAACTTCGTGCCACTGTGCAGACCGTGAAGGCCGATACCGTAGTGCAGGTGAAGCCGATTGCCAAAAACGATACGGTGGATAACGCGAAACCAGTAGCAGAGCCAAACAATACCGAAGAAGCACCCGCTGCCGACTATAATGCCGACTACCGCATACGCACAGGAGCTTATGTGATAGAGGGCATTGCCGAGACTGTAACCGTAAAGGCCGGACAGACATTGGAGTCGATAAGCAAAACACATCTTGGCGCGGGCATGGAATGTTATGTGGAGGCCATAAACGGTTGCAAGAGTGTGCGCGTAGGCGACAAGATAAAAATTCCGAAACTGCGCTTAAAGGCACGCAAGAAGAAATGAAAAACGCTGCGAAAAGTTATATACGGCAATCTGTTATGGGCGCGTTTTCAAGCATGCTCATATTTGCCTGAATTGACTTTTTGTAAGTTAATGGTATATTTTTTAGCTGTTTTTGGGTCTTGTGAATGCTAAATGACGTTGTATGGCATTTATTCAGCTTTTTATTTGGTAGTTTCAGAATATAATTGTATCTTAGTGCCCGAAAGTAACAAATTATTAACTTAATAAAAACCAGCTGATGAAAAAGTACAATTTTAATGCGGGTCCTTCAATACTCCCGCGTGAAGTTATAGAAAATACGGCGAAACAAATTCTCGATTTCAATGGTTCGGGATTGTCTTTGGCTGAGATAAGTCATCGTGCAAAAGATTTCCAACCTGTGGTTGACGAGGCTATGGCTCTTATAAAAGAGCTTCTCGGTGTGCCCGAGGGCTATTCGGTGCTCTTTCTCGGAGGTGGTGCATCGCTTGAATTCTGCATGATTCCCTGCAATTTCCTCGTTAAAAAGGCTGGATATTTAAATACCGGCACATGGGCAAAAAAGGCAATGAAAGAAGCAAAACTCTTCGGCGAAACAGTCGAGGTGGCTTCTTCTGCCGATGCCAACTATTCTTTCTACCCGAAAGATTTCGAATGCCCAGCCGACCTCGACTATCTGCACATAACGACCAACAATACCATTTTCGGTACAGAAATACGCAAAGACCCTGACGTTCCGGTGCGTCTCATCGGCGACATGTCGTCAGACATATTCAGCCGTCCCGTTGATGTGGCCAAATACGACTGCATCTATGCCGGAGCACAGAAGAACCTAGCCATGGCCGGTGTGACACTCGTGATAGTGAAAGATGACGCTCTTGGTCGTGTTACACGTCAGATACCTACCATGCTCGACTACCGTACGCATGTTGAGAAAGGTTCAATGTTCAACACACCGCCGGTAGTGCCTATTTATTGCGCACTCGAGACACTGCGCTGGATAAAGGCAAACGGTGGAGTGGAGGAGATGGATCGCCGTGCCAAGGAGCGCGCCGATATTCTCTATGGCGAAATAGACCGCAACAAACTGTTCCGTGGTACGGTTGAGACAGACAGCCGCTCGCTCATGAACATCTGCTTCGTGATGAACGAAGAGTATAAAGAATTGGAAAAACCGTTCCTTGATTTCGCCGTGTCAAAAGGCATGGTGGGCATAAAGGGACACCGTTCGGTGGGCGGATTCCGCGCAAGCTGTTACAATGCCCAAACTGTTGAGGGCGTTGAGGCTCTTGTGGCTTGCATGAAAGAGTTTGAGAGCACACATTGAAATGTAACACCCTTAAAAACAATGACAATGAAAATATTGGTTGCAACAGAAAAACCGTTTGCTGCCGAGGCCATTGACGGAATAAAAAATGCCGTTGTCGGTGACGACGTCAAACTGGAAATTCTTGAAAAATATACCTTGGAACAATTGTTTGAGGCAGTGCGTGATGCTGATGCTCTCATCGTAAGGTCGGACAAGGTTACGCCCGAGCTTATCGATGCAGCTCCGAACTTGAAAATCGTTGTTCGTGCCGGAGCTGGCTACGACAATGTAGATACTGCCTACGCAAAGGAAAAGAATATTGTCGTGGAGAACACTCCCGGACAGAACTCAAACGCCGTGGCAGAACTTGTATTCGGACTGTTGGTTTACACCGTGCGCAATTTCTATAACGGCAAGTCAGGTTCTGAGCTTAAAGGCAAGAAACTCGGTATTCTCGCATTTGGTAATGTAGGTCGCAACGTGGCGCGCATTGCTGCGGGATTCGGTATGGACGTGTATGCCTATGATGCTTTTTGCCCAAAGGAAAGCATCGAAGCTTCGGGCGTGCATGCGGTTGACTGTCAGGATGAACTGTTTGAAAAATGCGACATTGTTTCGTTGCACATTCCTGCAACTCCTGAAACAAAGCAGAGCATAAACCGCGCTCTTGTGGGCAAGATGAGGAAAAATGCCATTCTCATAAATACTGCTCGCAAGGAGATAATAAACGAGCCGGAACTGCTTGAACTTATGGCCGAACGTGCCGACTTGCGTTTTGTTACCGACATCAAGCCCGATGCCGATGCCGAATTTGCCGCATTCGAAGGCCGCTATTTCAGTACTCCCAAGAAAATGGGTGCACAGACCGCTGAAGCCAATGTAAACGCCGGCATAGCAGCAGCACGCCAAATCGTGGCGTTTTTCAAGGAAGGCACAACAAAGTTCAGGGTAAACTGACATTTTCTGAATCCTAAACAACCGACAGGCTATTCTGCAGCGGCCAATGACAAGCATTTGCTTATATTGCCGACTGGCCGCTGCAGAAGGTTTAGCCTGTATTTACAAGAACAATATTATGGCAACAATAAAACCTTTCAAAGGCATACGTCCTCCGAAAGATTTGGTGGAGCGTGTGGAATCGCGGCCTTACGATGTGCTCGACAGCGACGAGGCAAGAGCCGAGGCAGCAGACAACGAGATGAGTCTTTACCATATAATCAAGCCTGAAATTGATTTCGAAGTAGGCACCAGTGAGTCAGATCCGAGGGTTTATGAGCGTGCGGCAGAGAATTTCGACAAGTTCCTGGCCAACGGTTGGCTGCATCAGGATGATAGCGAGAATTACTACATATATGCCCAAACAATGAACGGCAAGACACAATACGGACTTGTTGTTGGTGCATATGTGGGCGACTATCTCAGCGGAGTGATAAAGAAACACGAACTGACGAGACGCGACAAAGAGGAAGACAGAATGAAGCATGTAAGGGTGTGCAACGCCAACATCGAACCAGTGTTTTTCGCCTATCCCGACAATGAAACCTTAAACGAACTCATTGAACGTTATGTGGCCGATGAGCCGGAATATGATTTTATTGCGCCAATTGACGGTTTCCGCCATCAATTGTGGGTCGTACCTGATGAGGCCGACAAAGCAACGATAACAACTGAGTTTGCAAAGATGCCTGCTCTCTATATAGCCGACGGCCATCACCGCAGTGCCGCAGCTGCATTGGTGGGTGCCGAGAAAGCACAACAGAACCCTAATCATCAGGGCAATGAGGAATACAACTATTTTATGGCTGTGTGCTTCCCGGCATCACAACTCACCGTGCTCGACTACAACCGTGTGGTGAAAGACCTGAATGGTATGACAACCGAAGAGTTCTTGGCCGCTTTGGGCAAGAATTTCGTGGTTGAACTGAAAGGTGAAAAGCCTTATCGTCCTGCCCGTCTGCATGAGTTTGCACTCTATGTTGACGGCAAGTGGTATGCGCTGACCGCAAAAGAAGGAACATACGACGACAACGACCCGATAGGAGTGCTTGATGTTGACATCTCCAGCCGCTTGATTTTCGATGAACTTTTGGGTATAAAAGATTTCCGCAGCGACAAGAGAATCGATTTCGTTGGAGGTCTGCGTGGGCTTGACGAGTTGTCGCGCAGGGTTGACAGTGGCGAAATGCGCATGGCGCTTGCACTGTATCCCGTGTCGATGCAGCAGATAATGAGCATTGCCGACAGTGGCAAGATAATGCCGCCTAAGGCTACATGGTTTGAGCCGAAGTTGCGCTCGGGCCTTATTATTCACAAGTTGTCTTGAAATGGAACAAACCGACGAGTATAAAACGATAACCGACGTAATCTCAGAGGGATTTTATAGCGAGAAACGTAGCAAGTTTCTCGCTTTTGCTATTCATGTAACCTCAGAGGATGAAGTGAAGGAAACGGTAGAGAACTACCGCAGAAAATATTATGATGCACGGCATGTGTGCTATGCCTATGTGCTTGGGCCTGAACGCGATGTGTTTCGTGCCAACGACGATGGCGAGCCAAGCAGCACGGCAGGCAAGCCAATATTGGGGCAGATAAACCGCTTGGAGCTAACCGATGTGCTTGTGATTGTCGTGAGATATTATGGTGGTGTAAACCTCGGCACGGGCGGTTTGATTGTGGCCTACCGCACGGCTGCTGCCGATGCATTGGATAAATGTGAGATACTGACATTGTTTTGCGAGGAAACAATAGAACATGACTTCCCCTATATAATGATGAACGGCGTAATGAAAGTCATACGCAACAACAATGCAAGGATATTAAGTCAGAAATATGACAACACCTGTGAGTTCAAATTGTCTATAAAGCGTTCGCTTGCAGGCAAGCTCAAAGCTGAATTGCAGAAGCTGTCGTTCAACGAGTAGCATTGAACAATACGGTATTGTCATTGATTTGGTGATAAGGAGTGATGTTGGTTGCCAGCAAAAATGGATATACATCTCTTTGGCAGTTTTGCCGAAAAATAGTAACTTTGCACTATATTTTGCTATGTGGGTGGGGAAAAAGCGCGTGCGGCGCATTTCTCTTCTCCCGTTGCACATAAGAATTTTGATTGTTGAGGGATTTCGTTTAAACATCATATCACTTAAGGATAACATTTCAAGTATTATTATTTCTAAATGAAAACAGCGGTATTCACCCCAAAATTGTTCTCTGCGTTGCGAACTTACAACACCAAAACGCTTGTGTCTGATATTATGGCAGGCGTGATTGTAGGCATCGTGGCCCTTCCTCTTGCCATTGCTTTTGGTATAGCATCTGGCGTAACTCCCGAAAAAGGTATCATTACGGCTATCGTAGCAGGCTTTCTCGTTTCTGTGTTTGGCGGAAGCAAGGTGCAGATAGGCGGTCCAACAGGAGCATTCATCGTCATTGTATATGGCATAATACAGCAGTATGGCATTGGAGGTTTGGCTGTGGCCACTTTCATGGCAGGCGTATTTCTCGTGTTGTTCGGCGTGTTGCGACTTGGAACGATTATAAAATACATCCCTTATCCCATAGTCGTAGGTTTCACCAGCGGTATTGCGGTTACTATCTTTACGACGCAGGTGAAAGACCTTTTCGGGCTCACTATGGATGTTGTGCCGTCGGATTTTCTTGAGAAATGGATAGCCTATATCCATGATTTCCATACTGTTGATTTGTGGAGCTCGGTGGTTGGAATTCTGAGTGTGGTGATTATCGCTGTCACTCCACGTTTCAGCAAAAAAATCCCCGGTTCGCTTGTTGCCATTATTGTGATGACTGTGGCGGCATTGTTGTTGAAAAACTATATGGGAGTGCAGACAATCGAGACAATTGGCGATCGATTCTCGGTTAACGGCACCATTCCCGAAGCCCATGTTCCGGCAATGACATGGCTCACGATAAAAGGTCTTGTGGCTCCCGCTCTCACCATTGCCGTGTTGGGAGCAATAGAGTCTCTGCTTTCGGCAACTGTTGCCGATGGCGTAATTGGCGACAGACACGACTCCAACACAGAGCTTGTAGCCCAAGGCGTTGCCAACATTGTGTCGCCTTTGTTCGGCGGAATACCAGCAACAGGAGCTATCGCCCGCACGATGACCAATATAAACAACGGTGGAAAGACCCCGGTGGCCGGCATCATACATGCTTTCGTGTTGCTTTTGATATTCCTTTTTCTTATGCCGTTGGCAAAGTACATTCCTATGTCATGCCTTGCAGGAGTCTTGGTAGTGGTGTCGTATGGAATGTGTGGGTGGCGTTCGTTTGTGGCGCTGATGAAAAATCCCAAGAGCGACGTCTGCGTGTTGTTGATTACATTCTTCCTTACTATAATATTCGACCTCACGGTAGCAATCGAAGTGGGACTTGTCATTGCCTGTCTGCTATTTATGAAACGAATGTCTGAGACGACAGATGTCAAGGTGGTAATGGACGAGATAAACGAAGAGTCGGACATTAGCGTTGGCAATCTTGAGCATCTTGTAATTCCGGCAGGTGTTGAGGTGTATGAAATAAACGGCCCGTATTTCTTCGGCGCAGGAAACCGCTTTGAGGAAATAATGGCTTCCTTCGGCGACAGACCGAAAGTGCGTATAATAAGAATGCGCAAAGTGCCGTTTGTAGATTCTACGGGCATACACAATCTCACCAACCTTTGTATTATGAGTAGCAAGGAAGGAATTCAGATTGTTCTTTCGGGTGTCAACCCCAAAGTGCATAAAGCATTGGAGAAAGCACGCTTCTATGATTTGGTGGGGCAGGAAAACATTTGCAGTCATATAGACATTGCCCTAGCACGTGCACGCCAAATTGTAGACGAATAACATACTTGACAGAGACGTACAGCGGAAGAACTACACATTGCCCCGCTTGGGATAAGCACTTGTCCCAAGCGGGGCAATGTGTTTAAATGGCCTCCGTTTGGCTTGCAACAGTTGTTGTGCGTTGCGCTTTTAAATACAATTAACATTCCTGATGTGCGTTGCAAGTTGCATTTGAATTTAATCTTGTGTAACTTTGCAATATACAATACAATCATTGGCAACGGTATTCCTGCATGCAGCTGGTTGGTCGTTGCCAACCCACAGAATATGAATATAACAAAAAACAGATATTTACAAGGCTTTGGCGTGACTGTGATAGCATTGGCATGTTTGCGATGTGCCTTTCCGACGATAGCCGAAGGCAACAGTACGGGGGGACAACCTTCAGACGGGCAGAATGTGGCCAGTGACACTATTGTGCAACCAGCCGATGCGGGCATGCCGGAGGAAATAGGCTATAATGTCGACAGTGCAGGAAAACGTTCACGCTTCTTTATGCCAGATGGCAGTCTCGTGAAAAGCCGCATATACAGCGTTAGAAATTTTGGAAAGGCATTCCCCGACCAAAACGACGTGCAACTTGTTGCAGCCCAGCGCAATGGCGTGAAGCCAGTGGCCGACCGCAACGATGCCGAACTGCGCAAATCGGAACTTGTGTATGTGGGCTGCAACCCATTTTTTTATGTTGACAAACTGAAAAGCAGCATTCCGTATCTTGTGCCCAAGGCATCGGTTCTGCTCCAGGATATCGGCCGCAACTTCTTCGACAGTTTGCAAGTGAAACGCATACCGCTCCATAAAATAATCGTCACCTCGGTGTTGCGCAGCCGCGCCGACATCGACCAGTTGCGCGGACACAACGGCAATGCCACCCAAAACAGTTGCCATTTGTATGGCACAACATTCGATGTGTGTTACAACAGGTATAAAACGGTAGAAGATCCTGACGGCAAACCGAGGCGCAAAGTCACCAACGACACGCTGAAATGGGTGCTGAGCGAAGTGTTGAACGACATGCGCCTGCAAAACAGATGCCTTGTGAAATATGAGGTGCATCAGGGATGTTTCCATATTACGGTGAACTGAAAGAACTTTCGTTTGCCAAGTATGAAAATGACAGGGCTTTTGTTATAAAAAAACTAAATACATTTTGCCGTGTCACTTAAAATTCATAATTTTGGCAATATCAATTTACATTGGGGAATTAGAGTGAAGAAACATATAATATTATCGTTATTCCTTTTAGCTTTGCCGATTGTGGCAAGTGCGCAGAAAATTGTTCTGGGCTCTTGCGTGACGCACGATGGCGGCCAGTATAAAGGCCAGATGCAATCGGGCAAGCCGTATGGCAAAGGCTTGACAATATTCAAGAACGGCGACACCTATGAGGGTGAATATGTAAAGGGACGGCGACAGGGACAAGGCATATACACATTCTCCGACGGAGAAAAGTATGAAGGCGAATGGTTTCAAGACCAGCAACATGGCAATGGAACCTATTATTTCATGAACAACAACAAATATGTAGGCCTTTGGTTTCGCGACTATCAGCAAGGCCATGGCGTGATGTACTATTACAATGGCGACAAGTATGACGGCTATTGGCAGCAGGACAAGCGTCAAGGCAAGGGCAAATACACTTTTGCAAGTGGTGCCTATTATGACGGAAACTGGAAGGACGACAAGAAAAGCGGCAAGGGCTTCTTTGACTGGGGCGACGGCACTACCTATGATGGAATGTGGCTCGACAACCAGCGGTCGGGCCGTGGCACAAACCGTTATGCCGACGGCGATGTGTATGTGGGCGACTGGATGAACGACATACAGAACGGAAAAGGCATATACAAGTTCCAGAACGGTGACGTGTATGAAGGCGACTACCTGCAGGGCGAACGCACCGGCGAGGGAATTTTCAAATATCGTAACGGCGATAAATACACAGGCCATTTCAAGGAAGGCGTGAAAGACGGGCTCGGAACATTCACATGGAAAAACGGCGACATGTATGTGGGGCAATGGAAAGACGACCTGCAGGATGGCCACGGAAAACTTGTGAAGAAAAACGGCGACGTGTTTGAAGGCGATTTCCGTGCCGGAATGGTTGATGGTGTGGTCGTGATACATTATGCCGACGGAAGTCGTTTCAAGGGAACTTACAAAAACGGCAAGCGAAACGGAACTGCCATTGAAGAAGGAAAAGACGGACGGCGCTTTGAAGGTTCGTATGTAGACGGACGGCGCGACGGAAACTTCATAGAGAAAGACCGCAACGGCCAGATAGTTAAGCGTGGCCACTATGAGCGAGGTAAACGCTTTGAGGATTGACCGTCAAACTGTTAACCAATAATTCGGTAGAGAACAAAAACACTCCCCGTACATCTGTTGTACGGCCAAAATAATCAACTATGGCAACAAAAACAAAAAAGGTAAAACATATTGGTATCGTGCGCAATGATGCCTATCTCGAACCGTATGAGGACGCAATACGCGGACGTCACGATCATGTGCTGTGGAAAATGTCATCACTCACGGCAAACGGCAAGAAAACGCTTTCCGACTTTGCCAACGGGCACAAATATTATGGACTGCACAAATTGTCGCGGGGATGGGTGTTCCGTGAGTGGGCACCAAATGCCACGGAACTCTATCTGGTGGGTGATTTCAACAACTGGACCGAAACCGAACGCTACAAAGCCAAACGTATTGACGAAGCAGGCAACTGGGAACTGAAGCTCAGCGAAAAGGCCATACGTCATGGCGACCTTTACAAGATGCATGTGTATTGGGACGGCGGAAAAGGCGAGCGCATTCCGGCGTGGACACGCCGTGTGGTGCAAGACCCTGAAACAAAGATATTCTCGGCACAGGTGTGGAATCCTGAACCTTATGTGTGGAAACGCAACAATTTCAAGCCAAACCGCTCTCCGCTTTTGATATACGAGTGCCATATCGGTATGGCACAGGATGCCGAGAAGGTGGGATCTTACGATGAATTCCGCGAGAACGTGTTGCCGCGAATAAAGGCCGACGGTTACAACTGCATACAGATAATGGCTATACAGGAGCATCCTTACTACGGTTCGTTCGGCTATCATGTGAGCAGCTTCTTTGCAGCGTCAAGCAGATTTGGCACTCCCGAGCAGCTAAAACAACTCATCGATGCAGCTCACCAGAACGGAATAGCTGTGATAATGGACATCGTGCACAGCCATGCCGTGAAAAACGAGGTGGAAGGCCTTGGCAATCTTGCCGGCGACCCCAACCAGTATTTCTATGCCGGCGACAGGCACGAACATCCGGCTTGGGACAGTCTTTGTTTTGACTATGGTAAAGACGAGGTGCTGCATTTTCTTCTGTCAAACTGCAAATACTGGCTGGAGGAATTCCATTTCGACGGTTTCCGCTTTGACGGTGTAACGTCGATGCTCTATTACAGTCACGGACTTGGCGAGGCATTCTGCAACTATGGCGACTATTTCAACGGCCATGAGGACGACAACGCCATCTGCTACCTCACATTGGCCAACATCCTCATACATGAGGTTAAGAAGGATGCAATCACCATTGCCGAGGAGGTGAGCGGAATGCCGGGTCTTGCCGCAAAGTTTGAAGACGGCGGTTATGGCTTCGACTACCGCATGGCAATGAATGTTCCTGATTTCTGGATAAAGACCATAAAGGAACTGCCCGACGAGAATTGGAAACCCAGTTCGATATTGTGGGAGGTTACAAACCGCCGCTCTGACGAACGCACCATAAGTTATTGCGAGAGTCACGACCAGGCACTGGTGGGCGACAAGACGATAATTTTCCGTCTTGTTGATGCCGACATGTATTGGCATTTCAAATGCGGTGACGAGAATGACAGAGCAAACCGTGGCATAGCACTGCACAAAATGATACGTCTTGTTACGGCGTCAACCATAAACGGAGGCTATCTCAACTTCATGGGTAATGAGTTTGGTCACCCGGAATGGATTGATTTCCCGCGTGAGGGCAACGGGTGGAGCCACAAGTATGCACGCCGCCAATGGAATCTTGTAGACAATCCTGACTTGGACTACCATTTCCTTGGCGATTTCGACAAAGCCATGCTCGATGTGCTTAAAAGCGTGAAAGGCATTCAGAATTTGCCTGTGCAGGAGATATGGCATAACGACGGCGACCAGATTTTGGCGTATATGCGCGGCGATTTGGTGTTTGTCTTCAATTTCAGTCCTTCGCGATCGTTCACAGATTATGGTTTCCTCGTGCCTACCGGGTCTTACGACGTGGTGCTCAATACCGATGCCAAGGTATTCGGCGGCAACGGATTGGCTGATGATAGCATTACCCATCTGACAAATTACGACCCCGCTTATGTTGACGAACACAAGGAATGGCTGAAACTGTATGTTCCGGCACGTTCTGCGGTAGTGTTAAAGAAAAACTGACAATGGGTAGACGAAATTCCGGCACGCCGGATGTGTTTTTGAGGATAGTGTGCTTATTGCTGTTTGTGGCATTCTCGCTTGTTTATTTGTATCATTTTCAGGCAGATTTGCTCGCAGCAATGCAGCAGACTTTCTCGCACGGACAAACGCATTATGACAGTAATGTCGGCACAGTGCTCATTACCGTTGTGCTGGTGTTGGTGCAGATAGGAGTGGCAAGGCTTTGCCGTAAAGCGGGAATAGCTTTTGCACTCACGTTCTTTCCATCGGCAGTGTTGTTGGCGACACTGACGGCTGCACGCCCCGACGGAAACGGATGGTTCACGTTCGGCGGTTGGGTAGTGGGCATGCCCATAGTGTTGTTGGCATTCTCGTGTGCCGTTTGGTTGTGTTACAAGACCGACCTTTCGGCCTATCTGTCCGATTGCATGGGTAATGCCCGACGTAGACTTTGGGTGAATGTGCTCATCATGTCGGTGTTGGCAATATTTGTCGGCATCGCCGGAAACGGCAACAAAGTTACGCACGCGCGCGTACATATAGAATATAGTCTGGCGCGGAACGATTGTGAAGAGGCCATGGCCACGTTGAAATCGGTTGGCAAACCCGACTCGTGCCTAACCATGCTTGCGGCATACACCTTGTCGAAAAACAACCAACTAGGCGAACGTCTGTTTGAATTTCCGTTGACGGGAGGAACCTCTGCGTTGTTGCCAAACGGCAAGAATGTCTCGTTTGCAGTTCTGTCCGAAAACAAATTATATGGATATCTTGGTGGAAGATTTGTACAGAATATGCCTGCCATGCGCTATCTGCAACTTCTGCAACGATATAACATGCTCAGCCGTGCAGGCCGTGACTATCTGTTGTGCGCTTACTTGCTCGACAAGCGGCTTGACGATTTCGCAAGTAATGTGGAAACCTACTATGCAATAAACGATTCTTTGCCGAAACACTACCGCGAAGCTCTTGTGTTGTATAACCACTTGCGTTCTACACCGAAATTGTTGTATAGCAACAATGTGATGAATGCCGATTTTCAGGATTACCAGAAGATGAACGACACTATTAAAGACAAGAACGCGAGAGAGTGCCAGTTGCGCGAAACTTTCGGCAATACATATTGGTTTTATTATCAAATGCATTGACAACTGCGTTGTAAATGCTTGGATTTTTCATCGAAGACCATAATCGATGTCGGTAAACCGGCGTCATTGTCATCAATTTATGCGTGTAAATATAGAAAACTACAAAGAAGTGAATTTTCCCGTTTATGTGCTTGAAGAAGCGCGTTTGCGGAACAACTTGCAACTTATAAAGTCGGTAGCAACCAGTGCCGACGTTGAGATAATCTTGGCTTTTAAAGCCTTTGCTTTGTGGAAAACATTCCCCATATTCCGTGAATACATAAAATCAACGACTGCAAGTTCGTTGTCGGAAGCCAGATTGGCCAACGAAAAGTTCGGGAGCAAGGCGCATACTTACTCGCCGGCATACACCGACGACGAGATAGGTGAAATAGCTGCATGTTCAAGCCACCTTACTTTTAATTCATTCTCACAGTATGCCCGATTTCACGATAAAGTAAAAAATGAGAATGCAGCGGTTAGTTTGGGAATAAGAATAAATCCTGAATATTCGGAAATAGAAACCGACTTGTATAATCCGTGTGCGGCAGGAACCCGTTTTGGAGTTACTGCCGACTTGCTGCCCCAGCAGCTCCCTGCCGACATCGACGGCTTCCATTGCCATTGTCATTGCGAGAGTGGGGCAGAGGTGTTTGTTAGAACATTGTCGCATATAGAGCAAAAGTTCTCTAAATGGTTCACGCAAATTAAATGGATTAATTTCGGCGGCGGGCATCTTATGACACGAAAAGGATATGATGTGCAATTGCTCATCGATACACTGAACGGCTTTCACAAACGCTATCCGTGGCTTCAGGTCATAATGGAACCCGGTAGTGCTTTTGCTTGGCAGACCGGACCGCTTGTGTCGCAGGTGGTAGACGTCGTGGAAAATAAAGGCATTCGTACGGCAATTCTCAACGTAAGCTTTACTTGCCACATGCCAGACTGTCTGGAAATGCCTTATATGCCAACGGTGAGAAATGCGGAAACCATTGAAGGCGATTGCCCCAATGAAAAGTTTGTCTATCGTTTGGGAGGCAATAGCTGTCTTTCGGGCGATTTCATGTCTTCGTGGAAGTTCGACCACGAACTTGAGATAGGCGAAAATGTAATATTTGAGGATATGATACATTATACTACTGTGAAGACATGCACGTTTAATGGCATCTCGCATCCGGCAATAGCAATGGTGCATGAAGCTGACAATTCACTTGAAATATTGCGTAAATTCACATCTGAGGATTATTTCTCGCGTATGGATTAAAAGAAATAACCGTTGAGCAGGTATCAGGCATTTTTCTTTGCCATAATATTCGTGGTTTAGATTAATGTTTGTATTTTTGCAATGCGGGGGTGTTGTTCTCGATAATGAGAACGCCCCCCGTTCCAACTAGAGCATAAAATGTTCTGGTTTTTTTGCATATACACCTTTTTTATGTAAATTTGCGGTGTGGGAGATATGACCACTGTAACCAGCCCGCGAAGCTGGGTCCCCTCAGTCAAGCATTATTCCTTGACTGTTGTATTTTTTTTTATAGTTACATTAAATCATAAAAGCTTTTCGGATACCGCGTCGGGTTGTAGTCCCGGAGGGAGAGGGTTTGGGGAAGCTTTTTTACAGAAAAGGCATGGAGGTAAACGCGCCCAATGGGCTAGGAACCCGGGTTAACGCATTCCATGCCTTTCTTGTTTTATTCCGAATATAAAATCTTAAACCTTTTTCTTCTCCATTATAATAAGGTGTTGCATGGTTATTGTGCAGCTTTACATTTGCTCAATGCGCATCTTTCTCAATTTTAAGAGAGTTATAAAAGGTATGTTCCGCTTCCGTATATTTGCACATATAAGGGATTTTTGTGCTTAAATTTGGGCGATTAGAGGGTGTACGCCAGGAAAAATCAAAGAAAAATCAACTTTTTTGAAAAAAAAGCGGGAAATGTTTTGGAGGTTAGAAAAAAAACGCTACCTTTGCAACCGCATTCAAGAGAGAAGCTCCTAAGTGTTAGGGAAATGCGGCAATAGCTCAGTTGGTAGAGCGCAACCTTGCCAAGGTTGAGGTCGCG
>CAVKCP010000046.1:0-17968 GCA_963654815.1 Lachnospiraceae bacterium | reverse complement strand
TGTCCTCGAAAACAGCCTCGCAATCTGACAAAGCCAATTTATAGAACCCACCTTAAAAAATATTCCGTGAAACCGTCAACAAACTGTTTTCGGCGAGCAATTCATTGGTCGGGATTCTCCACAAAGCCCTGATATTCCGGCACAAGCGAGCTCATCACTGCCTTATAGCTTTCCTGTTCGGCATTGCGTATGTTGTCGGTTCCTTTACCAATGGGTTCTATCGGTTGGTGTATGGTGAGCCGCAACGGATGCCAGATTACCCATTTCATGTCGCGCGTGCGCGGCATAACATTAAACGAACCGTTGATTGTAAGCGGAACCACCGGCAACTGCAGGTCGTCGGCAAGCATGAACGCCCCACGGCGGAACACTCCCATGTGCCCCGAAAACGTGCGTGCCCCTTCGGGAAACACCACTACCGACATGCCTCCGCGCAACGTGGCACGGGCGCGATCGTAGGTCTCGCGTATTTTGCTTGGCCCGCGCTTGTCGACAAAAATGTGGTGCGCAGCCTCACAGGCACGCCCCACAAACGGCACTTTGCGCAACGAACGCTTCATCATCCACTTGAAGTTGCGCCCGAGAAAACCGTAAATCAGGAAGATGTCGAATGCGCCCTGATGATTGGCCACAAAAACATAAGAACGCCCCGGAGCGAGATTTTCGCGCCCTTCGACCTTCACCGGCAACAGAAGCACACGCACGATGAGCCATGCCCACCATTTGCCGGGATAGTAACCCCAGAAATGACCGTTTCCAACAGAGCATCCCACTATCACCGACAGGGCGGTGACGATTGTGGCGACTGCGATGATTGGCAATGCGATAAACAATTGATAGATGCGGTAGATGTATTTCATATCGTTGTTTTGTTGTTTGATTCTTATTTATTTTTGCCTGTGCTGCCTGCTGCCTTTGAATGCAGTGTTATGACGACAATCTCGGGCAGCACGCCGAAACGGAATGCCACGACACCGCCAAGACCGCTCGACACATGCAGAAAACGGCCCGACTGACCATAAAGTCCGCAGTCTTCCTTACCCGATAACTGTGTCGGGCGCATGCCGAAGAGGCTCACCTGCCCGCCGTGGGTGTGTCCGCTGAGCGTGAGATTCACTCTGCCCGACGGCAGTATGTGCCGCCGCCACGCCGACGGGTCGTGCTGCAGCATCACCACGAAAGCCTCCTTCCCCACTCCATGCAATGCTGCCGAGATGTCGGCACGGCTCGGAAACGGCGGAAGTCCGTCGTTCTCCTCACCCGCTATGACGATAGAGTCGCCGCCACGGCGCACCACGGCATTATCGTTAAGCAGAAGTTTCCAACCGTATGCGCGTTCCCGACGGCGCAATCCAGCCTCTATTGCCTGCTTTTCCGAATTTTCCACATTCACATATTTGCTGTAATCGTGATTGCCGAGCACCGAGAACACGCCGTCGCGGGCATGCAGCGACGCGAGAAGTCGGGCATAGCAATCGAGTTCACCCGGCTGCTTGTTCTGCAAGTCGCCCGTGAATACTATCGCGTCGGGTGCAAGTTGGTTGGCAACCTCCACAGCACGCTGCAGCAGCGTACTGTGTATCGACCCCACATGTGCATCTGAAATCTGCACTATGCGGTAGCCATCGAAGGCAGGCGGCAGACTATCAAAAGCTATGTCTACACGCCTAACCGTAAGTTTATCAACTCCTACGAATGAGCCATAAAGCAGAATGCACACTGCGGCAACCGCAAGCGGCACTCCCACAAAGTTGCCCCAGTTGCGGCGCAGGCGAAAGACACGGCGCAACAACAACCCGATGGCAGAACAAACCACAAAAAGGAATTTGGGAACGGCAATGAGCCCAAAAAGGAAAAGGAAAACATTGACCCACAAAATATTGTCGGGCACAAAATCGCGTATGAGCGACAGTGCCGCAGCATACACGGCCAACGCGATGCCCGGAAGCCACCATAGAAGCTTTTGCCACAACCCGATGCCGGACTGGCGGCGCAGAAAGCGCATGTAGACATAGATGTCGGGCAACGCTATCGCAAGTATTATGAATATGAATATGCGTCCTATCACTTTGCAGTAGTTGTATGGTCATTCAGTGAGCGACGATGCGAGAAAGCGCCGCATCATCTCCACCGGCACGCCACGGCGGCGTGCATAGTCGGTCAGTTGGTCGTTACCTATCTTGCCGAGACTGAAATAACGGGCTTCGGGATGTGCAAACATGAAGCCCGAAACCGATGCGTGAGGCCTCATGGCCCCGCTCTCGGTAAGCGTTATACCAATTTCTTTCATGCCGACAAGCTGCGAGAGCAGGAAATTCACACTCGTGTCGGGCAGCGACGGATAGCCTATGGCCGGTCTTATGCCCTGAAACTGCTCGCTGAACAACTCTTTCTTGGTGAGCGACTCGTGCGGAGCATAGCCCCAGTAAGTGCGCCTCACCTGCTCGTGCATGATTTCAACGGTGGCCTCGGCAAGTCGGTCGGCAAGCGTCTGGGCAAGCATGCGTATGTAGTCGTCGTTGCGGAAATCGTGTTCCATAGCCCCATCGACGGTTGCGGCAAATGCCCCTACGCGATCGGCACACCCAGAAGAAAGCGGACGCACAAAATCGGCGAGGCACAGGTTGGGGTCGCCAGCCTTTGCCGGATGCTGCTGCCGCAACATGGGTATGCGCATTCCGCCTAGCAGCAGGTCGTCGCCGTCGCTGTTGGCATCGAACAGTCCGAACACCGCATGCGTGTGGTAGCGTCGGGCAAACGTGTCGAGCATTGCGTCGGCATCGCTCCTCAGCTTCGCCTTTTCCGATTCGGGCTTTCCCGACAACCCCCAGGCGAAATTGAAATAAAGCCAGTTGATGTATGGCCTCACTTCTTCTATGGCGTAATCAATCCGTTTTGTCATCTGAAAGAAATTTCCTCGCCCCTGCTGTCGGTGCAGAATCGGCCACGATCATAAACGACGTTGCCGTTGCAGAATGTGGTTTCCACGCGCCAGTCAAAGCGGTGTCCTTCCAACGGGCTCCACTTGCACTTGCTCTGAATGATATCGGTGGTAACAGTCCAAGGTGCATTCGGCCTCAGCAGCACGATGTCGGCTCGGCACCCCGGATTGAGAAATCCGCGTCGGTCAACGCCGAACAACCGTGCAGGATTGTGACACATGAGCTGCACCATGCGCTCGACGGTGATCACTCCGTTATCTACAAGTTCAAGCATGGCAGGCAAAGAGAACTGCACCATGGGCATGCCCGACGCAGCGCGAGCGCAGCCCCCTTGCTTGTCGGCAAGCAGATGCGGGGCATGGTCGGTGCCTATTGTCGTGATGCGGCCGTCGGTAAGGGCGGCACGCAAGGCGTTGCGGTCGGCCTGTGTCTTTATGGCAGGGTTGCATTTTATGCGTGTTCCGAGGCGTGCATAGTCTTCGTCGCAGAAAAAAAGGTGTGCCACCACAGCCTCGGCAGTGATGTTTGGCGAAAGGCCGAAGAATTCAAGTTCACGGGCCGTGGTGACATGTGCCACATGAAGGTGCGCCCCGTATTCACGGGCAAGCTCCACGGCAAACTTGGTTGAGCGGTAGCAGGCTTCGGCACTGCGTATGTACGGGTGGAAACGCACGTCGGGGTCGTCGCCATGTTCAAGCTTGCAGGCAGCCATGTTGGCGTTTATCGTGGCCGTGTCCTCGCAATGCGACATTATAGGCAAATCGATGTTGGCAAACAGGCGGCGCAGCGCCTCCTCGCGATCGACAAGCATATTGCCCGTGCTCGACCCCATAAAGAGTTTCACTCCGGGCACACGACGGCGGTTGACAGCCTCGAGTTGTTCAAGGTTGTCGTTGGTTGCACCAATGAAGAAGCTGTAGTTTACATGCGAACGGCGGGCTGCCTCAGCGAATTTCGCGTCGAGTGCATCGAGTGTGGTGGTCTGCGGCACGGTGTTGGGCATGTCGAAATACGACGTTACCCCACCATAGGCGGCCGCACGCGACTCGCTCTCGATGTCGGCTTTTTGCGTGAGGCCGGGATCGCGGAAATGCACATGCGAGTCGATTACACCGGGAATAACAAACAACCCCATGGCATCTACGGTTGAATCGTAGACTCCACGGGGAGCTTTACTGTCGTTAAGTATTTCGGCGACATATCCGTTTTCAACCACGATCGAGCCTTGAAAGGCACGCCCATCGTTGACTATTGTGCCGCCATATATAAGTGTTTTCATTCTTCTGCTGAAGGTTTTGCCAAATCGTTAGGTGTGGGAGCAGGCCCGGCAGGTTGCGGCATGGCTCCGGCAGGAGGCGGGGCCATTTCCTTCATTCCGTTCATTATTGCCTGATTTTCCTGGGCTTTCTGGTAATAGTCCTTCACATAGGCATCGTTTTTAAACTTGTCGGTTGCCTTGCTCATTATGTCTTCTATCCACGGGGTGAGCTCGGGATAACGGTTGCCTATCGTTACCATGAAGAAAACGCCCGGCCCGAGCACATTGTCGAAATTGTCGGTGACAAACGAAGTCACGAGTTTGTCTTCCTGATCGGACAGTCGTGCGGCCTCGGCATTAAGCTTCTCGTTCACCACATCCATATTGCTGCCGTCCATAATGGCGCGGTCGTGGGTGTGCACAAGCTCGGCTTCCTGGTTTTTAAGTTGGTTGTAGCGGTTGAAGAACTTGAAAAGCTCGTCGTTGAGCGGTGTTCCGCTCACTGTCTGCTGTGTGTTGTCAATCTTTATCGTTATGTCGCCCTTTTCGAGAACAAGCGGCAGCACGCTTTCATCGTCCATGAAAATGTTGGCAAGACGCACTGTGTCGAACGTGCCTGTAAACTGGAACTGTCCGTGAACCACGTCACAAGAGTCGATTTTCTTGAAATCGTTGTTCTTCAAAACCTTCAAGTAGAGCATCCGTCCGTCGAGTGTCGAGACATTGGACGATCCTTGGATGTTGTAGGAATTGGCACACGAAGCGAGAGCCATAACAGACATTAATGCGTATAAGAGTTTGTTCATAAACGATAGTTTCTTGTTTCTTCGTTGCCAACAAAGATAATATGTATTATCGATGTGCTGATTTTTTTTTATGCTATTTAAGTTATTCACCGCCGTTTTTAGTGTTTTTTTGTACGCCGTCATCGCCTTTCCGCAATTCCGACGAGATGCGGTGCATGGAATACATCTCTAATATAGCGGCCACAAGGAGCAGCACTACCCATTTGTTGTAGATGTAATTGATGTAGGTGGTGTAGTCGCTGAAAGCGTCTTTAAGGAAGAGGTGGGCACTGTCAACCATGAGCACGCCCGACAACACGAAGAAGATGTCGGCCATGGTCATTATCTTCTTGAGCCTTTTCACTGTAAAATTGTCGCCTTCATAGGCTTGGCTCACCTGCATGACGGCAAACATCACCGCCCCGACAAGATATATCCAGCATGCCACGCTCTGCATGAACATAAAGGCATAGCAGCCTGCACCGGCAACCATAAGCACGCCTCCGGCAAGGAACACCGCGCTCTGTATCTTATTCAACTGTTTCATCGCTTTCTGTTTGGGTAGTTTCATCGTCGCTCAACACGAAAATATCCTCATCGTCGGCCTTCATGAAATAACGTCGGCGGGCTATGTCGCTGAAAGCTTTGGGGTTGCGTTTCAGCTCCTGCAACTGCTTCATGTCGGCCTCGTTTTGCGCATTATACTTGTCTATTTCGGCCTCAAGGTCGCTTATACGCATTTTGAGCTGCAACGAGCGCATATAACTATTGTCGTCGACAAAGCCCACAAGCAGGACTCCGGCGACAATTGTAATGGCGTATTTGTAATGACTTATGAGAGCCAATATAGGTGTAAGACGACTCATTTGTGCAAATTTAGGTGCAAACTTACCATTTTTTTTTCAGTTTTACATATGAAAATAGATTTTTTTATAGTAAGTTTGCACATACAAATCATCCTCAAACCGAAATAAACAATGGGAGAATATATAGTTTCGGCACGCAAGTACAGACCTACCACTTTCGACTCTGTGGTGGGGCAAGCCGCCCTCACCACCACGCTGAGAAACGCAGTGAAAAGCGGCAAACTTGCCCATGCCTATCTGTTCTGCGGCCCTCGCGGAGTGGGAAAAACCACTTGCGCACGCATCTTCGCCAAGGCCATTAACTGCCTTGCCCCCACTGCCGACGGCGAAGCTTGCAACGAGTGCGAAAGCTGCAAGGCTTTCAACGAGCAACGGTCGTACAACATCTTCGAGCTCGACGCTGCAAGCAACAACTCGGTGGAGAACATAAAGTCGCTAATGGAGCAGACTCGCATACCGCCGCAGGTGGGACGCTACAAAGTGTTCATCATCGACGAGGTGCACATGTTGTCAACCGCTGCCTTCAACGCATTTCTGAAAACATTGGAAGAGCCTCCGGCACACGTCATATTCATACTCGCCACAACCGAAAAGCACAAGATTCTGCCCACCATTCTGTCGCGCTGCCAAATTTACGACTTCGAGCGCATGACAATACAGAACACCATTGACCACCTGAAACGCGTGGCCGACAAAGAGGGCATAACCTATGAGGAGGAGGCTCTGAACGTCATAGCACAGAAAGCCGACGGCGGTATGCGCGACGCACTGTCTATTTTCGACCAGACTGCAAGCTTCTGCCAAGGAAACATCACCTATGCAAAGGTGATAGAAGACCTCAATGAGCTTGATGCCGACTACTATTTCCGCATTATCGACCTTGCTATGGAAAACAAGGTAAGCGACATAATGTTGTTGCTCAACACCATAATAGGAAAGGGATTCGACGGGGGAGGACTTGTGAACGGACTGGCATCGCACATGCGCAACGTGCTCATGGCCAAAGACGAAAAAACCACGGCACTGCTCGAGGTGAGCAACCAGCAACGCACCAAATATGCCGAGCAGGCACGGCGGTGCCCCACATCGTTTCTATACAAGGCTCTGCGCATAATGAACCAGTGCGACCTTGGCTACCGACAGAGCAGCAACAAGCGTCTGCTCGTGGAACTCACGCTAATACAGGTGGCGCAGATAACACAGCCAGACGACGACAGCGCAGGCGCGGGGCGTAGCCCCAAACGACTGAAAACCCTGTTTAAATTGTTGACGATGCCCCGGAACACAGAGGCCCCGCAGGTGGCTCTCTCCGCAAACAGCACCGCCAACGGCGCTGCGGCGCAACAATCTTCCACAGCAGAAAAGACTACAACCCATGCCCCACAAGCACACGCCGTGCCGTCGGCACAAACGGCTGCGGCCACCGAAAAGCCAGTGGTGCGCGAACGGGTGAAGCTTTCAAACATTGGAATAACATTCGCCTCGCTCAACCGCAAAGCCGAGAAACAGGCGGTGAGCGACGTTGAAGTGACCAACAAAGACGAAAACGAGGATTTCACACAAGACTTTCTCGAACTGCAATGGCTGGCCATGTGCAACCGAATGCCTACGAAAATGGTGGCTCTCGCGTCGAGAATGAAAAACACGAAGCCGCGCATCACGTCGATGCCCGAGATTGAAATACTCGCCGACAACGAGATGCTGCTCAACGAAATGAATGCCATTGCAGGGCGCATACGCAAAACATTGGCCGTGGCCTTGCACAATGGGCACATAAAACTGACGATGCGTTTGGCCAGAGCCGATGAAATTGCAAAACGGAAAACAAAGAAAGAGGTGTTTGACGAACTGATGCAAAACCACGAAGCACGCAAGTTTTGCGATGCACTCAAGCTCGAACTTGTATGACACTAACACACACCACCTTGCATTGCAAGCCCTAAAACTAAAGCGGGAAGGGAGCCAAAAGGCTTCCTTCCCGCTTTAGTTTTTTTTTCTAAGACTTTACGCTTCATCAAACAACCGTTTGATGCCGAGCTACGAAGCCGTTGTTGCCGACATCATTTGCCTACGAATTGCACGCACACGGGCTTTCCTATGGTTATGTTTTTACCTGTATTGACAAGCAGCCCGGTTCTTCGGTTTCGCCTGTAAACCTGGATGACATTGCTGTCGCGGCATGCCACAAGCACGAAACGGCCGTTGGCCGTGACGGCAAAATTACGCGGATGGGCTGCAGTGGACTGAAATCCCACCTTTGTGAGCAGTCCCGAATGCCGGTCAACCGCAAATATTGACAATCCTTCGTCGGTAAGTCTGTGTGACGCATACAAAAACCGTCCGTCGGGCGACAAGTGTATGTCGGCACTTCCCGTTGTGCGTGTCTTCGATGCCTGTATGCGCTGCAGCTCACGCAACGTTCCGTCATTGTAGGCCAACACGGTCACGCTACCGTCAAGTTCACCCACAAGATAGGCAATATCGCCCTCGCGGTTGAACACGAGATGCCTCGGCCCGGTGCCTTTGGGAGCCTGATAAGCTACAACGGGATTTGAAAGGAACTCCTTATCGCCGCCCACCGAGAAACGCCAAATACAGTCGTTGCCCAAATCATTGGCAAGCATATACCTGTGATCAGCGGTAATTTGGCAGCAATGTATGTGCGATGCCACACCGTTTTGCTCTCTATACATGTCGAAATACTGCGTTTCGGGAGCAACAACGCCTTCACTGTCAACGGGGAACACCGATATGTCGCCTCCATTGTAGTTGGATGTCACCACATGTCCATCATACAACAACACATTGCATGGAGCCGCACCAGGCATCATGTTTCCTACACGTGTGGCCTGGGTTCCGCATTTTTGGAAACCCAACGGCTTCATTTTTCCGGCTGCCGCATCAAGACTGAAAGCCTCCACGCCCTGCCGTCCGTCATCATATTCGTTGACCGCATACACCCGATTGCCGTCGTCGTTAACTACAAGAAACGAAGGATTGCCTGCATGCACGTCGCCCACCATCCGCGATGCACCCGAATGCTGGTTGAAACGGTAAATGTAAATGCCGTCTGAAGGGCTTTCGTCGGTGTATGTGCCTACTATCATCGTCAGTTCGTCACTGCCTGCAAGCATGCGGATTCCGCCTGCCATTACCAGCAAGCAGGTTGCCAGGACTTTTTTGGTATTGTACATTGCGCTTTGTTTTCCTTTAAGGTGGGTTCTATAAGAGTGCTTACCGAGACGCATCAGATGAGCGGCATGCCCAACTCCTTGCATCTGCGGCGCATCTCTTCAGGCCAGATGCTTGCCTGTATTTCGCCTATGTGCGCCTTGTGCAGCAGCACCATGCACAGACGGCTCTGCCCTATTCCACCGCCGACACTCAAAGGAAGAGTGCCGTCAAGCAGACGTTTATGGAAATACAACTGACTGCGGTTCTCCTCGCCTTCCTCTGCCAACTGGCGTAGCAAGGCCTCACGGTCGACGCGAATGCCCATCGACGAAAGTTCAAACGATCGTCCTAACACGGGATACCATATAAGGATGTCGCCGTTAAGGCCTGCTTTCCCGTTTTCGGGAGCTATGGTTGACCAATCGTCATAGTCGGGGGCGCGCCCGTCGTGCTTGGTTCCGTCGGCCAACTTGCCGCCGATGCCAATTACAAACACCGCCCCATACTTGCGGCAGATGGCATCTTCGCGTTCTTTCGGGGTCATGTCGGGATACATGGCAAGCAAGTCTTCGCTATGCACGAAATGTATTTTCTCGGGCAGAAACGGCTTTATATTGCCATAGGTTTCGCATGTGAGATACTCGGTGCGGCGTATTGCAGCATAAATGCGCTCCACAATGTCGCGCAAAAAAGTAAGCGTGCGCTGCTCACGAGTTATCACTGCCTCCCAGTCCCACTGGTCTACATACAGAGAATGCAGGTTATCGAGTTCCTCGTCGGCACGAATGGCATTCATATCGGTATAGACTCCATACCCAGGTTCAATGCCATACTCTGCGAGCGTAAGCCTCTTCCATTTTGCAAGCGAGTGCACTACCTCGGCTTTAGCTTCGCCCAAATCTTTTATAGGGAATGTAACCGGACGCTCAGTTCCGTTCAAGTCATCGTTGATTCCAAGTCCACGAAGCACAAACAACGGTGCAGTGACGCGGCGCAGGCGCAGCTCGGTGGACAGGTTTTGCTGGAAAAATTCCTTTATAAGCTTTATGCCCTGCTCGGTCTGACGCATGTCGAGAAGGGCATGATAATGTTCCGGTTCTATAAGTTTGCTCATAATTCTATTTGTTATCGTTTTAGGTTTTTACATTTACACATACGGTACATATCGGCCGTAGCGGTGAATTTCTGCAAAGATACATAATATAATCCGAACAACAAGCAATACTTTCAACAACATAACGTTTGTTAGCATTCGAATGATGTCCTGGCACGAACGGAAACATTACCCAACATGACAGACGATGCCATACATCGGCATTGCCGCAAAGCGAAGATAGTGGCAAAAGAAAACGAACATGCCGGTTCAGAGAGTGCCCTTTGCACTCGCCTGAACCGGCATGTTCTATAGTCAAAAAGAGTTGCCACTTTTGTGGCATGTGTCAATGTTGGGTCACTTCCACTATTTTTGTTGCATCCATCTCCTTGTTGCGGCGGTTGACCACAGTAACCACTGCCTGCGCAAGGTTGATGAATGCAAGACCTGTTACCGAACTACTGTCGAGCGCGGCAGGCTTGCCATCGTCGCCACTTTCGCATATTCCCTGCACAAGCGGTATCTGTGCGAGCAACGGAACACCCATTTCATTGGCGAGGTTACGGCATCCGTCCTTGCCGAAGATATAGTATTTGTTTTCGGGCAACTCGGCAGGTGTAAACCATGCCATATTCTCCACAAGTCCGAGAATGGGCACATTCACTTTGTCGTTGCTGTACATGTCGATGCCTTTGCGTGCATCTGCAAGCGCAACAGCCTGCGGAGTGCTCACAATCACCGCACCGGTGATAGCGAGAGTCTGCAACAACGTGAGGTGGATGTCGCTTGTTCCAGGAGGAGTGTCGAGCACGAAATAGTCGAGTTCGCCCCAGTCGGCATCGGCAATAAGCTGTTTCAGGGCGTTGCTCGCCATGCCTCCGCGCCACAAGGTTGCCGTGTCGGGATTGACGAAAAAGCCTATACTGAGCAAATTCACGCCATACTTCTCGACAGGCTCTATCAAGTCGCGGCCGTCTTTCTTTACCGCATAGGGGCGGGCATTCTCCACTCCGAACATTTTGGGCACCGAAGGACCGAATATATCGGTGTCGAGCAATCCAACCTTATACCCCAGTTTGGCGAGAGATATGGCGAGATTGGCGGCGACAGTGCTCTTGCCCACTCCACCTTTACCCGAACTTACGGCTATCACGTTCTTCACACCGGGAAGCAGTTTGCCCACCTCTGGACGCGGCTTTGAGCGAAACTCGGTTTTTATGGTGACTTCCACTTCTTTTGAAACGTGATAGTGTATGGCCGCCTCGGCGGCTTTCAATGTTGATTTCAAGAACGGATCGGTGTCGCGTGGGAATATAAGTGTAAAAGAAACAGACATCCCGTCGATGCGTATGTCGTCGGCAACCATGTCGCCCTCCACGAGATTTTTCTTCGTACCTGGATATACCACGGTGGCGAGGGCATCGGTTATGAGTTTCGGATATAATGTCATTGTAATAATGTTTTGTTGTCGTAATCAGGTAACGGCAGTTATTTCGCCACATCAAGAGTGCTCCGTTTCGTGCGGTGATAGCTGCGGTAGTCGTCGAGAGGTATCTCGACATCAGGCTCGGCCAGTTCTCCTGCGTGCGGCAGTGAGAACTTCATGTATTTTATGTTCAACCCGCGTTCTATCCACTGGCTCTCATAATAAGTCTTGATACCGAGTATCTGTGCCGTAAGATCATCGAGACCGTCGGTGTGGTAGAGGTCGTCGGTGCAGAAAAGCACTGGCAAACCGTTGCGGTTCACCATGTATTTGGTGTAGGTGAACAGAAAGTTTGAATCGGTTTTCAGGTGTATTGTCCCTCCATCGGTGAGGAAACGGCGGTATCGATTCATAAAGTAAGTGCTCGACAGACGCTTGCGCGGATTCTTCATCTGCGGGTCGCTGAACGTGAGCCATATTTCCTGCACCTCACCGGGAGCGAAAAAGCGGTCGATAATCTCGATGTTGGTGCGCAGAAACGCCACATTGTGCAGTCCTTCGGCAAGGGCTGCGGTAGCTCCGCTCCACATGCGTGCGCCCTTGATATCGACTCCTATAAAATTCACATCCGGGTACATCCTGGCCAATCCAACGGTGTATTCGCCGCGACCGCAACCCAGCTCGAGCACAATGGGATTGTCGTTTCCGAAATATTCCTCGCGCCACTTGCCTTTCATTTCGAACGGCACGTTGTCGATTACGGAATATGGATATTGGAACACATTCTCATATTTCTCCATGTCGGCGAACTTCGCCAGTTTTCCTTTGCTCATAGTTTTGGGTTATGTCGTTATGGGACGGCAAAGTTACTGAAACTTTTAAACCTGTGAAAGCATTTGTGCGAAAAACGTTCCCAACAGACAGTGCGTCGGCAAACAAGCCCTGCCTTATGCGCAAAAGCAACGAGGCGCGTGCCTAAGATTGTCAGCCACGCGCCCCGTTCATTATTGGTTTGTTATTTCTAGTGTCATTCGATTACCACGGTAGTCCACCCGTGTACGTCTTCCTCTATGCCATATTGTATGGCACGCAAATGGTTGTAGAGTTTCGTTGACACCGGACCCGGCTTGCCATCCTCGCTGAACGTGTAGCGCACGCCAGTGTCAAGGTCGTCGATGTAAGATATGGGGCTTATCACAGCAGCTGTTCCGCAGGCTCCAGCCTCCTCAAAGGTGGCCAGCTCTTCCTCTGGAATCTGACGGCGTTCAACGGTCATTCCATAGTCGGTAGCAAGCTGCATGAGGCTCTTGTTGGTTATGCTTGGGAGAATTGACGTGGATTTCGGAGTGACATAAGTATTGTTCTTTATGCCGAAAAAATTAGCGGCTCCGCACTCGTCCATGTATTTTTTCTCCTTGGCGTCGAGGTAGAACTCGCACGCATAGCCCTTCTCATGGGCAATATGGTTGGCTTTCAGCGATGCAGCATAGTTTCCACCCACCTTGTAGATGCCTGTTCCGAGAGGAGCAGAACGGTCGTAGTCGCGTATGATGACATAGGGATTTGTAGAGAAACCACCCTTGAAATACGGGCCTACCGGTGTTACGAATATAAGGAACATATATTCTGTGGAAGGATGCACACCCACCTGTGCCGACGTTCCGATAAGCAATGGACGTACATAAAGAGTGGCTCCGCTCTCGTATGTGGGTACATATTCCTGGTTAAGGCGCACCACTTTCTTCACCATCTCCTCGAAAAGCTCGGTAGGCACCTCGGGCATCATAATTCCGCGGCAAGTGCTTTGCAGGCGCTTGGCGTTCTCGTCCATTCTGAACACACGCACCTTGCCGTCGGGGCAACGGTAAGCTTTGAGTCCTTCAAAGGCTTCCTGACCATAGTGAAGGCATGTTGCCGCCATGTGCAACTTCAAGTATTCATCGGAGCATACTTCTATTTCGCCCCATTTTCCGTCGCGATAGCAGCAACGCACGTTGTAGTCGGTTGGCATATAGCCAAAAGACAGTTCTGACCATTCGATATTTTTCATAACATGTATGTATGTTTTTTGTTTTATTCCGATGTCGTATCCAATGGCAAAAGTAATAATAAAAACAGTCTTTTGCAACTATTTGTTCCAAAATATTGCATACGCGGCAAACCAATGGCGAAAGTTAATCAATGAAACAGGCAGCTTCGTGCAGGCGCCTATCAGCCCTTCATGTTGAACGAATTCTCTATGCTGGTTATCTCGCTTGAGAATTTCTTGTCGAATTTTATACGCTGTTCCACCTGGTTGCAGCTGTATATCACAGTTGAATGGTCGCGTCCTCCCACAAGTCGTCCTATGCGGCTCGCCGGCATTTTGGTGTATTTCTGTGCCAGATATATCGACACCTGACGCGCCGTAACATAGTCTTTCTTGCGGCTCCGCCCGTTTATGTTTGCCGGAGTAACATTATAATGGTTGCAAACCCGTTCAATGATATTGTCGATTGTAAGCGGTTCCTTGTCGACTTTCACCGACCGTTTAAGCACACGCTCGGCAAAACTTATGTCGATGTCGCAGTTGTAAACCACGCTATAAGCCATAAGCGAGTTTATCACCCCATGCAAATCGCGCACGCTTCCGTTGGCTGTCGAGGCGATATAGTCAATCACTCCATCTGGAATGCTAAGACCATCGTGATGTATCATGCTACGCAGAATGTCGGCACAAAGCTGCACGTTGGGTTTCTCAAGCTCGGCGATAAGTCCGCCAGAGAAACGCGTCAAAAGACGTTCGTTCATTCCTTTCAGTGCTACAGGAGGCCGGTCGCTCGCAAGAATGATGCGCTTGCCGTTGCGGAACAAGTGGTTGAAGATATGGAAGAAAGTGTTTTGCGTTCCCGTCTTGTCTTCCCATTCCTGTATATCGTCAACAATCAGCACGTCGATAGTCTGATAGAAGAGTATGAAGTCGTTGATTGTGTTGCGGCGCACGGCGTTGGTGTACTGCACCTCGAACAAGCGCGCACTGATATAGAGCACACGTTTCTGCGGATAGAGGCTTTTCACATGCACACCTATGGCATTGATGAGATGCGTTTTGCCGCATCCCGACGGACCAAACACGAAGAACGGGTTGAACTGCGAATTCTGCGGATGCTCGGCAATGGTCTGTCCAATGGTGCGCGGTAGCTTATTGCTGTTACCTTCTATATAGTTTTTAAAAGTGAGCTGCGGGTTAAGCTGCGAGTCGATTTGCTGCGGCATGGCGCAGTCGAGCACTGTCGGCGACTCGTTGGCGCGTGTCTTGGCGCGCGGCTTGATGTCGGCTTCGGCAGGTTCGTCGCCTTCCATATCCACAGTTTTCTTGTGCTCACTGTCGGTAACTACCCTGTATGTGAGCTTCACACCCTCACCGTAAACGCGGGTGAGCACTGTGCGGAGCAGCGAAACATAGTTGGCTTCGAGATATTCATAAACGAAAGGACTGGGTACACGCACGAGAACCGTCTTCGTGTCCTTGTCAAAGGACTCAAAGTCGATTACTTTAAACCATGCGTTGTATTGCTGTTCGGAAACGTTCTCACGTATGAGCGCAAGACATTCCTCCCAAGTCGCATTAGGATTTCCTTTCATTTACCAGATTTGAATAAGCGATTGAATATCTAAAACCTTCGTTATTTTGAAATTTGCTGCAAAAGTAACAATATTTTTTGTATCTGACAAATCTAATCTATTCTATTTGGTTTTGACGTTTCTTTAATGTGCTTATATGCCGCCACTTAGCAAATATAGAATTTAACGGCAGACAAATCGTCGTCAAAATAGATATAACCATTTGTCTATAAATATGTTATACACAACAAACAGAATATCATATCAACTCGGTGAAACATTGTTGTAACCGTTGTAACAGATTAAGACAGAAACGGCCCCGGAGTTTATCCGAAGCCGTGAAACAAATAATATTTATTATTTATACTAATTCTAATTTACGCAAAAGCAGTGCTTTCACTTTTAAAGCAAGGCTCACTTGTCTTTCTTACCGAACAGAGAGAAGTGCACATAGCGTTTTGGATGCTGCTTGAGATTTACCACAAGCGAGTCGGCATCACGCATTGTTGCAGTGAGATTGTTGTATAATGACGCGTCGTTCATCAGAAGTCCGAGTGTGCCCTGGTTTCCGTTCAGCTTGTCGGTAAGCTGCTGTACGTTGGCAAGTGTCTGGTCGATTTCCTGCTTTGTAGTCTGCAAATCGAGAGCAGCAAGGTTTGCCGTGAACTTGTCGGTATTGTCGAGCACGCCGTTGGCCTTTGCCATCAGAGCAGGAGCACCGCTGTTGAGCGTGCCCATGAGCTTGTTGAGCTGACTTGTTGAAACGGTAAGATTCTCGGTAATGGTGTGCACATTGTGCAGCGACTGTGCTATTGACGGGTCGGCAAGAAGCGTGTTCAGACTGCCGAGTATGCTGTCGAGCTTTGGCAACATTGCCTGCACTGCGGGCAACATCTCCGAAATCTGTCCCATTGCGCCGTCGCTGATGCCGCCCACGATGGTGCCGCCCGGCTCAACTTTCGAACGTGGATTGTTGGCAAGCAGAAGGTTCACCTTCACGTTGCCCATCATGTCGCTCACGATTTCTGCCGAGCTTCCTACGGGAATACGCATTTCCTTGTCAACGGCAATCAACACTTTTGTGGGTTTTGCATCGCCATAGCCATATACAATGTCTTTCACTGTGCCCACCTTATAGCCGTCGGCATAAATCGGACACGACGAAGACAGGCCGCTGACATCCTTGAAATCAACATAATAATCTGTGCTTGTAGAAAAAAGGCTAAGCCCTTTCAAGAAGTTCATTCCGAAGAACAATATTACCACACCGGCTATTGCCACGAGTGCGATTTTTACCTCTTTGGTGAATATTTTCATATTGTTGTTTATTTGTTTCTGTTTTGTTTAAACTCGCGTATGCCTTCGTTCACGTTCATTTTCTGCCCGTTTTTAAAGGCGATGATAAACGCCCCGGGGAATTTTTCGGCTACTTCGCGGTGCATGCGATATATCTCGTTGTAGTTGTTTGATGCACCATAGGTGTATTTCACAAGACCGTTTTCCTCAAACGATTCGCAGCCAGCGAGTCCTTTGAAGCTTGCGTCGCCGTCACGCAGTTTCTTGCTGCTTGCCATTATCTGTATTTTAAACACCGGGCGCGACTGGTCAACACTGCCCGTAGTTTTCTGTGCAGTTTTTGTTTTTACTTCGCGTTTTACCGGTTGCTTGCGGCCCACTGGCGCAGTTTTGGTTTCATTGTCGGCTTTTCGTGCCGCGCCGTCGCCAAGAGAGTCGCCGGTAGCGGTTGCTGAAACGTCACCCACGCTGTTGCCGGAAACGTCGTCGTTGTTTGAAACGGCTGTTACCGGTGCACTCTCGGTCTTGTAAGGCACTACGAGCGTATTGTCGTTTTTGTTTTTATACTCCACAAACGCATTGTAAAGTCCCTTGCTTATCAAGTCAATCTGTGCAGCATCGTTGAGCAGGCGTTCCTCGTCGGGTGTGGTGATGAAGCCCAGTTCTATAAGACAGGCAGGCATCGACGTAAGCCTCAGCACCGCCAAGTTCTGCTGGTGCACGCCTTTGTCGGGGCGATTGGCCAATTTGCAGACATTCTTTTGCAGCATTTTGGCAAACTCAATGCTTTTCGTAAGGTTTCTGTCCTGCACAAATTCAAACATAATGTTGCTCTCGGGCGAGTTCGGGTCAAACCCTACGTAATGCTGTCGATAGTCTTTTTCGAGCAATATCACCGAGTTCTCGCGCTTTGCCACCTCAAGGTTTGTCTTGGTGGCATGTGAGCTTCCGTCGCCAAGGGTGTAGGTTTCAAATCCGCGTGTGCTTGACGATCCCTTCAAGGCATTGGTGTGTACCGAGATAAAGAGGTCGGCTTTGTTGCGGTTTGCTATCTCGGCGCGCTCATAAAGCGGTATGAACACATCCTTGCGGCGCGTGTAGACCACACGCACATCGGGGCAGTTGCGTTCCACATAGCCCCCGAAAGCCAAGGCAACATTCAGGTTGATGTTTTTTTCATTCGAGTAGGTGCCCGGGGCACCGGTGTCCTTTCCGCCGTGTCCGGCATCTATGACGAGCGTGAACTTTTTGTTTGCCCCTCCGGAAACAGGTGCAAACGCGAACGAAAGAAGAATGGCGACCAACGCTGTTCTGGCCAATCGTGACAACATTTCCGGCATTTGGAATTGGTTTCTTTGAGTGTCGCAGTGTATTGCAAGAGTGCATCCATGCAGTCTTACATGTTGCAGACGCTGCAAAGTTAAGCAAAAATGGAAAAAACTGCAAGCATTGATTTAGTTTTTTTCATTACTTAGTAATGTTCAAAAAATAAGTTGCGCAAGTTTGCCCTGTATTTTTAGACGGT
>CAVKCP010000045.1:0-18853 GCA_963654815.1 Lachnospiraceae bacterium | reverse complement strand
AAAGGGGCGCATATTATAGGATAGGGGCTTGCCCCTATCTATCAAAGCACACCGACTTTTGCCCCTGTATGGGGCGCATAATTCATTGTGATATTGAAATATGCGCCCCATACAGGGGCAAATTTGTTGAAAATAATAAACGCAGGGGCAAGCCCCTGCGCTATAATCTGTCGTCACTACGTGACTTTCCAGTTACTAAGTTTTTACCGGACACCAATATTTTGAAACATTGCTTAATTGCACAAAAACAAAAACTTTTTTAAGAAAAAGAAAACCTGCTGCACCATTTGTAAACACTAAATAACCATAGAACAAAGCACGTCAGACAAAAAAGAGCTAACTTTGCATAAAACAATTTACCCGAACAACTACGGCAAACATTATGAACACTATCTCACCATTTTCACGCCCGCTCTATGTCATGCTCAAACCGGTGGGCGCGTCGTGCAATCTGAGGTGCAAATACTGCTACTATCTCGAAAAATCGAAACTCTACCAAAACACGCCCACACGCGTGCTGTCAGAAGAAATGCTCGAGCGTTTCACCAAGGAGTATATCGAGGCACAGACAATGAACGACGTGCTCTTTACATGGCATGGCGGCGAGACCTTGATGCGCCCGCTCTCGTTTTTCCGCAAGGCAATAGAGCTGCAAAAGAAATATGCCCGGGGGCGGCGCATAGCCAACACCATACAAACCAACGGCACACTGCTCACCGATGAGTGGTGCGAATTCCTAAAAGAAAACAACTGGCTCGTGGGAGTGTCTATCGACGGCCCGCAGGAGTTTCACGACGAATACCGCCGCACGGCAAGCGGAGCACCGTCGTGGACGAAGGTGATGAACGGCATAAAACTGCTCAAGAAGCACGGCGTGGAGTGGAACGCCCTGGCCGTTGTGAATGATTTCAATGCCGACTATCCGCTCGATTTCTATCATTTCTTCAAAGAAAACGGATGCCGCTACCTGCAGGTCACGCCAATTGTAGAGCGCATGGTAGATCATGCCGACGGGCGCAAACTGGCTACTCTCACCGATGCCGCCGACTCTCCGCTCGCCGATTTCTCGGTGACACCCGAGCAGTGGGGCGATTTTCTGTGCGCAATATTCGACGAGTGGGTGCGGCACGACGTGGCGCAGACCTATGTGGAGATATTCGACTGCACCCTTGCCAACTGGGCGGGCGAAACTCCGGGCATCTGCGTCTATGCCAAGGAGTGCGGACACGCCGGAGTGATGGAGTTCAACGGCGATGTCTACTCGTGCGACCATTTCGTGTTTCCCGAATACCGTCTCGGCAACATCCACGACAAGTCAATCACCGAAATGCTCTACGGCGAGCAGCAACAACGGTTCAGTCTGCTCAAGCACAAGTCGCTGCCGTTGGAGTGTCTGCAATGCCCGTGGGAGTTTGCATGCCACGGCGAGTGCCCCAAAAACCGCTTTGTGACTGACAAGTATGGCAATCCCGGCATGAACTACCTATGCCGTGGCTATAAAAAATACTTCGAGCATGTGGCCCCCTACATGGACTTTATGAAGCACGAACTCGACAACCATCGTCCGCCGGCCAACGTAATGCAGCATGTCGATGAGATAGAACGCAGCCGCACCCAACGGCACTGACGGCACTGACTTACCAAAAACAAGACATAAAAGCATGAGAAAATTTTTGTTGTTTATAGTGGTGGCACTCGCAACCGTTGCCGCCGCTGCACAGATTGCCCCGAGAGTCACCACGCGTTACGGCGTGCTTGAGGGAGTGAGCGAGTCGGGACTCGCAGTGTTCAAGGGCATTCCCTTTGCCGCTCCGCCCGTGGGCGACAACCGTTGGCGTGCTCCGCAGCCCGTAACGCCGTGGCAGGGAGTGCGCAGTGCCAAGGAGTTTGGCGACGACCCTATGCAGGGCAACCCCTTCGGCGACATGGATTTCAAGGCACAGAAGAAGAGCGAAGACTGTCTTTATCTTAATGTGTGGACTCCCGCCAAGACCATGCGCGAGGCTCTGCCCGTGGTGATATATTTCAACGGCGGCGGACTTATTGCAGGGTCGGGCAGCGAACCGCGCTATGCCGGAGCCTCAATGGCACGCCACGGCATAGTGGCCGTCACGGCCAACTACCGCGAAGGCATCTTCGGTTTTCTGTCGCATCCCGAACTTTCAAAGGAAACATCCTACAAAGGTTCGGGCAACTACGGCTACATGGATCAGGCAGCAGCCATAAAATGGGTGTATGAAAACATCGCGGCTTTCGGCGGCGACCCCAAGCAGATAACCATTGTCGGCGAGTCGGCAGGTTCGATGTCGGTGAGCGTGCAACTCACTTCGCCGCTCACAAGCGGCATGATAACCCGTGCCATGGCATCGTCGGGAGCGCAGTGCGGACGCATTTGCCTCACGCTCAAGGAGGCCGAGGCAGCCGGAGTGGCAAAACTTAAGAAGCTCGGCATAAAAAACATAAAGCAGGCTCGGGCCATGAGTGCCGACGAACTGCTTGCAAAGACCGTCACAGAAAGCATACCGCCGCTCTGCATCGACGGCTATTTCTGCACCGAAAGTCCTGATGAGGCTTATGACAAAGGACATCAGCACAAGGTGCCGCTGCTCATAGGCCGCAACTCAATGGAGATGACTCCGCAGTTTGTCTTGCGCGGCAATGAGGCCACCGTTGCAGGCATTCGCCCGGCATTCGAACAACTCTACGGCGACAAGGCGCAGGAGGTGATGCACATGTATGGCATAGAGAAAGATGCCGACGTTATGGGAAAACCCGGTGTTGACTTCGCTTCCGACCAGTTCATAGCCTACGGCACATGGCTCTTCGGCTACAAGCACGCCAAAACCTCAGGCCAACCCGTCTACCGCTACTACTACGCCCACCCGCGTCCTGCCATGCGCGAGCAAGGCATGGTGGCCGGACTGGCAGGCGGTGTGCAGAAAGGCGACGGCAAGGTGAGTGCTGCCCCGTCATCTGACGTGTTCAACGGAGCCGTGCATTCGGCCGACATCGAATATGCAATGGGCAACCTGCCCACCAACCGCGTCTACGATTGGCAACCCGACGACTACGCCGTGTCGGCGCAGTTCATCAACTACTACGCCAATTTCATAAAGACCGGCAACCCCAACGGACTCGGACTGGCCACATGGACTCCCATAAACGGTAAGGAAAAGCCCACGCAGCTCATCCTCGATGTCAACTCGCACGAGGAATATGATGCGGCAGCAGAAAACCGCAACCTCTATCTGCTGCAATTCGTGGGCGACAAGAAATAAGCAGGCATACACAATATAAAATCCCCCGCCAACGCACAGGCAGAAGCAAATGTCGGTGTGATGGAGAATAATTTCCATTGCCCCTGAAAGGGGCGCATAATATAGGATAGGGGCTTGCCCCTATCTGTTACATCTCTGTCTTTTGCCCCTGTAAGTGGCGCATGTTTCAATCACACAATGAATTATGCGCCCCTTACAGGGGCAAAATTATTGAAATCCATTAACGCAGGGGCAAGCCCCTGCGCTGTAATATGTCGTCCCTACGGGACTTACCCGTTGTTAATATTTCACCTGCTACCAATAATTCACACATCCAACATTATTCCCGTATTCCAAGGGGCTTGCCCGTATTTGTTGTCGGCCTCACTTTGCAACATGGTGAAGATGAAAAGCACAATGATTCCCGGTCCGTTGAGAAGCACCAGCAACACCCACCAACCCGATTTTGACGAGTCGTGCAGCCGCCGCACAAGAACGGTAAAGTTCGGAATGAAATTGAACAAATAAAAAAGTCCGATTGCAAAAAACGCATAACCATCCTCCAACTCATAAACCACACTCACCGCCACGCCTACTGCGGCAATGGCAATAAAGGCCAACCATAAATATAATTGAAACCACCAAAACTCAGAACGGGTGGCTCTGCCCCGTATGGTGAAATAATGTGAGTAGACATTTCTTATAGCGTCAAGCATTCCCATAAGTTTGCAGATTGTTGTTATTGTTTTTATAAAATTCTTGCGGCCTGTGCACCGCAGTGGCAAAGATACGCATTTTCAAAAGCTTCTTTACGCAAAAACAAAAATTTTTGGGCGAAAAGAAAACATTTTCTGACCGAAAAAGCAAGCACTTTGCATGGTGCAGAAAGTGGACTGTATATATTGAAGGTAACTTTGCAAGCAGAAAAGGACACACTTTTTATCTTAAACATTTAAATCAATTCCTACTATGGACAAAAGACTTTTAACAATTCCGCTGCTTGCGTCAATCGGATGCATGGCACAGGCGCAAAATGACCCCAATCACCCCAACATCGTGTTTGTGCTTGCCGACGACATGGGATTCTCTGGAATTCATGCCTACGGTGGCAACCAAATTCCCAGCCCCAACATCGACTTCCTTGCCGAAAACGGCATCGTGTGCGACAACTTCCGCGCCACACCGCTCAGTTCCACATCGCGCGTGTGCCTTATGACAGGCCGCTACTCGCAGCGCGCAGGACTCAACCACATTTATTCGGAGGTTGACCCCATGGACGGACTCGACCCCGCTGTCAACCCGACGTTTGCCGGACTGCTGCGCGATGCAGGCTATCACACCGGTCTTATAGGTAAATGGCACTTGGGACAGGACATCAAGTTCAACCCGCTCAACCACGGTTGGGACGTATGGCACGGCTACACCATGGGCAACATCGACTTCCAGTCGCACTACAACACCGTTCACGAGATTGACTGGTGGAACGGCAAGAAACGCGAAGACGAACCGGGCTATGTCACATATCTTATAAACAAACACTCGGTTGAGTTCATCAAGGAGTCGGTGAAGGAGAAGAAACCCTTCTTCCTCATGGTTTCTGAAAATGCAGTGCATGTGCCTATGCAGGGTCCCAACGACCCGGCTCTGCGCACCGACGATGCCTGCCCCTACCGCAACGACGAGAACATGACCGACGATGAGTATCGCCGCGTATATCAGGACATGGTGCAGGCCATGGACGAGGGCGTTGGACAGATTGTGCGCACACTCAAAGAGCAGGGCGTGCTCGACAACACCATAATTATATATACGTCTGACAACGGTGGCGAGAAGGTGGCTGCCGAGAAATATCCTGGCAACAACGGCTATTTCCGTGGCTTCAAGGGCGGTGCCTATGAGGGCGGATGCCGTGTTCCGGCAATATTCTACTATCCCAAGATGTGGGGACACCGCAAGACATCGGAGCCTATGCACTTCATCGACTTCATGCCCACATTCCTCGACTTCGCAGGTGTGAAGAACCCGCGCAAGGTTGACGGCGTGTCGCTTGTGCCTACACTCACCAAGAACGAGGCAATGCCTGAGCGCAAGATTTATGCAGCCGAAACAGGTTTCATGTCGGTTATCGACGGCGACTGGAAATGCATCTGGGGCAAGAACGACAAGGTTGAACTCTTCAACCTTATGACCGACCGCAACGAGGAACACGACCTCTCGGCCATGTATCCGCAGCGCGTTGAGAGCATGAAGAACGACATGAATGCATGGTGGGCCGACTGCACACGCGGCACTCGCCTCGAAGGACGCACCACCTGGAACTCAGGATGGATTGTGGAGCTCATCGAGAACCTGAAGAAAGAAGGCAAGACCCTGCAAGACCTGCCCTTCTTCCAGCAGGCAGCAGGCAAGGGCGTGATGAACCCCGTGAAGAAAAGCGGCAAAGCTGCAAAGAAATCAAAGAAATAAAACAACATGCAGGCAGTGCCGTAAGGCACGGCAACAGTGTGGTGCGGCACTCGCTTGCATGACATGACAACAACGAACCAGCTCAAAATTTTATAGGTTTTGGCGAGCTGGTTCGTTTGCCGTATATGCCGACAGGCCACATTTGCCGGGCTTTTGGCACCCCAATGCGCAGTTTTCGGCAAAAAATCAGTAAATTTGCACATGTCTGGCACACACAACAGACACACGACAAAACATTAACACCATAAGACATGAGCAAATTACTTAACGAATTCAAGGCATTCGCGGTAAAAGGAAATGCCGTCGACATGGCCGTCGGTGTAATCATCGGAGGCGCATTCGGGAAAATAGTGTCGTCGATAGTAGACGACATAATAATGCCGCCAATAGGTTGGATTATCGGAGGCGTGAATTTCACCGACCTCAAGTTCACACTCCCGTCGGTTGACATGGGGGTGGAGAAACTGCAACCCGCCACGATAAACTACGGCAATTTCATTCAAACCACCATTGATTTTGTAATCATAGCTTTCTGTGTGTTCATGCTCGTTAAGGCCATAAACAAGCTTGCCAGCATGACAAAAAAAGAAGAGGAAAGCAAGGCAGCCGCCGCTCCCGAACCGCAACCCACAAAAGAAGAGTTGCTGCTCACCGAGATACGCGACTTGCTGAAAGACCGGAAATAAGACTACCACTGCACAACGTTGACGGCGGAAAGGAGCATTTGCCCCTTTCCGCCGTCAACGCGTTTATATGCCTTGGCATATTCTTTCGTGGGTTATTATTCGCAGAAATCTAAGAAAAAGATGCGTTTCGTGGTACATTAAAAAGCAAGATTTATCGGAAAAGTGTGTTTTTTACTTGGTTATTTCGTAGGAAAAGTGTGTTTTTACAGCACCGAAATCATAGGAAAAGTGTATTTTTTTGTCGTCACTATATAATAATGTGTCTTCCCCTCCTGCCGTGATGCACATGTTTCAAGCCTGATTTAAGGTTTTAACAAGACCGTAATAACGTGTTAAAACATTTAAAAAAGTGTAACTGTAATTTTGCAGCCGTGAGAACAACAAACACTTTTAGATAAAAGCATGAAACTGATGAACATCTTGACCGGCACATGCCTCATTGCCGGAATGACGGCAACGGCACTGCCACTCACTGCCACGCCGGCCACCGGCAAAAACCATGGAGGCGAACCGACTGTAACACCAAAGCAAAAGAAAATCGTAGTAGAGGGCACTGTGGTTGACGACATGGGCGAACCTCTCACGGGAGCCACCGTGTATGAAAGCGAAAGCGCAAACGGAACAACAACCGACATTGACGGACATTTCTCTATTTCGGTTGACAGAGACTCGCGCCTAACAATACATTATCTCGGGTTTGCCGAGAAGAGCATCATGTCGAAGGAAAGCACGAACCTTAAAATTGCCCTCGACAAAGACACGCACACGCTCAACGACGTGGTAGTGGTGGGCTACGGCACACAGAAGAAAGTGAACCTTTCGGGTGCGGTTGACCAGCTCACATCGAAAGAAATAGAAAAACGCCCCATAACCGACGTGTCGCGCGGATTGCAGGGCATGATACCCAACCTCAACATCGACTTCACCAGCGGCGAACCGGGCAAGCAGGCCACACTCAACATACGCGGCGAAGCATCGATAAACGGCGGTCAGCCGCTCATTCTCATCGACGGTGTGGCATCAGATACTGAGGAGATGGGACGGCTACTGCCGGGCGACATCGAGAGCATTTCGGTGCTCAAGGATGCGGCTTCGGCTGCCATCTACGGCGCACGCGCGGCTTTCGGCGTGATACTCATAACCACCAAGCAGGGCAAGGGCGACCGCATCACAATCGACTACAACAACAACTTCATGTGGAAGCGGCCTTCGCAGCTCACCGACAAGACTTCCGACCCTTACATCTATCTCAAACTGAAAAACATTGCAGTGCTCAACACGCCGTGGAGCTCGGGCCATGTGACAAGCGACGAACGCCTGGAATGGGCACGGCAACGATCAGACGACCCACAAAACACATCGGCCATAAGGCTCGACCCGCTCGACAACACTCAGTGGGACTACATGGGCAACTGCGACTGGACACGCCATTTCCTCAACCGCAGCACCTTTGCGCAGAGCCATCAGGTGTCGGTGTCGGGACAGACACAGCGCACCAACTTCTACCTCTCTGCCGGATATGACGGCGAGGACGGCGTGCTCGCACGCATAGCCAACGACGACAGTTACAAACGTTATGCCACCCGCGGCAAGGTGAAGTATAGGGTGGCCGACTGGATCAACGTGTCGAACAACACATCGTTTGTGCTCACGAAACGCAACAAGCCGAGCTACTACAACCTCGATGCGCTCTACGATGCCAAGCCGAGCGATGTTGACGTGAACACCGACGGCACTTGGGCCAACACCGACCTTGGAAAGGCTCTCGCACAGATTGTAGACGGAGGCAAGGAGCAAACCACCAACACGCGCCTGCAAAGCACCTTCGCTGCCGAGATGTCGTTTTGGGAGCGGCTTCTCACCATAAACGGCGACTTCACGTTTGTTGTCTCGCACGAAGACTACGACTGGTATAAGACGAAATACAACGTGGGCTACGGTCCCGACGACGTGCGCGAGGAAGGAACATCGCGTGCCTACAAGGGAAGCACTGCAGAAAACTACTATGTGTTCGACCTCTACGGCACGATCAACAAGCAGTTCGGGCGGCACAACGTCACGGCGGTGCTCGGTTTCAACCAGGAATACAACCGCTACGACAACTTCACTGCCGACCGCTACGACATTATCTCGTCGTCGCTGCCCTCAATAGCACTCTCCTCGGGTGACCAGTATGTGAAAGAAACCTACAAGGACTGGGCCATACGCGGACTTTACTACCGCCTGAACTACATCTTCAACGACCGCTACATATTCGAGCTCGACGGTCGCTACGACGGCACATCGCGTTTCCCCAAGAACAAGCGTTTCGGTTTCTTCCCCTCGGGTTCGGCAGCATGGCGCGTCGATTCGGAGCCGTTCTTCCGCCCCTTGACAAAGGTGGTGTCGCAATTCAAGCTGCGCGCATCCTACGGTTCGCTGGGCAACCAGCTTGTGTCTGAATACGGATACATTCCTTCAATGGCATCGCAAACGGGTTCGTATATCATCGACGGCAAACTGCAACAAACCGTTACGTCGCCTGCCCTCGTGTCGCAGAACTACACATGGGAGAAGGTGCGCACCGTGAATGCCGGCATCGACTTGGGCTTCTTCAACAACAGGCTCACACTCTCGTTCGACATCTACCGCCGCGACACGCGCGGAATGCTCACCAAAGGCAAGGAGCTGCCGGGCATTCTGGGCGCGACAGAGCCCAACGAAAACTCGGCCGACATGAAAACCACCGGTTGGGAACTGTCGCTTGCCTACCACAACCAGTGGGCCATTGCAGGCAAACCGCTTAACTTCGGGGCACGCTTTGTACTGAGCGACAACCGTTCGTGGATAACACGGTTTGACAATCCCGACCGCAAGCTCGGACAATATTACAAAGGCATGGAGATAGGCGAGATATGGGGACTCACCAACGACGGCTTCTTCAAGAGCAAGGAGGAGATTGCCTCGCTCGACGAGTCGCAGATAATACCGTGGGGCGCGCTTACCATTGTAGAGGGATGGCCTAAATACAAAGACCTCGACGGCGACCACATGATAACCAAAGGCACTACCGTTGACAAGCCGGGCGACCTGAGCCGCATTGGCAACTCGTCGCCGCGCCTGCGCTTCGGAGTAAACCTCAGTGCCGAATGGAACGGATTCGACGTGCAGGCTTTTGTGCAGGGCATTGCCAAGCGCGACTACTATCCGCTGAGCTATCTGTATTGGAGCTTCTACCAGCAGCCCTATTCGGGAGGCCAGAAGCATGCCTTCGACTTCTACCGCGCCACCGACGACTCTCCCGAGGAAATGGCCAAGCACTCCAACAGCTACATTGCCGCCGGACTGGCCAACGCCAACACCGATGCCATGTATCCCGTGTTTCAGTCGTGGCTGGCCGACAAAAACCTCGGCACAAGCTCAACCTCGGCCATGGGACTCGCCATTCCGCAGACGAAATATCTGCTCAACGGTGCCTATCTGCGCATGAAAAACCTGACAATAGGCTACACCCTGCCTGCAAAAATCACCAACCGATGGCACATCAACCGCATAAGGGTGTATGCAAGTGCCGACAATTTGTTTGAAATAAGCGCACTGAAGAAGTATCTCGACCCGGAGGCCGTGACGCAAAGCGACTCCTACGGCTATGTATATCCGTTCAACAGGCAATACTCGTTCGGCGTAAACGTGACATTCTGAAAACAAAAAAGGAAAGAGAAAATATGAAAACAATAACATATCTGGCCGCAATGGCCGCGTGCACGCTGTGCCTTACCGCCTGCAACGACGACTTCATGCAGCGTGACCCCAAGACCGAGATAACGCAAAACGGATTTTTCAACAGCGAGCAAGACCTGAAACTGTATTGCTACGGACTGGTGAACACGCCCGACTACAGCTATATAGCCGATGCCGGCACCGACGACCAGGCCACCACCGACAACGTGACGATAAAGAACATAATGTCGTCGGCCAACCCAACGTCAACCACTATCGACGCAGGATGGGACTGGAAACGGCTCTACGACATAAACTTCTTTCTCGACAACTGCTCGAAAGCCAACGTCGGCGATGATGTAATGGCACACTATGTGGGCATTGCCCGTTATTACAGGGCAGAGTTCTACATGTCGATGGTGAAGAAGTATTCCGACGTGCCCTGGTGCGACCACGTGCTTGCAACAAACGATGAACGTCTGTATGGCAAACGCGACACGCGCGTAGACGTAATGCAGCACGTCATGGAAGACTATGAGTATGCTGCCGAAAACGTAAAGACCGGACAGCCAAAAGGCGCTGTTGACCGTTGGATAGTGCTTGCAGCCCTGTCGCGTGCGGCTCTGTATGAGGGCACCTACCGCAAATATCACTCCGAACTGGGACTGGAATCCACCGCCGACGCACTTATAAAGAAGTCGCTTGACGCATCGGAGAAGATAATGCAGTCGGGTAATTTCAGTCTTTACACCACCGGACATCCCGAAAGCGACTATGCCGCCCTGTTCAACAGCAGCGACCTCACATCAAATCCCGAGATGATACAGGCACACTACTATGAACGCAACGTGGCCGAAAACGGCATCTGGGGTGCCTATATGTTCGGCAACTACATTCCTTGCCCCACCAAGGCTCTCGTGCAGGCTTATCTCATGAGCGACGGAAGCTACTACTCGCAGCAGACGGGTTATGCCACGAAATCGTTTGTGGAGGAATTTGAAAACCGCGACCCGCGCATGACGCAGACTCTGGCCTACCCGGGATGGGAACTGAAGGGAACAATGAACTATGCTCCGGGATCGGGAATATATGTGCAAAACCTCAACAAGAACTTCACGGGCTATCACCAGATAAAGGGTTTCCCCAACAGCAAGGACAAAGACTACTACCTCGGCATCGACTACCCGACAATACGCTATGCCGAGATTCTGCTGAACTATGCCGAGGCCAAAGCCGAACTGAACGAACTCACGCAGGACGACCTCGACAAGACAGTAAACCTTCTGCGCGACCGTGTGGCAATGCCGCATCTGAAGAAAGAAACTGCTGCCGACCCCGTGGAAGCGGCAAAATATCCCGGAGTGTCGGCCGTGTTGCTCGAGATACGCCGCGAACGCCGCGTGGAACTGGCATTCGAAGGCTTCCGCTTCGACGACCTCATGCGCTGGCATGCAGGCAAGTTGCTTGAACAAGTGCCCGAAGGTCTGTACTTCCCCTCGCTCGGAAAATTCGACCTCACGGGCGACGGCGTACCCGACATCTACCTTATACCCTCGTCGCAGGAAATTCCTGCCGATGCCGACAAGGAACGCAATAGTTTGGGCGAAAAGCTCGTTTATTACAAAACGGGCACTATCGACGACGCTTCGGCCACTGTATATCTGAAGAACGGAACAAGCGGCACCATACAAACTGCCAAGACAATGGGCACATTCACCGAGCCGCGCGACTACTACCGGCCCGTGCCCAAACATGAAACCGACATCAACCCCAACCTGCTTCCGCAGTTGTTCGGGTGGGAATAAGTTGATTTTTGCACATCACTAAAAAACAATAACAAATAAGCAGATGAAAAAGCTTACATTGGCCATGTTCTTGATATTGGCCACAGGCAGCCTGAACATACAGGCAAAAACGCGCAAAGCACTATATGTCATAATGGACGGCGTGTCGAGGGAGTTTCTGCACCAGACGCATCCAAACACTATTTTCGACATAGCCGCAACGGGCAGCTATGCCGACGCATACGCCGGAGGCGAGATAGGGGGCGCAAGTCAAAGTCCTACAATATCGGCCATTGGCTACACCAACATTCTCACAGGCACATGGATGTATAAACACAATGTGCAGGGCAACTCTAATATAAAGACAAACTACAACTATTGGTCGCTTTTCCGCATGGCTAAGGCGCAGAAACGCAACGTGAAAACGGCACTCTTCTCGAGTTGGGCCGACAACCGCACGCTGCTCATAGGCGAGGGCAAACCCGAAGCCGGCAACGTGAAGATTGACTATGTGTATGACGGCTACGACCTCGACACGCTGCGGTTTCCGCACAAACCGCTTGAGTTGCACGTCTACGACATCGACTCGGTGGTGTGCCGACGCGCCGCCGAATGCATAAAAAAGGATGCACCCGACATGAGCTGGGTGTATCTGTGGTACACCGACGATGCCTTCCACATAACAGGTTACAGCACGTTCTCGCACAACTATCTCACCCGCGAAGACCGGCTTCTGTCGCAAATATGGGATGCCATAAAATGGCGGGAGAAGAAATTTGACGAGGAGTGGCTGATCATAGTCACGACCGACCACGGGCGCGAAGAGCACGGATTTAACCATGGCGGACAATCGGAGGGCGAACGCGACATCTGGATGGTGACAAACTGGCGCGACATGAACGACGAATGGGGCTGCACCAACCTCTCGCAGGTGGACATCGCACCCTCGATATGCCGATACCTGAACTTTGAACTGCCCCGTGACGTGGAGTGGGAAATGGACGGAGTGCCGTTTTTCGGACGCGCTGACATATATGGACTCACCACAACAGCATTCGACGACAAGGTGATTTTGAAATGGAACACTTTTGCAGGATGTGACGGCGATGCCGAGATATACATCTCGACAACCAACAACTTTGCCACCGGCGGCACCGACAACTGGCAGAAAGTGGGAACGGTGAAAGCCTCTGAAAAAAGCTATACGGTAGACCTCGAAAAATATCCCGGCACGAAAGACTACAAATTCGTGGTGGCCACACGCAACAACCATCTCACACGATGGTTTAAGAAGGTTGACAGCTTTCTGAAGAAATAGTCTTGGCAATGCCGTGCCACGGCCACGGCTAATGACTACCGTGAGGCACTAATGTCAAAAGCAAGTGCCAGAACCGGGCAACATAGCCTCAAGCGGTTCTGGCACTTGTCTTTTTTGTAGTTGCCGCAGCATTCTCGTCAAGTGGCATCAAGCCATGTCTTCACGATGCGCCCGTGTGTCAATGTGCAATAAAAGCGCATTGTAAAAAGTAAGATTAAAATTTGGCCTGTTGAAAAAAAAGCTATATCTTTGCACCGTCTTTTTGGAGACACATTGCCGATATGGCTCAGTTGGTAGAGCAATTCATTCGTAATGAATAGGTCCTCGGTTCGAGTCCGAGTATCGGCTCATTCGCGGTAATAGCTCAGTTGGTAGAGCACTAGCTTCCCAAGCTGGGGGTCACGGGTTCGAGCCCCGCTTACCGCTCTACGATTAAGCTCTTGAATTTCAACAAGATACAAATAAAAAGCGGTTCTTTTTGAGCCGCTTTTGTCGTTTAAAGTCTAACCGAAAACAGTGCTTTTTAGGGTTAAAAAGGGCTAAAAAGGGAGAAAATCGCACCCTAAATCGCACCCTGTTTTTCCAACCCACAAAGGAAGGTGGCGTTCATAAAAACCACGTTATGACGTACAGACCTTATGTAGAACTCACCAAAGTAAGAAAAGACGGAATGTCGCCCGTCGTTTTGGTGTTCGAGAATTGCGGCAAAAGATTTAAAGTAAACACAGGACTTTTCGCCAAGACCCAAGTGAGAGGACGCGAATTTCCGAGTGAAGAACCCAGCGCACGCGCGAAAACCCTTGCGCTGGCGCGGAAAATGATAGCCGTGGATGACTATCTACTAACACGCAAGGGGAATGAACCCGTATCGCAGGTAATGCAGACAATCAGAGTGCTCGTTACAGGTAAAGAACCGAGAAAAAAGAAAGTCCTTTCCGACTTTGTGGCCGACTTTGCCGCAACAAAAGAAAAGCCCGGCACCCGTGGCCTCTACGAATCGACTGTAAGAAAAATTTTGTCTTATGACCCCAAGGCCACTTTTGACAGTGTAGATACCAACTGGCTCAACGGTTGGCGCAAGGCCAACGCGCACATGTCGGATAATGGCTTCTCCATTCACTTGCGCAACCTGCGCACTGTGTTCAACTGGGCTATCGACAACGAAATTACCGAGCGTTACCCGTTTCGCCGCTACAAAATCAAGAACGAGCGCACGGCAATAAACAACATCTCGCTCGACGAATTGCGCACTTTGCGGGATTACCCCGTAGAACCGTGGCAGGAAATCTACCGTGACTTCTTCATGTTGTCCTTCTACCTCTGCGGAATAAACACCGTTGACTTGCTCTCTCTGAAAAAGTCCGATTACAGAAACGGGCGCATCAGATACCGCCGCCGTAAGACGGGAAGGTTATACGACATCCCCGTTCCCGACGAGGCCGATAAAATCATAAAGAAATACCACGGGAAAAACTGGCTCCTTAACCCGCTCGACATCTACAAGAACTACAAGGATTTCTCCCATCACTGGAACGACGCGCTGCGCAAAATCGGCCCGACGCAAAAAGTAAAAGACAAATGCGGCAAAAAGAGAAAAATCGAGTACGCCCCAATATTGCCGAACATAACGGTCTACACTGCTCGGTACACATTTGCCTCACTCGCCGCAGAAATCGACATTCCACGGGAAACTATCGCCTTGTGTCTGGGGCACGCGTGGAGCGACGTCACAAGCCGGTATATCAATTACGACAACCGCAAGATTGATGAAGCCGTGAAGAAAATCGTAACCTACGTCAACGCGGAGTAACAATTTAAAAGACATTAACACGGAAAAATCGCGTCAAACCGTGTTGTTGTCTTTTCCCGAAAAATTCGCCAAAAATCAGAAAAAGAAAGAAAGAAGCAAAGAAAGAAAATATAATATCTATATATAATTTATTTTATTATTTTCTCTCTTTTGCTTCTTTTCTCTTTTTACGAAAAAAATCAAGAAAAAAGACGAAAGTTTGGGTGGTGTGTTATTATACCTTCGTAAAACATAATATTTTGGGCACGGGATATTCACTTTTTGGGGCGTTTCCAACCACCAGAATTATTCTTCTACTATAAAACTGAAAGTAAAATGTACGAAAATCGCGTTTTATGCGCCGTTCCAGCAGATTTTAGTCGTATAAACAAAGTATGGGTTGCGAGTTTGAAATTTGTGTGCCCAAATACGAACAGACACTTTACAGACAGTTTGCAGACACTTTACAGACACCTTTGTACTTAATATACAATGAATTAAACCCTGTCAACAGACACTTTACAGACAGTTTGCAGACACTTTACAGACACCTTTGCGCTTGTTTTCATACATTTGGAGTATGATTTATGTGTGTTTAAAATCATACTTACGATTTGTAATAAAATTATGTTGTCTTACTCTGTGTTGTGCCTTTTCCCGATAGCCGCCAATATCTCATCCATCTTTTTCTCCATACCTCCGAAACGCTCGTCTATACGCTGGAAGCGCATCTCGGTTTCCTGCCGTTCCCTGAACGCAATGTCGAGTTCTTCAAGCAATTTCTTGCACGCAGTAACGGTAGCCTCTGCCGCCGACACCTTGGCAAGCGTTTCTTCGGCCTGCGCATTAATGGCGCGCACCTCGTTCACCACACACTCCTTGCTTGTGGCTATAAGCAGGCTCCCTGCATACGCCGTCTGCTCCGCATCGCACACGGAATATGTGTTCTGCTTGCCGCCCGTCTGAATGGTCACGTCCACAAGCATCTTTCCAAAATTCCCTGCCTGCAAGTCTGCGTGGGGCAGACCAACGGCCATTACCTTGCCCTGCTCGTATTTCATCGCATTCCTATCCAAAAGATAGACAGGAAAGCCGCTCTTTAAATCTCTGAATATCATACTATGCAAATTTAAGGTTTATCAAAGGGGGACGTGTTAAGATGTTTAGCTATTGCTTAACACGTCCCCCAAATCAAGTTAAGTGGTGGTCGTTGTCGTGGTCTTCAAAGCCGCGATAAGTTCCGCGTTCTGACGTTGTTGCGACAATTCAAGGCGTGCGTCATTGTAGCGTTGCTGCAAGTCGGCCTGCCAATGCTGGTTCAGCACGTCCACAATGCGCTGGGTGTTCATCTCGCCGCTCCGCAAGATGTCGCACTTGTCCTGTTGGTTCTGCGCCGTGATAGCAGCAAGGTTACGCAATATCTCCTGCGTGATACTGTTGTGTCCCTGCTGCATCGCCAAGGTCTGTGTCTGAATGGCATTGATAATGTCCTTCTGCCCAAGCTGACTTTCGTAGCCCATTTTTACGATGTTCTGCTGTGTAGTGCAGCAGCAGTCTTTCAACTGTTGCACGATGTTCAAGTCGCCCAAGTTGGCGGCATTGATTACCTTCTCTGCCGAGTAACCGACTGCTCCGCTCACTTGCTGAATGGCCGACTGCACTCCGCATACGGCCTGTTGCAACTGATTGAAATCGCAGTTCAAATTGCTTGCCAACTGACCAACCGCCGCTGCATTACCCTTAATGGCATCCATGAGCAATGACGTGTTGTTGCCGTCCTGCATCTGCGTGCTTAGTTGGTTGAGGCGCGACTGTATCTCCGCATCCTGCACGGCGTTATTCCGATTGCCAAACCAGTTGCCGCCGCCGAACATCATCATAAATACAAGGTAGATAAATGGGTTGTTTGCCCAGTTGTTCATGCCGTTGCTGTTCATTGCGGCCATCATCTCCGCGGCATTAATGCCGTTGCCTTTGTTGGCCATTGCGCCGAGCAAACCGCCCATCATCGCGTCGCATCCGCTCGTTGTTCTGATTACTTCTTCTGACATAGTTCCCGTTTTTAAGGTTCAACATACATAACCGGTTACGTCAGCAAAGATAATCTTTAACGTGTAAAGCATACATAACTCGCTCACACATTCTGCAAACGGCTGAACCGCAAGCGTATAAGATGATAGAACCCTCTATCATCCGCGCAGAGACCCGAATAAAACGCTTGTAGACACGCGCACTTCTACGGGCAAGCAAGTATAGGGCGTGAAAAAGATAGTCGCTTGTAGACCCTTATTTCTTCCTATTCCTAAGATAGTGCAGTATATCCCATTTCTTCCAATACCTCGTGTGGCCGCGCTTTTTGCTCTCCCCGTTGGGCAGCTCACCGCGTGCCACCATGCGGTTGAGTGTCGCGTCGCTTATGCGGAGCTTGTCTTTCACTTCCTCGGTGCTCATCATCGGGTTCATCATGTGCGGCAGGTAGTCTTCGCACAACTCCGCAATGTCTTCATCGCTCATTCCGCACGCGGTCACTCTCTCGCCCCTCTGTTGCTGGTGCCACGCTTCAAGGCACGCGTCCGACAACGATTTCAGCATCATTGCCATTGTGTAATAGTTGAATATCTTTCTTCTCATAACCAGTTCAAGAAAACATCCTGCGCCAAAGCCAAGTGGTATTACAAAAGTGTTCAGTCAGCCCGTAGGCATAAAACACAACCGTCATAGTCATAATGCAATAATGTGGCATCACCATCTCGCCTGTGGTGAATATGCTGCCGTAGGTGATATGAACCGCATTCACGCCGAATAGATAGAAGAACGGTATGCGGAATATCCAACAAAGAAAGAAGAACCTGCTCGCAAGCACAATCACAAGCGGCAGTACATACATCATAAAATACACGAAACAATAGCACAGGGCATTCTGCCCGTCGGGCACAAAAATTTCGCGTGGATGCAAGTCCAACTCCACCACGCCTGCAAAGTGGAACAGCATAAGCAGCACGGGAACATACTTGCAGAACCATCTGAAAAATCTAAGTGTTCGTCGCGAATAGCGGTTGCCTTTCCGCATCAACGCTGCAACCAAGTCGCGGATGTCATTGCCGCCAATAGGAGCAATGGCATAATTGCCGTCATCGTCTTTCATAATCATATCGTTTTAGTTTAGTTACACGGCAAAGTTAGCCATTATCCGTGTCACCCGAAAGCATCTTCGGTTAAAAAGAAAAGCCCACTTTCGCAAGCGGACTTATCCTGAAAAAACTCTTTCTACATAAACAAAAACTAAAACCTAAAATAAATATATATCGCGCATGCAAATATACTGATATTCCGCGTATTAACGCGCGTGTCGGCCTATTATTTCAGCTTTTTAATATACAGTATATGCCGAAGCCGAGCAACGCCGCCAGTCCAACCGCTTCAAGCAATGTTTTTGCCGTGCGCACAAGCCACGGCTCCTGCTTCTCCACCACGGTTTCTTTCTTCGCGTCATTCACCGACGCTGCCAGCGTATCACATCGCTTCCTAAGCACCGCAAGTGAATCGCGCAGCACTTTCTCTGTCTGCGTGTCGCGTTGTGTGTCGCTCCAATGCCAAGCGTCGGTGCGCTTTACATTACCCTGCTCGTCAACGACAGTGGCCACCGAGTCTCTCACATGACTTGTTTGCACAACCGCCGTGCTCACCTCGCGCTCCACAATTCTGTCTTGCACCACCGTGTCGCGTACAGTCCGCGTCACATATTCCGTGTGCGTCTGCTCCACGGGCACATACTTTGTCGTGGTGCAGCCGAACAACAATCCTGACTTCGTCAATGCGTCACCCAAATCAGAAATTGCTTGTTGTTAGTCAGA